>JAICUQ010000232.1 GCA_025935755.1 Chthoniobacterales bacterium | reverse complement strand
GCCGCCCGAATTCTTAGACGAAAACCCATTGCAAGCAGAAGGGAACGTCGCGATGCCGCTGGAAGTCATGGTCCGCTTTGGCCTATGGGATCAAATCCTCTCCGAGCCGGAGAAGTATACCGAGAAGATGTGGTTCACACGCGCCTTTCACCACGCCGCTCGCGCGATCGCGTATGCTGCGAAAGGTGACACGGTTAACGCACGCAAAGCACAAACTGTTTTTCTCGAACGCGCCAGGCTGGTGCCAAAGGATGATTTCGTGAGCAACAATAGTTGTGAAGCCATTCTCGGCATAGCCATTCCCATGGTCGAAGGCGAGATCTTGATCGCCGAAGGAAAGATCGATCGCGGAATTGAACAATTGCGGATCGCAATCCAAAAGGAAGACGCCCTTAAATATGATGAACCTCCGGGCTGGATGATTCCAGTGCGTCACTCGCTTGGAGCGGTTTTGATGAAGCAACGACGCTTCGCAGAGGCCGAGCAGGTCTACCGCGATGATCTTGCGCGCCTGCCCGAAAACGGGTGGTCGCTGTTGGGACTCGCGGAAAGTTTGCGGAAGCAAAACAAAAACCCCCATGAAATTGCTCTGACGCAGTCGAAGTTCAAAAAAGTTTGGGCAAAAGCTGATTTGAACATCAACAGTTCATGTCTTTGCCAGCCACAGGCGTGATTAGCTGCGGATCTGACAGGCGATGATCGCGAAAATGGGCAGGCCCGGAGTCCGTTGTGAGCGGTTAGCTGATGCGGACGGCACGCGAAGTGCCGTGCCTGCCTAACCGAAGCGGTGTCTGCTCGGGTGCGAGATTACAGCTTTGCGTAAACACCCATCAACGGGCGACGGGAAGGTGTCGCCGAACGGAAGTCGCTGACGAAACCATCCTTGGTACGAATTTCAACATGCCCCACGCTTCGCGAGGTGCCATACACGAGCACTGAACCTACAGGCGCAGCAAATGGATCGGTGATCGACAGTTTCTTGAAGCCGTAATTATTCACGAGCTCGGACGCAGCGTCTCTGGCAAGCTCTGTTTTCGGGCGAGACTCGATTACACCGGACGCTAGCAAGGCATCTTTGACATAATGCCAGCATCGCGAACGTGAGTGCGCATGGGCGCGCTCCTGCGCCAGGGTCGCTGCTTGCACTAATCGGTTGTCGATGCGCCGATCGATTTTGGCGTACGGATAAACAAGGCGCTTCGGATAATAATCGCTGATGACCGGCACTGATTCCTTTTTACCTTGCGGAGAATTGAAGCTAAAGCGGCTGCCATGCTGTGCGGTTTGATTTACGGTTGGCTGCTCCATCGGGCGTACCGGATCCATGGTGAAAGTTGCTCGCGAAGCCACCTTCTCGACCGTTGATGTCGACTTTAACGTACGCGTGTGCACTGATTTCTCAGCGGTTCGGTGCACTGGTTGTGCGAGGAGTTTTCTCGTCTTTTTGGAGATCGTTGGCTCAGTCTTCGCCGTGATCACCTGGACTGCATCGTTTGTGACCTCGTTGCTTTGAGTGTCTCCGCCCAATGAGGAGGGTGCCAGCCCCTGGGCACGTGTGCCCGCGCTGAATGTCACCGATACCAATGCAGCTGCCAGTGCTAAGAAGATTCGTCGTCCCCGCACGAGCGCGAGGTATGCCGGAAATCATAAATCATGGCAAGCTTTTTTTTCGATAAAAAACCATTGGCGTCCGGTGGCTTACTTAGGTCGCCGGCACTTCGGCACTGCACAGGAATGACGCCGCTGGGTCGTTTCAGTCGCCCGGCTAATAGTCCGGCTCAAATCCGGGAGGAGGACCGAACATCTGGTCGCGGTCAATGTAAACCCTGTTCCGATGGCGGCGCACCGGTGCGTCTTCGTCCGGGGCAACGATTGCAGTTCGCCCGGACGGCAAACGAAGGATCAATCGTCCATCGGCCGTGATCCCCCTGACACGACTGCGCATCAAATGAGTACGACCCTGTTGGGAATATGCGGCAGAACCCCGGCTGGGGCGGACGCGTTTGGATGTAGACGCAACAGATTTTTCGTTGTGCTTGGAAGTCGGTTGCCTGGTCGTAGCTGGCGCCGGCTCCGCCGGTTCGCTGTTTGCCTGAGCTGATGAGTTTGTGTTTGTGTCTGCAGGAGGAGCAGAGCTATCGGGCGATGCTCCTGCAGAATTTTCCGCTGAATTCGTTGGACCAGCGGGCTGGGGCTGCGAGCTCGCCGTTTTGGCCTGTTGAACATCCGCTTCCGCGATGTGGAAGGGATTCGGAGTGCTGGAGGCGTTTGAGGCCGCCGGAGTTTCAGGCACGGCAGTTTGATTTGCTGGCCGCGACGAAACAATCGCCGGAGGCGACGCGGGCGGATTTACTGGGAGCTGACTCAGCGCCCGCGACTGGCTTGCCGCTGGTGAAGAATCCGGGACACCGACCAGAACACCAATTTCCTTTGGTTTTTGGATTCCACGAACCAACTTGCTGATTGTGTCCGGGAACACGATGGGCGCAAATGCTGCTGCGACTAATAGCAGCAACAGAAACACGCCGACCGCTGCCGCGGCTTGCACCAGGGGCCTGGGTCTAGCCTTTCTCGGCCGCGGAACGCTTGTCCTTAGAGGGATACCGTAGCGATCAGACAGTTCGCGTCGCCGCTCGATTTTGCCAAGTGATTCGCGGATCAACTCGGTCACGATCAGCAAATCCTTCGGACGCTTATCAGGATCGCGATGTAACAAGCGGCCTAACAGCGCTCGCAACGGCTTTGGAAATCCTGAAAATTTCGGACCGTTCCGCAGCGCCTCGGCTGAGAGCGCAACACCAGAGAGCAAAAAATAGAGCGTTACACCGAGTGAATAGATTTCCGACCGAACATCAGTCGTCGGCAGGGCAAATTGTTGGTCACTCACGACCTGGTTGGCGACGGATTTATCCGGCCCGTTTGATTCAATTGGCTGAGGCTCGGATCGAGCTTTCAGCTCTGGCACTCCGAAGTTGGTCACTTTCACCAGCGGCCAGGTGCCTTCAGCGGTCTGCCCTGGCACCAGCACGATATCCGAAGGTTGAATGGGCGGATAAGGAAGCTTATGAAACCCCGCCGAGGACAACACGCTTACGACTTGTTCGCCGATTCGCAATGCAGCGTCAGCAGGCATAGGCCCGTGGCTACGCACCCATGACGCGAGTGTCTCACCCCCAAGCCGCTCGGATACGTAAACGAAATCGTCGCCTTCGCGTCCAAAATCGAGGACTTTAGCGATATTGACGTGATGCAACTTTTGAGCTGACGATAAATTCTCCTCAAATCCTTCCCGGTCAGCTGGATCGATGCTCTGGACAGGGAGCAATGTCACCGACACCGGTTCGGCGGTACGCTCATCCACCCCTTCGTAGCGAATTACGGCTCCCTTCCGATCAGGGTCGTGCGGCGTCCCGTCATATTGAAGACGGATGCGATAATTTTTGAGGAATGTCGTGCGTTCCATAACAGGCGTCGCTTTGGCCACGGCGCAACTACGATCTGGCTGCGCCGCCACTCATTCAACCGTGATTTTAATGGCTAGTTGCTAGGCATTTGTTTTTCGGAGGCACTGATCTAAAGGATCACCGATCGCCGCACCGGAGCCTTAACTGTTATTCGAATTGCGCAAATTGCGCTGGAGACGAAATTCGCGAATCTAAAGCCCGGATCCTATACCCCGTGGTGTAACGGTAACACAGCCCCGAAAGCTTTCGGGGTTATTCTTGGTTCAAATCCAAGTTTGCCCCCCAATTGCCAATTGCGATTTAGTCTAAAGTGGCCAATCTAACGT
>JAICUQ010000113.1 GCA_025935755.1 Chthoniobacterales bacterium | reverse complement strand
GATCGAGGTGATCCGGCGTTTTGGTCTCTCGGAAGCAATAGCTCCTTTTACTCGCTGTCTGCGATGTAACGCGCCTTTAACGCAAGCAGACAAAGCGGAAATAATGGACGAACTCGAACCGCCCACCAAAATCTACTACGACCAGTTCCGCCGGTGTCCCAACTGCAAACAGATATACTGGCCGGGATCACATTTTCCCAAGCTGCAAAAACGGATCGAAGAAATTCGCTCGCGGCTTGCAAGCGAAGCGTAGGCTTGTCAGTTGCGCAACGGAACTGCCAGACTGCGCTGCGATATGCAGCTTGCGTTTTCGACGCACGTACAATTTATGGCGTTCGTCGGCGCGTACGCCCTCGCGATTTGCGTCGCAACTGGTCAAGGACCTGCGCCGTCGCCCCTAACGACGGCGCCATCGCCGCCGACCGCGAACGCTCCGGTTGTCACGCCGCAGGCAAATGCCACACCTGAATTAACCAAAGCCGATCTCGAGCCTTTTCTGGATGCGCTGATTCCCTCGCAACTGCGAAATCGAAACATTGCGGGCGCTGTGATTTCGGTGGTGAAAGATGGGCAACTGTTATTTCAAAAAGGATACGGCTACGCTGACGTTGAAGAGAAGAAGCCGGTGCTTCCTGACGAGACTTTGTTTCGCCCGGGTTCCATCTCGAAATTATTCACTGCCACTGCCGTGATGCAGTTGGTCGAACAAGGCAAGCTCGACCTCGACCGCGACGTGAATGACTACGTGGACTTCGCGATCCCGAAGACTTATCAGCAACCTGTTACGCTGCGGCAATTGCTTACTCACACGGCCGGGTTTGAGGAGACCTTGAAGAATCTTTTTGTCGCGAACGAAAGGGATATCAAACCGCTGCGGACGTATCTCGTGAACGAGATGCCCGCCCGCATTTTCCCGCCGGGCAAGATTCCGTCTTATTCCAATTACGGATTCACCCTCGCTGGATACATCGTTGAGCGAGTAAGCGGCGAAAAGTTCGAGCGTTATATCGAGAACCACATTTTGAAGCCGCTGGGGATGAACCACTCGACCTTCGACCAACCGCTGCCGGCGCAGCTCGCTCCGCAAATGTCGAAAGGTTATCTCAGCGCATCGAAAAAACCGCGCGATTTCGAATGGGTGCAGGCAGCGCCCGCCGGAGCTCTCACCACAACGGCCGCTGACATGACGCGGTTCATGCTCGCCTTTCTTCAAGATGGCGCGGTTGACGGTGTGTCGATTCTAAAACCGGAGACCGTGAGGCAAATGGAGACGCGGCAATTTGAATTTCACCCGATGCTCCCTGGGCTCGGCATCACGTTCATGGAATACTTAACCGATCCGGTTCGCATCATCGGTCACGGCGGTGACACCGTTTATTTCCACAGCGACATGATCCTCGTTCCTGACGCGCACCTTGGCTATTTCCTCTCATACAACAGCCTCGGCAGAGACGTGGGTGGAGGCCGCGGTGAAGTCTGGCGCACTCTCGTAAATCGCTATTTTCCGAGTGCAGCCAAAGCCAAGACCGATGTTGATCTGAACACTGCGAAAGGGGACGGGCATGCAGTGACCGGCGTCTATGAGGGAACCCGGCGCGGCGAGACAACATTCCTGAAGATTCTCGCGTTACTCGATCAGTTTAGCGTCACCAGCGACAAGGAAGGCGTTGTCCGAGTCGAAGGAATGAAGAACCAGAGCGGAGACCTCAAGCGATGGCGCGAGATCGCTCCGCTCATTTATCGAGAGGTGGACGGTTTGGAAAAAATTGGTTTTCGTCGCAACGCGTCGGGTTTCGTCGATGAATTGCTCCCCTTCCCTGCGATCTACGAAGGACAGCGAGTTCCGTGGTACGCGAGCAAGGTTTTCGTAGGTGTTCTGGTCGGTGGAAGCTTGCTGCTCGCGCTGTTAACCGTATTGCTTTGGCCCGTCGCGGCCATCATTCGCAAACGATATCAGCGCCCGCTGTTCGACACAAAAAGCAATCGTCTTTTGTATTTTTTCTCGCGAATTGTTTGCCTGGGCCAGGTGATTTTCGTTCTTGCCCCAATCATCATGTTTAGTCAGGGCTTGGAGCACATCGTCATCCTCGGGGACGCTATCAATCCGTGGTTGCAGGCGTTCCATGTCACCGGCTGGATCTTGATTGCCGGCGTGGTGCTTTTGATTATCACAGCAGTTCGATTTGTTAGGCTGCCTGGGCACGGATTTTGGTTTCGCGCTCACGCAATTCTTCTGGCCCTTGGCGGGATTGCATTCGGATTGTTTGCCTGGCAATTCCATCTGCTTGATGGCTCGGTGAGATTCTGATCGCCGCAACGCACAAATGAACTGCGCTCACCGGAGGATTTTCGTCGTTTTCGTTTTGCTCACTTTCCGCGCTTCGATTCTCGCTTACGGGCCCTTGGGACATGAGATCGTCGGCGCGATCGCGGACGAGCGTCTGGCGAATACGCCTACAGCTGGAAAAATCTACGCATTACTCGATGGACTCACCTTGGAGAAAGCAGCCCTGATCGCAGACGAAATTAAGCGCTGGGACAAAAACGGCGTAGACGACCCGAGATCATTTCGTTACGCGCACGGTCGTAAGATCGACAGGCAACTGCGCGATTTCTGGCGCGCAAATCAACCAACGCATGATCCCAGGTCGCCAGCGCCTTCCCACCATTGGTTTCATTACACTGATGTCCCCGTGATGCCCATTCAACGATATCGTGAAGGGAATATTGGTCGGAGCAGCTGGGACATCGTGCACATGATTCCATTCTCCATCGACGTGTTGCGAGGGCGCATCCCCGAGCAGAACGAACGTAAGATCACAAAGAGTGTGGCCGTTATTCTCCTGGCGCACCTGGTCGGGGATATTCACCAACCGCTGCACGTTGGTGCGGCATACTTCGATGCCCCAGGCGGTCCCGCGGATCCTGAGAAGGACAAATCAGCACTGGCGGATGAAGGCGGAAACACTTTCACTCTCGAGCTAAGCGATGAACCCCGGCGTCGACGAGGGATCCGCAAGAAGAAGTTCCACGGCTTTTGGGATAACGATACCGTAAACGCGCTTTTCCCTCTGTTGCCAGGCAGGTTACCGAAAAAGGAATTCGAAATGCGAATCGAACCATTCAAACAACAAATCGTGCACGATCTTGCCACGCACGAACCGCGCAATTGGCAGATGCCATCGAATATCGCGATTGATAGTTATGCCGAAATTTGGGCGGACGAAATTCTGCCGATTGCTCGCGAGGCGCACGCGCGTTTGCACTTTCAACGTGTGAAGCCAGTCGTCGATGACAGCGGTATCGTCGCGGCAGGCCAGGCAGTGGAAAAACGATCGCTCGGTGAGAGATCGTATCGGACATGGGCACGTGACGTCGTTCGCGACGAGCTTCAGAAAGCCGGCTGGCGTCTCGCCGATTTACTGCAGAAAAGCTTGCGATAGCGGACGCTGCAGGCCGTTCCGCGCTCTGTATAAGCGCAAGAGTAAGATAAGCCTCCGGGAGCATTATCTTGCTGGCGCCCTGCAGCCGGTGCTGCTTGCGGTTACCCCAGCACAGTCGCGCCTAAGCGAGTCTGTGAATGTCAATGCAACCCTAATTTGACCCTTCTTCCTCTCCGGCGCTGGACGTTTTGCGACGGAAAATCATTGCGCCTTTACGTTGAAGCCGTCGGACGACGGGCCGGCGTGGGACGGGGCCTCGGCGTCGGAGTAACTCTGGGGGTTGTACTCGGCGTGCTTGTTGCGGTAGGCGTCGCGCTCGGGCTGGGTGTTGTTGTCGCGGTAGCCGTTGGCGTTGGTGTCGGAGTCGGCGTACCTCCGGTTTGCACTTCAAACGAGCCTTTATCTATGCGGCCGTTGACGACGCGAGGATACCCTGTACCACGCTGGTCATACAATGGCGGTGGCGTAAAACCTGGATCGCCGGTATCAATGGCGGGGCTCCCTGGTAACAACGCGTGAGTGGACGTCGGCCCCCCATTGTTCTGCAACGCACCGAGCATTGGATTCGTGTTGATTTGGTCCCCGGGACCGGTCAGGTAGCCCCCGCCGTTATCGCTGCTGATGTTGTAACCATGTGACGTGACAGTGCCGCCCTCATTCGCAATGTTAGCTCCCACAGCTCCAGCATTCAGAACCGTGTCGCCAATCTCCACTATTGCGATGCCGGAACTACCGGCATTGAAAATGCCTCCGCCAGTGTCGCCGGCGGTGTTTCCGCTAAAAGTAGTGTTACTAACTTGAGCGATAGCGTTTCCATTCGAGCCATCATTGTATATGGCCCCGCCGTTGAGGTTCGGAGCCGAGTTGCCGCTGAAAGTGCTGTTGCTGACCCGTAATGTGGCCATACCTGAACCAGAACCGTTGCTGTAAACAGCGCCTGCAGTGAGCTCTCCAGAGTTATTACTCAAAGTGCTATCACTAATGTTGAGTGTGGCGTTACCGGTCTGCCCACCACCACCTTGGCTATAGATCCCGCCCGCTTCCTGGCCGGAGTTACCCGCAATCGTAGTAGCGTCAACGTTTATTGTTGTGTTACCGGAGAATCCATTGCCGAAAATGGCGCCACCATCAAACCCTGAATTGCCGGTAAGGTCGCTGCCGGTCACGTTCAGTGTCGCAGTCCCAAACGTGCCATCATTATAAACTGCCCCGCCACCACTGCCTCCCGAGTTGCCGCTCATGGTGCAGCCGTCAATCGTCAGAGTCGCATGATCATTGTAGATGCCGCCTCCGCTGTCGCCAAACTCGATAAACCCATTTGCGATCGTTAACCCGGAAATGATCACAGTTTTGCCTGAGCCAATGTGAAATACGCGGCTGATGAGATTACCATTTACTGCGAGGTTGGCAGCCCCCGGCCCCGAGATGGTGATGTTATCGTTCACCAGCAGCTCTCCGCTTGTTAGGGTGATGGTGCCAGTGACTGCGAAATCAATGGTATCCCCGTCGTTTACCATGCCTAGTGCCTGGCGCAACGAACCTGGGCCGCTGTCGTTTGTGTTAGTTACTGTGACCGTGTCCGCCCGGCTGGGAGTTGCCACTGCGAAAAACAACAGTGCAGCAATTGTCGCTGGTCTTAGAACGCGCTGAGAAAGTAGGAAAGTTGAGATGGATGTCATTTTCTGCTGCTCGGCGGGGGCCTCGATTGAAGGGCGCAAACGATTACATAAAAGTTTTTTCGAGCAAGCAGTTTTGTGTATTTTATAAAATTACCTTTAGCTGTAGTCGATTGCTCCAAGCCATCACGGATGGAAAGGCCCTGGCGATGCGAT
Source organism: Chthoniobacterales bacterium (assembly GCA_025935755.1). GTDB lineage: Bacteria > Verrucomicrobiota > Verrucomicrobiia > Chthoniobacterales > UBA10450 > Udaeobacter. The sequence goes on along the minus strand of JAICUQ010000113.1, from coordinate 6,465 downwards.
TTTGCCGATCCACTCCAGAACACGGTTTCCGGCCAGATCGTATCCGTTTCACGGATGGACCGCGGATCGAAGGACCAGCGTTAGCTTTAAAGGAGTGCCCCTGCCGAGCGTTCTAAGGTAAGAATGCGAGCTGTTGTCCAGCGTGTAAGCCGCGCGCGTGTGCTCGTAGACGGCAGCGTGACGGGAGAAATTGCAGGTGGACTTGTCGTGTTGCTCGGCATCGGCCGCGAGGATACATCGCCGGTAGCGATTGGCATGGCCGAGAAAATATCCAACCTGAGGATCTTTGAGGACGACCAGCGCAAAATGAATCGCTCATTGCTGGACGTAAAAGGCAGCGCGCTTGTAGTCTCGCAGTTTACGCTTTATGGCGACGCACGTGGGCAGCGCAGGCCGAGCTTTGTTGCCGCGGCCCCGGGCCAACAGGCAAAGAATCTGTACGAAGAGTTCGCGGACGCGTTGCGCACGCTGGGCATCACGGTTGCGACAGGAGTTTTCGGCGCAATGATGTCCCTCGAGTTAGCGAACGAAGGTCCCGTAACCATTCTGGTGGATTCGGATAAGATCTTTTAAGCAAGTATTGCCTAACGAACGTGCAGTCGGTCGCCACCCGTGTTCGACTGTCATTGTGAGCGGAGCGAAGCTGCGACGCAGCGGACGAAAGTCGGCAAGGCCAGGCTTTCAACCTCGGACGTTTTTTCGGCAACGCTCAACATGACAAGACTGGATTGCGGCGATTGAAGTGACCTCTACACTAGTCGCATGTCAACGACGCTGGAACCCGTTAGACCGATTGAACTCTCAGAAATACGCGCTGCGCGGGAACGCATCGCGAAAACGATTGTTCGCACGCCAACGGTTCGTCTCGAACTCGGACCGGACTTTCCAGACCTCCGTCTCAAGCTGGAAAACCTGCAACCAATCAACGCATATAAGTTGCGCGGCGCAGCCAATGCCGTGGCCGCATTGTCTGACGCGGATCGGAAACGTGGCGTCTGGACAATCAGTGCAGGCAACGCCGGTCAGGGCGTTGCTTATGCGGCGAGAGCCGCAGGCGTGCCGTGCACGGTCGTTGTCGTTGAAACCGCCCCGAAGTCGAAATTGGAAAGAATGAAAGCTCTCGGGGCGACACTCGTTCCAGTCCCGTACGAGGTCGCCTGGAAAGCACTCGATGAAAGATCCTTTCCCGGAGTTGGCGGAACATTCATTCATCCATTCGATGACAACGATTTTATTGCCGGTCACGGCACGATGGGATTGGAAATCCTCGAAGACGTCCCGGACGTCACCGCGGTCATCGCCAGTATCGGTGGCGGCGGACTCATCGCAGGCGTAGCCAGCGCGATGAAAGCAGTGAAACCGGAAGTAAAGATTTTCGGTGTTGAACCTGAGACCGCGGCACCGGCTGCGCTTTCGTTCGAGAAAGGGTCGCCGCAGGCGTTTCCAAACTGGCAAGCTTCATTCGTGGACGGAGCAGGAGGTCAAAGCATGTTCCCGCGCATGTGGGAACGGATGAAACCGATTGTCGATGGGAGCTTTGTTGTGACCCTGGAGCAAACACAAAATGCGATGCGCTTGTTGGCTGAGAAAGCAAGGGTTGTTGCCGAGGGCGCTGGTGCAATGCCCGTCGCCGCTGCGTTGAGCGGTAAAGCCGGGAAGGGTCCGATCGTCGCAATCATCTCCGGCGGCAACATCGATCTGCAGAAATTTTGCGAGTTGATCTCACAAAGCGACGGTTGACTTTTACCGTTCGTATCTGAAATAAGATTCCGAAATAACCGAGGAGGAACCAAGATGAAAATTGGGGAGACAGCGCCAGACTTTGAAGCGCAAACCACTGAAGGCCGAATCCGTTTCCATGATTGGATCGGTGATTCATGGGCCGTTTTGTTTTCGCATCCGAAGGATTTTACGCCGGTCTGTACGACAGAGCTTGGATACATGGCGAAAATAAAACCACAGTTCGACAAGAGAAACGTAAAGATCATCGGATTATCGGTCGATTCCACCGGCGATCACGAAGGATGGGCGAAAGACATCGAGGAAACCCAAGGTCACGCGCCGAATTACCCAATCATCGGTGACGCAGATTTTAATGTGGCAAAACTTTATGGGATGCTGCCAGCCGATACGCAAGGTGATGCCAAATCGCGCAAGGCAGCCGACAACGCGACAGTGCGTAATGTTTTCGTCATCGGACCTGACAAGAAGATAAAGCTAATCCTTGTCTATCCCATGGGCACGGGCCGGAATTTCGATGAAGTGCTGCGAGTGATCGACTCATTGCAATTGACGGCGAAGCACCAGGTGTCCACGCCGGTCAATTGGTTGCCCGGTGAGGACGTCATCATCTCCGGTTCGGTGTCGGACGAAGAGGCGAAGAAACGTTATCCGCAAGGCTGGAAAGCGCCCAAGCCATATATTCGAATCGTGCCGCAGCCGCAATAGCTGCGGCGCCGTTATGTAACTCAGGCATCCTGCCTGATCCGTCGAGCAGGCTTCCAGCCTGCTCATCTCGTGCAAGCAAGGATGCTCCCACAGACAGGACAAACAGGATGGTTGTGTTACGTCCCGCAGTGACAGTGGTTCGCGGGTGATCAGTGAACGGTGAACGGAGTTTGATGCTGTTGCGGCTCACTTGCCGGTGACGGATCACTGATCACCGATCAGGTCGATTCCAAAACTGCTTCAGCCGAGAATTCCACCGGATCCTGTTGAAAATACGATCGCAACTCAGCGTATAGTTTTGGATGGTGCGCACGCAACGCGCGCGGCCGCTCAAAAAATGCTTCTACCGAAACGGCGAAGAACTCGGCAGGGTTAGTTGCTCCGTACGTGTCGAGCAGCGTGGGAACACCGCTCTGGTCGGCAGCGCGGAGTGACGCATATTCGGATCTCATCACGGCGGCCCAGGCTAATTGCTGTTCGCGTGTCGCCAAGCCGGGCACTCCGTCCGCTGCGTCGTTTTCGAAATCAAGTTGATGCGCAAACTCGTGAAGTACGACGTTTTTTCCGTCGGAAGGATTAGCTGCTCCATGTTTGACCGCATCCCATGACAGAACCAATGATCCCATTCGACGGCCCGTCTCGCCGAGGCGACTTACTGTCCCCTCTTCCCAAAGGTGCTCGCCAACCTGTCTGCTTTCTTCCGCCATGTAAGTGGTTGGATAAATGAGAATCGTGAGCAGCTGTGGAAAATAATCCGTTCTGCGGTGCAACAATAGAAGACAAGCCTGGGCGGCAATAGTCAGACACACTTCATCAGTGATGGCCAAACCGCCGCATCCTTCGAAGCGCTTTTCGACAAGAAATACCTGGGTGTGGCCGAGGAGTTCCGCGCGATCAGTCGCGGATAGTCGGCGGAAGAATGCAACGTGTTGTTGAATCAGCGTCAGCCATTCGTCAGGGAACGGCCGTGCCCGCAACCGCCGTCGTCTGCGCTCTGTCAATAGCGAAAAAATCACAGCAGGATTCTAATCGCAGACTTGCGTTCCGGGTAGCGCGCGTCTCGAATTCAAGGACGGCAAAATCCAGAGATCCTTCGCTTCGCTCAGGATGAACAGGTGGATGCCTGGAGCGTTGGATTCCGGAGTTTGAATCATCGCAGCCGGCACTCGTAATGGCGAACACATCGATGAAAAATCAACGAGCGATGGCTTTGGCAGCCGTCGAATACCCAAGGACGACGGCTCGGAAGCCCTCGTTGCTTGTGACGGCCCCCTCCGAGGCGAATTGCCCAGTCCGTTTCCACTTCGAATCGGTTCTCTCATCTGCAGCAAAGCCAAAGGTTTTCAACCAGCACGCGCGACGCGCGCGCTACTCCATCGCAATTCGGCTGGCTTTAACGGTGAAAAGCCGTAAGGATCATTTCATGAATACCATCCCGATTTCGCGTCGCGATTTTGCGCGTCTGCTCGGTGCAGGTGCGGCAGCGGCCCTCGTTAGGCCGCAAGTTTCTTTCGCAAAACCGACCCAGGTCGGAACTACGCTTACAACGGGCGGAGGCATTGTTCGATTGAGCGCGAATGAAAATCCTTACGGCCCGTCCCCAAAAGCGTTGCAGGCGATGACCGACTCGTTCGGCCTTGCCTGTCGTTACCCCGACGAACACGACAACGTGTTGATTGAGAAGCTGGCAAAGCTGAACGGGATCAATCACGATCAGATCCTGCTCGGTGACGGCTCCGGCGAGATTCTGAAATTATGCGCAGAAACATTCACCGGACCTCAGAATGGGGCCTTGGTAGTAGCCGACCCGACGTTCGAGGCGATTCTACACAACGCCAGCGCTCAAGGAGCGGAAGTCGTAAAGGTGCCGCTCACACCGACCTATGCGCACGATCTTACGAAGATGCTTGCCTCTGCGAAAGCGGGACTGATTTACGTCTGCAACCCGAACAACCCGACTGCCAGCATTACGCCAAAGAATGATCTGCAAGATTTCATCGCGAAGACTCCGCCGCAGACGACGATTCTCGTGGACGAAGCCTATTTCCATTACGCTGATAGCCCCGATTACGAGAGCGTGATCCCGCTGGTGAAAGATCATCCGAACCTGATTGTGTCGCGGACATTCTCGAAAATTTACGGCATGGCCGGATTGCGCTGCGGCTATTGCGTTGCGCAGAAAGATGCGATCGATCGGCTCCGCCGAAATCAGATGTGGGACAGCGTGAACTGCATGGCTCTGGCTGCGGCAGTCGCAAGTCTTGATGACGTTGATCATGTCCCAAACGGTCAGCGTATGAACCGCGAAGCGAAAGCGTTTGTGACCTCAGAACTCGACAAGATGGGCTATAAACAAATCCCGTCCCAAGCCAACTTCATCATGTTCGATTGCAAACGCCCGGTGACCCCGCTGATCCAGGCAATGAAACAGCGCAAGGTTCATGTCGGCCGCTTGTTCCCAGCCCTCCCAACTTACATGCGCCTAACGATCGGCAAAAAAAGCGAGATGCAAAGCTTCATCGATGCATTCAAACAAGTGATCGCCTGATTGTCGGTGCGACTCGATGTGGTGCACGACCGCGGTAACCAAGCTGATTTCGGCTGGTGTGACGGCATTCGGCGACTAACGATTTAGCGAACCACGTTACGGCGCGCCCGGTGGCCCCAGCGGATTTCGGTCTACGCTTGTGAGACGCGTAAAGATGCGATTGGATCGGAATGTTACTAAATGGCTTGATTCAATGACCATGATGCCCTCACCCAACCCCGAATTAGACGAACGATTGTTCGTAAATTTTTACGAACGCACTTCTTCGTGAATACCGCATCGTCTGACCAAGAGTTAACCGCGACCCGGCGTACGCTCCCATTTTCACATGGCTAGCACCTTTTCACTTCCAGCATCGCACGCTCTCGGTGGCGGTAGTTCACTTCTGTCTCGTTAGGCGATAATGTCCCGCGGAATGACAGTTGCGCTTAAGCAGCTATCGGAGTGCCCAGAGCACCTCGAGACGGTTGGACGCTGGATCTACGAACAGTGGTGGAGCAAGCGATGCGACTCGCCCGAGGTTGTTTTCAATTGGCTCCGCAGCCACACGAAACTGGATACTGTGCCGTATAGCGTCATCGCTTTGGCCGATAACCGACCGGTTGGAAGTTGCTGCGTCATCGAAAACGACTGCATTCATCGCCCCCAATATGCACCCTGGGTCGCGGCAGTTTATGTCAGGCCGGGCTTTCGTCGCCGCGGGATTGCCTCGATGATCCTCCATGAAGCCGCTTCGATCGCTGCACGAGCGGGCATCAAAGGCCTTTTCATCGACTGCCTCGCTGTGACCGCTTCAGTTTATGAAAAGAACGGATGGGCGATATATGAGCGCGAGGTCGGCGACAAAGAATCCGTCGTCATGCTTCGGGAGATTAAATTGTAGCAGCTCGATCTGTTAAACTCCGCTGTCAATTCAAACTCAATTGATGACGACTCAGCCGCAGGCCCGTCGCCAAATCCATTCAGCGTATTTGCCACAACACCAGGCCGTGGCTTTATCTCCTTCTCGTTAGGCGCAATGAAAGTGCTGGTGTTCGGTAATTCTGGCTGCAGAAAGAGCACCTACGCTCAAGCTGTTGCTGCGCGGCACGGCTTGCCGCACCTCGAGCTGGACTCGATCGACCGCAGCAAAGAAATACGTCGTGTCGAGCACGTTTAAACGGGTCGATTGGAACGCGGAGCTCGTGCACGGGGATCTGGGGAAGGCCGTTCAGGAGCTGAAGCGTGAGCCGGGTAAGGAACTGTTGGTAGGGGCGTGAAGCTTTCGCTGGCGTTTGGGAGTTGGGATTGATCGATGATTACGAGTTCGTGATCGAGCTCCGGCCGGTGGCCCATAGGCCGACATTGTTCGCCGGGCTAACGAAGCGCGTCGACTTGAAATTCGTAAGCCGGTTGGAGTTCGACTCGGGAGCGGTGGCGATGCGGTATGAGCCGAGAAGATAGCCGGCCATTCATGCTGCTCTTCTCAG
>JAICUQ010000175.1 GCA_025935755.1 Chthoniobacterales bacterium | reverse complement strand
GGGACCAAGGGATTATGAGTCCCCTGCTCTAACCGCTGAGCTACAGGCCCAATTTACGAGGGAAAGAGGCAATCTTGCTCTCGCCCAAGAGCAACTTTTTGATACTGGCATTTGATACTGTCCCATGCTTTCAAGAAATTCGGCTCCAGAGCAGACATGGAAGCGATGTGGCGAGAACCTCGTCAAATATACTCCCTCCGGCACATACTACGTTCGAGTGCGGGTCGCGGGCAAGTTGCACGTCAAGTCCCTTGAGACGCCGGTGCTGACGGTCGCGCGTCAGCGATTAACCGACGAGCTTCACAAGCTTCGCGCTCGAGCAGCCTCCGTAATGGCTGCCCGTGCAGGCAAGATGCGAGTCGCCGATGCTGTCGCGATCTATCGCGAGCGCCTGGAGGCCGACGCTCACATCAAGCTGTCCACGAGAAAGTATTACGAACAGGTTTTGACGGCCTTGTGCGATCATCGCCGAGTTTCAGAACCGAAACCACGTCAGGACAAATGGCACGCGTTCGCCTTTTCCGATCGTGAACTCCGCCATCGTGCGCAGGTTTTCGCCGTGCGTTTCGACCGGAGTGCGCAGGACAAGCGCCTCAAGCCCGGCATCACCGCCGCGGGTATTCTGCTGACTTGCTGCATCTTCCTTTTAGCCTGGCAGTACCTGGCGGTCGCCTTCATTGGCTTCACGCATTTTGGTATTGGACTCGGTTCTTATGCCACTACCTTCAACCGACGCCGCACTCTCGAACGTGCCGCAGGACAAAGGAGGTTCAGCTTCCGGTCTTTACAAGATGGCTTCGTCGTTAGGCGCTGCCTTTGGTGTCGCGATTTCCGCGGCAATTTTCAGCGCACTGAGCACGCTTGATTCGCAATCCACTCCACTCGCCGAACTGTTTCTTGGTCGGACCGATAACGTAACCATTCGGTATGCGGCAGCGATGGGGCTGCTCTTCAACGCAGCGCTAGCGGTGATCGGGGCGATCACCGTCGTCATCACCGTTCCAAAGCATGATCCGAGCACAACGAGATCGACCGCGTGATCGAAATTAAAGAGCAGCATTATCGTCATATTGCTCGCATCTTCGCTTTCCATCTTCATCGTGTCTTTGATTCAGTGAACCCGGCCGCGCAATCTTTGTGCCCTTCTTCAAACCCAAAATACCGTGGCGGTCGATCATAGCGAGTCGATGCGTTATAAACGACAGGGTTGCAGCTTGGCTGGCGTGCGAATATTCAACGGATGATGCACAGGAGGAAATATGGACTCACTTGATCGCGATTATGCGGCCGGCATTTTCAACAATCCCGAGCCGCCTTGCCTTTCACTGTATCAACCAACGCATCGAGTTCATCCGGACAACGAGCAGGACCCGATCCGCTTTCGCAATCTTGTGAAAGAATTGGAACACTCGTTGCGGCGCGATTACTCGTCGCGCGACATTCGTCATCTCATCGAGCCATTTCACAAGCTCGCTGACGACCGCGCTTTTTGGAATTCCACTCTCACGGGGCTGGCTGCGCTCGGCGCGCCGGGATTCTTCCGCGCTTACCGTCTTCGGCGTGCCGTCCCGGAGCTGGCCATCGTGGCCGACAGTTTTCATCTCAAACCGCTGCTCCGCATTTTGCAATCCGCCGATGACTACCAGTTGCTTGGCGTGAGCCAGGAGAAGATCAGCTTCTTCGAAGGAAATCGCGACGCGCTCGACGAAGTAGAACTCGATCCCATCGTGCCACGCTCACCGGCTGACGTTCCCGGAGGCGAAGCGAAGGAATTCCATCTCTCGGCTTGGACCTCCTCCCCGCGCAGTCCGGGGTTACGTTACAGCGAAGGATCGAAATCCGATCTGGTGGAAAACGACGCGACGCGCTTTTTCCGCGCGGTCGATCGCGCGATCCTCGAACGTTATTCGCGGCCCTCGAGGCTGCCGCTGTTGCTTGCCGCATTGCCGGAAAACCAGAGTCTGTTCCGCCGGATCAGCCACAATCCCTTTCTCGTATCCGAACCGATCAATTTCTATCCCGGCGATCTCTCGCCCGACGCGCTCTGCGAACAGGCGTGGGAGGTCCTCCAGCCGCATTATCTCGCGCGACTCGCCGGTTTGACTGAGATCTTCGGCGCAGCCAAACCGCGCGGCTTGAGCAGCGATAATCTTGAGCAGATTGCACGGAGCGCGGTTGCGGCGCGTGTCGCCACGCTGCTGGTTGAAGCGGACAGGCAAATTCCGGGTCGTTTCGATACGCTCACAGGCGAAATTCAATTTGAGGAACTGGCGAAGCCTAATGTTGACGACGTGCTTGATGACATCGCAGAACTGGTGCTGAAGAATGGCGGCCAGGTTGTCGTTGTGCCGAAAGAACGGATGCCAACTGACAGCGGACTTGCTGCGATCTACCGGTTTTGAAATAACGGCGGACGTTTCGCCGCGGCAATTCAGCTGGCTTTGCGCCGGCGCGCAGGATGCGCTTCCCGATCGAGATGCGACTCGACGAACCACAAATACTTGTCCGCCGCGCGCGAAATTTCGGTGAACATGTCGGCCGTGTCCTTGTCGCCGAGCTCGTCACTCTGATCGATCGCTTGCCGCACCCGCTTGCCGTAGGCGGCCAGGGCCGCAGACATCGCGGCGACGTGGTCCTGATCATCTGAGATCTCCAGCGGGTACGGCTCCAGTTCGCTCCGCCGCGCGCCGATCTGAATTGTTCCTTCGGCAACACCACCCAATTGCACCGCGCGTTCTGCGATCAAATCCATGTGCTCGTCTGCCGCTTCTGCGATTTCGTCAAACAATTTGTGTAATGCGATGAAGTTGCGCCCTTTCACGTTCCAATGCGCCTGCTTTGCCTGATGGAGCAGATCGATTGTGTCGGCGAGTCGCGCGTTCAATATCGGAATCATGCCGGTGCGCGTTTGTGCCGGCAGATCGTTGTGAGTGTGATGCAGCTCGTTTGTGACTTCGCGTTTGTGCGGGACAATTTTCATATGACGGGTTGTTTGAGGTTTGTGATCAGATGAAATTGAAGTGCTTCGGTTCGTCTGGTGGGCGGGCATGCCGCCCTCGTTTTCCCACCGGTCGAGAACCTTGTTCATATGCCGCTTTCTGGAGATCGGATCGGGCATCAGCGCTTCCTCCTTATGGTATCATCGTGTCTCGCTCTTATCAGGGTTGGCTTTTATTTTGATCCGGAAGTCTGGCACGAACGCGCGCTCATTACTCTGATGGACCAGCTCGACTTTGTGCGAACGCGAATCAACGCCGCGGGTCGCGGTGTGTCCTTCGACGTTGCCACAGATGTAAGAAACTGATGTTGAAGTTCTCTATGAACGCGTCAGTCGAGCCGTCCCGGGATCGTGTGGTATTTATTTTATCCCGCATTAATGCCGGTCTCACGCAAAAATGGTCACAGATTAGTGAACTCGCGACCACACTTGAGCGGATGTTGAAAGACGCTCGGACGTTGGGTGAACCGCACATTTCCGCCGAGCGGCGTGAAGCGTGGGATAAAGCATGGCAAGACTTGCGCGCCACTTTCGACGCCATCCGCGCGTCAGACGCCGATGCCGCTGAGAAACTTTTCGTAGCTGGCGCCGATTGTCGCTCCAGTGATTTCAGCCACGCCGATCATCTCTGCCCACATGTCCGGGCCAACTACGCCGGGCAGTAAGCATTCACAGTGACCCCGTCGCTGGCAAACTCTTCGAAACGCTTATAAGCACCACGGACAGCAAAGTTCGTCGCAGAGGCGCAATCAATAGTTAAATCTGATCAAACAGATCGAAACATAGCCATAGTCGGGTACACGGGCGGCCCTATTGTTACGCAGCGCAGGCAGTCCCCCTGATCTCAAATGAAAGCACAGAACAAACAAGATAGAATAACCATCGATTCGGACCGGATCACGCTGTCCTTCGGGAACATGGAGCCGATCGTGATTCCGCGGCGCGCTCTGCGTACACGGCTTCAGCTCGTGGAATGGATTTATCGCCTCACTGGCTGGCCCGGCATGGACTTGCAGCGAATGCGAAAATTCATCGGCGCCGTGTTTCGCCATCACGGGTGGCGATTACCCAAGCTGGACGATTTTCCGTTGTTGACCGCAGATGAGACCAACAGCAGCTCTGATATCAAAAAGCTATCGACTGAGTCAACAATAAGTCATCGTCGATCGGTCACCAACGGAATAAACTTCCAATGTGGAGAACAAAGACTCCAATCGTTGACCCTAATGCGGCAGCCGGCACTGACTCCAAATGAAAGCTATGAATTATGAACAAACAGAACACCAACCAGCACGAAAACGTAGTCGTATACCGTCATCCCCGAGGCGTCGTCGTACGTAACGCGCGACGGGGTTATCGGTTCGTTAACTTTAATGACCGCTCGCCCGAATACCGAGCGATGAACGCGCATCTGCGCATCCGCATACCAAAATGAACACGGAACGCAGCCGCTTTTTTCCCTGGCCGCACGCGAGAGCATTCCCAGCAATGGCATCATGCCATTCTTGCGTTTAAGCCAGCGTTATGACGAACAGGCGCGCCGCAGCTTCGTGCGAGATGGTGTATTGCTTGCCGTCTTCGTAGCACTCTCCGCCTGGGCACTCATTCATGCAGTCCAAGCGATGGTAGGTTCGTAACAACGAATTCAGGAACTCCATCGCGCGCACGGGTCCGTAGAGGAACCTGTCGGTAGCGGCGGTACGGCCGAACTCGCTGATAAAACTAACGAAGGGAAAAACGTGGGGCAGGATAAAGGAGAGTCGCGGAAAAGACATCGTGGTCCACTGGCCGGTGGGCAACAAACCAACGGACTCGCGAAACACACGGACGATTTAAAGGCAATGTTTGTTTATGCGCCGACACTCGCATCCCGACGCATCCTGTGAAGTTTGGCTCACACGATTCGACGTGTGTGATAGGCAAAATGGAAGGCACATTCACAAAGCCAATGCCAACTACCGATGGAAAGGAGATCCGCCCACTGGAAAGCCATTTAAGATTACGATGTGCACAATAAGCCACTGGAACAACAAGGGTGTGACGGATGAGGATTACCTCTTTTCGGACAACGACAGGTGATGTGGCAAATCGGCGTGGCGAAATAGCCAAGTTTATCGGTCACTGCGCGCCCTAGAGGTATTGCTCGCTTGCGCTGCGCTCCACCTTGACTGTACTCGTTCCGCGCAGGGGAAGTGCGTTCCGGTTGCGCTGCAAGAGTAGCGGATGGTTTGAACAGCGGGGATTCGCATTCACCTTTCGGAATTTAGTCGATTGGACCGAGCGGCTCGCGCAATCTGCAACGGGGATAAATTCTCTAGTTATAGTGAACTGCTAATCTTCATGGCCGTCAGCAGACCAATTCAACTCCAGCCGCCAGTTGATCCGGTGCGGGACCACTCGTTAGGCGAGGAGGGCGCGGAAATGACGCTGGTCGAGTACGGCAGCTACGCATCAGCGGCGTGTCAGGCGGTACATGAGATCGTTGCAAACCTCCGGGACCGATTCGGTGAACGGATGCGCTATGTCTTCCGCCACCTTCCCGTCTCGAATCGCCCGATCGCACGCGAGGCGGCCGAGCTAACGGAGTTTGCCGCAGCGCAAACCGGCGACTTCTGGATGCTGCATGATGCGTTGATCAAGCGCGGCCCGGGTTTGTTCGAGAAGGCGCTTGAGGACATCGTGAAGGAATTCGGCTTGCCGCCGCTTGCCGCCATGAGTGAGCCGGCGCGCAAAGCAGCGCAAGCGAGGGTCGCGGAAGATGTGCGCAGCGCGGAGCGGAGCGGCGCGCTCATCTCGCCGACCTTTTTTATTAACGGCCGACGCTACGAAGGGCCTTGGGATGAAAACTCACTCGCAGAAGCGATGCTAGGCACGCTGGGTCATCGGCTGCACAGCGCCGCCCTGGGATTCGTGCGTTGGGGACCATCGGCGGGGTTCCTCCTGCTGCTGATGTCGCTGCTCGCGGTCGTGTTCGCAAACTCACCCTTGGGGCCAGTGTTCGCAAACTTGTGGCAAGTGCCATTGAGCCTGCAGATCGGCGGACGCGGCATAGTGTTGTCGCTGTTGGATTGGATCAATCACGGGCTGCTCACGGTGTTTTTTCTCGTGGTCGGGCTCGAGATCAAACGCGAGTTCACCGTTGGCCATCTCTCCACCTTTCGTTCGGGCGCGCTGCCGGTGATCGGGGCACTCGGCGGAATTGTTCTGCCGATCCTTGTTTATCTGCTTCTCGCGCCGGCAGGGCCGCTCTCTGCCGGGTGGGGCGTGCCGATTGCAACCGATACCGCCTTCGCCGTTGCGCTCATGGTTTTGCTCCGGGAACGCGTGCCGGTCGAGCTGCGAGTCTTCTTCACCGCCGCCGTCATTATTGATGATCTTGTCGCCATTGCGATCATCGCGCTGTTTTACACCGAAAGTCTGAGCGTGAGCTATCTCATCGCGTCAGGAGCGCTCACCATTTTACTCCTCGCGTTCAATCGCGCCGGCATTTACAAACCGCTGCCCTATGCTGTGGTGGGCGCGGCGCTTTGGTTTTTTCTCCACGAATCAGGCGTGCATGCCACGTTAGCTGGAGTCATCCTGGCGGTGGTCACGCC
>JAICUQ010000216.1 GCA_025935755.1 Chthoniobacterales bacterium | reverse complement strand
CCGAAGGAACGGGAGTGCTCGCAGACTGCTTAGCAAACTCGGGCGCGCAGGAAGCGGCCGTTATCCTTTACCCGTACCTGGCCGCTGGCTAAAAGGTCCGCCACGGCTGCGACCATCTCGGTGCTGCTGCGCGTGCACGAACTTACTGCCAGGATCAGATCCCCAAGCGAAGGCCTACTGCGCGGTCTGATGATTTGGCGAAATTGGCGGTTTCTTTTCATATATCGGTCATCTCTGCTCTGAGCAGGTCTAATGCCATCGGTCGTTGTGAATAGTTCTTCCATGGTCAAAACTGAGTTATCCATTTTTTATCCACATGAGAACTGACCGCACACCGACACTTTTGTTCAATTTTAAAACACCATTAAGACGCAAATGCCTCAATGAGCGCCGGCTGCACGCGAACAAATGGCGAGCTGCACAGGCTGTTCGAACCGTGTTTCCCCCCGCCACGGCCCGGTTTCGCCACAGGTCAGTCGGCCCGCTTTTTATCGGTCAGACTGACAACAACCAGATAAAGAACGGTGACCACCACGCATGCGATCACGATGGTGTGAAAATTTCCGCTCTCCTTCACTGCTTTGATCAAAGCCGTTGCGTCTTTCGAATCGATCATCTCACGGGTTAGAACTTTTTGGCCAAACCACGTTAGCACACAGCACCACAGCGCCGAACCGGCGAGGGTCATCAAGCTGAATGTGGCAAAATTCATCCGGATGATTCCGGCCGGAATTGAAATAACATGCCGGATCACGGGCAGCAGGCGCGCAAAGAAAATTCCTCCTGCTTCGTATCGACGAACCCATCTCTCAGCCCGCTCTAGTTTATGTTCGCTAAGGAGAAAATAGCGCCCCCACCGGCCGATGAATACCCGGCCGAGCCACAACGCGACCCAATAGGTGACCGTCGCACCGAGCCATGAGCCGAATGTGCCCGCCGCGATCACACCGAACGTGTTTAGTTTTCCCTCCGAAGCGAGAAACGCAGCGGGAGGAATAACGATCTCGCTCGGCACGGGGAAAATCGAGCTTTCCATCGCCATGAGCAGGATAATTCCCAAATAACCCCATTGCTCGACCCACTGAAACCATAATTGAACGAGATGATGCATCGGTAACCCTTGATTCTTGATTGGCGTTTTCGATTACGCTGGCAGCCGCGCGACTAGTCAATCCGAATTCCGCAAACTGCAATCCAAAATTAGAGGTCCATCCTTTGGCCCGGTCGGGGTTCGTGCGCGTTGCTGCGGGTATAAACCGCGTCTTGTCATTCCGGGTGCCGTCGAAGAATCTCTGGTTTGTGCCGCAATAAAACCCAGCCTCGTCCAGTCTAATTCGAAACCCTCGATTTAAATTCCGATCCCAATCCATAGTGCCGCTGTCATGTTGATCCACGTGAACCATCTCGGGTTTTTTTCTGTCGACGTCGGGATCAAAAGCGATCAGAGATTGGAAGCCTGGTCTCGCGGACTTCCTCCACTGCGTTGCAGGTTCGCGGCGCTCAGAATGACAACCCGTGAGGGTGTGTAGCCATGTCGATCTACCGGCGCGTCCTTCGCTATTACCGGCCGTTCTGGGGACAGACGATAATCGGCCTGCTTCTATCTCTGGTTGGCATCGGGCTGAATCTGCTTAAGCCGTGGCCATTCAAGATCATTGTGGACGATTTTCTGCGACCGGCCACGACTGCTCGCGGAGATTGGCGCACCTGGGTTCCCCTGCTCTGTGCTGGGCTTGTCGTGATTCAATTTGCATGGGGGCTCATCAACTGGATCACGAACTATCTGTTTGTGAAGATTGGGCTCCAGACGCTGCTAAAGCTGCGAACCGATTTGTACGCTCATCTGCAACGGCTCTCCCTGAAATTTCACGACGCACGGCGATCTGCCGATTCGAGTTTTCGCGTGGCCTACGATTCGCAGGCGATCCAAACGATCTACAACAAGGGTTTCACCAACATCTTCGCTTCGGTCATCGCGCTGATCGGAACATTCATCGTAATGTTAAGACTGGACTGGGTGTTAACGCTGTTATCGCTGGCGATTGTGCCGCTGATCGTGGGCGCGATTTACTTTTTCGCCCGTCGGATTCGAACTGAATCAACCTCGATTCAGGAACAGGAAAGCGCCGTGCTTGCACAAGCGCAGGAAGGATTGAGCTCGATCCGCATGGTGCACGCCTTCGGGCGCGAAGACTTCGAGGTGCGGCAATTTCATCAACAAGCGCAGCAGAGTTTACAGGCGAACCTGCGATTGACGGCGACGAATGTGAACAGCGCGCTGGTGATCAGCACGCTGATGGTGATCGGAACGGCTGCGATGTATTACGTCGGAACTCTGCATGTGCTCGCCGGAACGTTGAGCCTCGGTTCGTTGTTGGTGTTCAGCGCTTACCTCCTCATGCTGTATCAACCGTTGGAATCATTGACCTACACAGCCTGGGCAATGGAAGGCGCTACAGCCGGAGCCAAACGGTGTTTCGAAGTGTTGGATCGCGAGGATGACGTGCGTAATTCGCCGAATGCTGTCGAGATTTCGTCGGCAACAGGCGCGATCGCCTGTCACTCGGTCGATTTTGGTTACTCGGAAAGCCGCGTGGTTTTGCGGAATATCGATCTTTCCATTGCGCCGAATCAAATTGTCGGACTCGTTGGCGGCACTGGCGCAGGCAAAAGTACTTTGCTCAGCCTGGTCCCGCGTTTTTACGATCCGAACACCGGATTCGTAACCCTCGACGGTCGCGACGTGCGCGAAATTACAAAGAAATCGTTACGCGCTCAGATCGCCATCGTTCTCCAAGACACCCTGCTCTTCTCCACCACCATTCGCGAGAACATCGCCTACGGCCGGTCCGATGCGACCGAGGAGGAGATTATTGAAGCGGCGCAGCGTGCGCAGGCTGACGAGTTTATTCGGCAAATGCCTCAAGGATACGACAGCCTGATCGGTGAGCGCGGCGGGCATTTGAGCGTCGGCCAGCGCCAGCGCATCGGGATCGCCAGGGCGTTCCTGAAAAACGCACCAATCCTGCTGCTGGACGAACCGACTTCTGCTCTCGATCCGACGACGGAAGCTGCCATCATGGAAACAATCAAAGAACTGATGCGCGGACGAACGACGTTGATTGCGACACATCGGCTGGCGACCATTCACAACCTGGACCAAATCATTGTGTTGGAACACGGGCGCATCGTTGAACAAGGTCGCGGCCCCGAACTGCTAACCCGCGGTGGCATCTACGCGAAACTTTATGGATCTGGAAAATTTCCAACCTAGTAGCATGCATCCCGCTTGCGACTTTGGAACCGCAACCGAGACGCTTACGCTACTCTCATGAGCAACGTTAAAGAAGACCGGCACGTCGAAGGCGACTGGTGGCGGGAGCCAATTCCCATCAGCGTCGAGTTCGGCGAAGGCTTCTATTGCGAAAGCGCACAAATTTTTCGGTTCCTTCGAAACAAAAAACCGGGCGCAGTGGTCATCGGTAAACACGTCTCGTGTTATGCCGGCTGTTCGTTTTCCATCGGCAATCATGGCCAATGCGTGGTCGGTGATTTTACGCTGCTCAACGGCGCGCTGATCATGGCAGAGGAAAAAATCGAGATCGGCTCTCATTGTCTTGTTTCATGGAACGTCGGGATCGCCGATTCCGATTTTCATCCGCTCGAACCGGCACAACGACTGATCGATGCACAGGCGCTGGCGCCCTTTTTCAAAAACCGCCCGGCGCGTCCGACATTGAAAACAGCGCCAGTGAAAATCTGTGACAACGTTTGGATCGGAATGAACGCCGTAATCTTGAAAGGCGTCACCATCGGCGAGAATTCCGTCGTTGCGGCAGGTTCGGTGGTGACTAAAAACGTTGAACCAAACACGGTCGTCGCAGGGAATCCGGCGGTGGTCGTGAAAAAATTCCTAACGTGAATCGTTTCAACGTCGAACGCCGAGTTTCTTTTGTTCGATGTTGCGCCTTCGGCGTTCGGTGTTCGGTGTTTTCTTCCTGATGAAACGCAAGCGCATCATTGTGATGGGCTTTATGGGATCGATGCCGATCGCGGGCGTGATCTGGCAGCACATTCATTATGTAGTGGGACTGCAACGGCTCGGGCATGACGTTTTCTACATCGAGGATTCGGCGCGTCTTCCGTACAATCCGGAAACATTCGAAGTAAACGAGGAGTTCAATTATGCAGCGAAAGTTCTCGCACGCCTGGCGCGCGAGTTCGATTTCAAAAATCGCTGGGCGTATTGCGCACGGTTCCTGCCCGACACGCCAACCGCAGGCTTCTCGTTGGAAAAAATCCGGCAGCTCTACCGGGATGCCGATGCCAT
>JAICUQ010000197.1 GCA_025935755.1 Chthoniobacterales bacterium | reverse complement strand
GGTGGCGCCGGGGAAGGAATTACGCAGCACTGGCGCGTAATCAATCATCATGATCAGCACAAAAATCGTCGTCAGGAGCGCGAATTGCTTGAAGAAAATCGCGAGCCGATCCGCAGTGTAAAAATTCCAAAAGCCCGTAGCGACACCCGGCGAAGGGGAGGGGGCCACAAAAAAACTCGCGATAAAAACTATCGTTAGGCCGGCAATTGCAGCGAAAGCCAACACTTTCCTGTCAATCTTTCCGGCAAACGCTTCGATCATCAGGATCACCATCCCGAGCACCAGCACCGCAATCTCAAGTAGGGGCGCGGTGATCAGGTTCATCTCGTTGCGATCTGCTGAATGGTGTAGCCCCCTCGCTCTGTCGAGGCGCTCTCGCGCTGTTCTCTGGAGCCCGGCGATACAGCGCCGGGACTACGGCTCTGCGTAACCGGGTTGGCTGACAGAGATCTCCCGAAAATCGGCGCTACACTTCGCACAAAGATTTGCGGGAAGAATCCATAGCACAGAAGTGCTCCCACGAGCAGGGTCACAGGCACGCGCAATCCTTTGCTGAGGTCCGGCAGCTTTCGCCATTGCTCGCCGGCAGACCCCATGAATGTCTTTCGATAGGCGCGAAGCATGTACACCGTCGATAGTACGACGCCCCATAACGCAAGTACCGTCGCGATTTGGAACATATGCATCCGGCCGATTTCCCAGCCGTTCCTGAACGCGCCAAAAAAGATCATGACTTCTCCGGCGAAATTGGCGAAGCCGGGAAGACCGATTGCGGCGAATGTGCCAAACCCAAACGCAAGCCCGGCAAAAGGCATCGTTCTCGCCAGTCCGCCTAGCTCATCAAAAGCCAGCGTGCCCGTACGTCTGCGTAGTTCACCGGCAATGCCAAATAGCAGTGCGATCGACAGGCCGTGGGCAAACATCAACACAACGGCGCCGGTTGCGCCGAGCACGCCAAAGCTGGCGATGCCAAGAAAAACGTATCCCATGTGCATCACGCTGGAATAGCCGAGCATCCAATCGAGTCGCTTTTGCGCGATGGTTACAAGGCCGACGTAGATGATGTTTCCGAGCAACAGCACGACGAGGAGCGTTGCCCAGTGACGGGCACCTTCGGGCAACATCGGGATGGCCAGTCGCAACAGTCCGTACAGCCCGAATTTTTTCAAAACACCTGCGTGCAACATCGCCACCGGCGCTGGGGCTGCGGCATACGCTTCCGGCGCCCAGGTGTGAAATGGGAAAAGCGAAATGAGAATTCCGAAACCGATAAGCAACAGCAGATAAACATGGCGTTGCGCCTCGGGGGAGATTTGACCCATGGCAGCTGCAGATTGCAGCACGCGAATATCAAAGCTCCGCGAGGCAAGGGGAAAGCTCTGGTAAAGTAAAATCAGGCCGATCAGCAGAATGAAGCTGCCGATGGCCAGATAGATTGTGATTTTCCAAGCCGCTGCGACCCGATTCCCGCTCCCCCATATTCCAATCAACAAAAATGTAGGAATCAGTGCGAGTTCGTGAAACGCGTAAAAGAAAAACAAATCGATTGAAGCAAACGCGCCGATGGCGCCGGCTGAGATCAAGAGAAGACAGGCATAGAACGCGTGTTCATATCTTTCGATCGCGCTCGTGAACCATACAGCCGCAAGTGTGACGATGCTCGCCAGCAGCACCATGATCATGCTCAAGCCGTCTACGCCAGTAATGAAACTCAGCCGCCACTCGGGCGATATACCAAGCGATGTGACGTGTTGGAAACCGGCGTGACTGCGATCAAAAGATGCAAAGAGAAATAGCGCCGCGCCAAACGTTAAAATAGACGCGGCCAGCGCAGTCTTCCGCGCCGGCGCACCCAGCATGATCAAGACCGCGGCAACAAGGGGACAAAAAATCGTGAACAGGACCATTAGCAGAAATGACGAGATCCGAATGACGAAGGACGAAGCAATGACGAACAGAGATGCCCGGACGGACAGTCATCCCGAGCGGAGCGAATCGCAATCGAAGGAGCAGGTGGAAACATCAGGCTTTCCACTGCGGGATTGGAAGCCTGGCCTCGCGGACTTCGTCCGCTGCGTTGCAGCCGCGGCTTCGCTCGCAATGACGGAGCTTTGTGGGTTTGTTCGTAATTTGCCATCTTTGGGGACGTTTATCGGAAAACTGCAAAGTAAATGACAGCGATCACGCCGACGCCGAACAGGAATGCGTAAGCTTGAAGATTGCCGACTTGAACGAGTCGCAAGACGGCGCCGATGCCCCAGGTGCCCCGACTGCTTCCGCCTACCGCGCCGGCATCAATAATCCAGCGATCGATGAACGCTGCTAACCGGGCGAGAAGCTCCTGCGTCCAACGAATCAGCCAGGCATAGAACTCGTCGAAATAGAATTTCCTGCGCAACAACTCGATCTTTACTGGTTCAGTCGCGCGTCCCCGGTAAAGAGCAATGGCCAGTCCAACTCCAAAAATCAGTGCGATGATTTCCAGAACGGGAACAAAAAAGACCATCTCTTTTTCGGCTGGGAGCTCGAGAAAGTTTCGAGCGAAAAATGCAAACCCGCCGAGCGTTGCGAGGATTGCGAGCACGATCAGCGGCATTGTCATGACGGCCGGTGACTCGCGGCTTTCGCGCGCGCTGTCGCTGCGTGGGCTACCGAAGAAGACAATGACGAGCATCCGTGTCACGTAGAAGGCAGTCAGAAACGCGGCGAACAACGCGAGAGCGAAAATCGGCAAGTTATGTTCGTAGTCCACCGCGAGGATCGCTTCTTTACTGAAAAATCCGCTGAACGGCGGGCATCCGATCAACGCCAGCGCGCCTGCACCGAATGTCACGAAAGTGATCGGAAGCTTTTTGCGCAGGCCGCCCATCTTCCAGATGTCCTGTTCGTGATGAAGCATGACGATCACCGAGCCGGCTGCGAGAAACAGGAGCGCTTTGAAAAACGCGTGTGTGAAGAGGTGAAACATGGCCGCCTCGTTCGAGGCAAGACCTACAGCCATCACCATGTAACCAAGTTGCGATAGCGTGGAATAAGCCAGGATGCGTTTGATGTCGTCTTGCTGCGTGGCGATCAACGCCGCCATCACCGCCGTGATCGTGCCGACCCATGCGACGACCAGAAGCGCCGTGTGCGACGCTTGGATAATGAAGGCGACGCGTACCAGCATGTATACACCGGCTGCAACCATCGTAGCAGCATGGATCAACGCCGAGACCGGCGTCGGACCTTCCATCGCATCCGGCAACCAGACGTGCAGCGGAAATTGGGCGGATTTGCCGACCGCGCCGCAGAAAATTAAAAGGGCGACAATGGCCACGAAGGTTGTGTGACCGCCGAACATTGACATTCGCGGCGCGATTTCAGCGAACACGATCGAGCCGGTGGTCATCCAAAGCAGCAGGATACCGGTCATGAATCCGAAATCACCAATTCGTGTAGTGATGAACGCTTCGTTCGCCGCGTCGGCTGGAGCGTTTCGAAAAAACCAGTGGCCGATCAAAACGTACGAGGTGAACCCGACCAATTCCCAAAAGATGAAGAGCATCACGAAATTGCTGGCGAAGACGATGCCGAGCATAGCAAACATAAATAGTGACAACGCGGCGAAATATCGCGATTTACCCTGGTCCTCCCGCATGTAGCCTAACGAATAAATGTGAATGAGCGCACCGATGCCGGATACGAGCACGGCCATCGTTCTGCTCAACGGATCAAGCGTCAGGCCAAGGGGGACACGAAAAACCGGCGACACATCCAGCCACACGAACTCAGCTGCCGATGCATTTGGATGAGCGAAGATCCAGCAACTGGCAGAAAAACTTACCAGCACCGCGACAATGGAAATCGCACAGCTCACCGATTTCCACCGCAGTGTGAAGACTGTGATGACCGTCGCGCTTGCCAAAGGTGCCAGGAGGATGAGCCAGGGAAAGAATGAGGTCATTACTCGCTCGGATTCACTCGTTAGAACTTCAAACTGGTCAGATCGTCGACGTCCGTCGTTTGTCTCGCGCGGTATAACGCGACCAAAAGCGCGAGTCCCACCGCCACTTCAGCGGCCGCCACGGTGATCACGAAAAACACGAGCACCTCCGCGTTGTAATCCGGCAGCCCATTGCCCCCGATCCGAAATCGCGAGAAAGCGACGAGCGACAGGTTGGCTGCGTTCAACATCAGCTCGAGAGACATTAAGATAACGATGAGGTTGCGACGAAGCATCACCCCCGCCAGGCCGATCGCGAAAAGGATCGCGCTAACCACCAAATAATCGCCGAGCGTAATCATGTTACCGTGGTTCTCGTCGGCTCAGGAGGACGACCCCGATCGTGGCGACAAGCACCAGGACGCCGATGATTTGGAACGGCAGAGTGTAGTTGGTGAAAAGCAGCTGGCCGATGTTCCAGACATCATCAGTGGTCGACCTCGCCAGTGGCGGAAAGGCTTGTCCTGCGCTTCTAAAATGTGCGATCACAACGCAGATCTGGATGAGCAAGATCACGGCCACCGCGGTGCCACCGATAACCCCCAGCCAGTTGATCCGCCGTCGTTCTTCCGCACGAATGTCCAGAAGCATGATGATGAAAAGAAAAAGCACCATCACCGCGCCTGCGTAGATCAATACCTGAATGATCCCGACGAAAAACGCGTCGAGGGACATGAACAGCGCTGCCAATCCCAGGAATGAAACAACCAGGCAAAGCGCGCTCGCGACCGGGTTCCGGTTAAGAACCACAGCCGCCCCAAAAGTCAGCATCAGCACCGCAAATATCCAAAACAGAAAAGGGGGCATTGGATTAGTGGAGTGATGGAGAAGTAGAGTAGTGGAGTAATGAACGGCTGGCAGGAACGCAGCACTCCATTACTTCAATACTCCAGCATTCCAGTGCTGTTAGTTTGTTTGGTTCCATTTCGAGGGACGCAGGTTCATGACTCGCATCAAACTTCTGTCATCCTAAACGAAGTGAAGGATCTTTCGATCAAAACTAGTGATGGCTGCACGTTTCATATTTTGTGAGATCCCTCGCTTTGCTCGGGATGACCGCATTTACATTTTTCGTTTCATTTCGATACACATGAATCAATCCAACGTACTTCCTGTCATCCTGAACGAAGTGAAGGATCTCTCGATTAAAACTAGTCATGGCTGCACGTTTCATATTTTTGTGAGATCCCTCGCCTTGCTCGGGATGACCGCGGCTACTTTTTTTCGTTCCATTTCAGTGCCGACGTGCATCAATCGGGATGACCGCATTTACATTTTTCGTTCATTTCAGTACACGCATCAATCCAACGCACTTCCTGTCATCCTGAACGAAGTGAAGGATCTTCCGATTAAAAATAGATGGTGG
>JAICUQ010000109.1 GCA_025935755.1 Chthoniobacterales bacterium | reverse complement strand
TTAAGTTGAGTGTCGCTATCCTTGGTGATGCTGTTCGGGCTTACTGGCGTTCCTCCGATCTCTACAGACTGCACCAGCGAAGGATAAACGCACTGCCTTCAATACCTTTCCTAGCGGATAGCTTCGCGAGGATTCGCCTCTAAAACCCGTAGCAGGATTGGTCTTAATTTTTCTTCGGTGGCTTTCGGCCACAACTTGCGGTCGGTGACTAATGCAGAATCCAAGGCCGAATGTTCCGGCCAATTCGGCTCATTAGGAATTTGCGGGATCACGGCTGCAATAACCCTGCGCGCCGTGTCTGCGTTTGCGAGCAAATGGCTGATTACGATCTCAGCCGACACCGGTTCCTCTTCAATTTTCCACGAATCGTAGTCAGTGATCATTGCCATGGTAGCGAATGCGATCTCGGCTTCGCGGGCCAGTTTTGCTTCTGGAAGATTCGTCATGGCGATCACGTCGAATCCATTGCGGTGATTGAATTCAGATTCCGCGCGGGTCGAGAATGCCGGGCCGTCCATGTTCACATAAGTGCCGCCGTTATGAACGTTGTATCCCAGTGATCTGGCCGATTCAGCCAACAGGTTCCGCAGATTGGCGCTGATGGGTTCTGCGAATCCAACGTGCGCCGCGATGCCTTCCCCAAAAAACGTATGAACCGCGCGTTGACTGGTTCGATCGAAAAACTGCGAGGGCAGGACCACATCCCGGGGCACATACTTTTCCTGCAAACTACCCACCGCGGCCACTGAGATGATCCAGCGAACGTTCAACGATCGAAGAGCGTAGATGTTTGCACGGTAATTGATCTCGTGCGGCAGAATCCGGTGCCCGCGGCCGTGTCGCGGCAAAAAGTAAACCTGACGCGTACCCAGTTTCCCACCAACGAGTACGTCCGACGGCGATCCAAACGGTGTGTCTACTTTGTGTTCGGCCGTATCGCGCAACTGCTCCATCTCGTACAAACCGCTTCCGCCGATGATTCCAATGGCCGGAGGGTCGTTATTCATGCGCGCGGCGACTTAATCCCAAATGGCTTGAATGAAAAGCGGATAAATCCGTGGAGCAGCCGTCCCTCGCGTTCTGCGATGTGCGCATCGTCAATATTGGTCGATGGAAAGTCGCTGAGAGTTTCGCGGCGAGGCGCCGCGAATGGGATGCGAGGGCGCGTGCGGCCCCCCTTGGACGACATTTATGTGCCATGTATTGTTCCGGTTCACTCATGCCGAAGTTCTACATCAAGACGTATGGTTGCCAGATGAACGAGCGCGACTCCGAACAGGTCGCGTATTCACTCGCTGCCCGAGGTTACGAGCGGGTTCGGAACGAGTCGGAAGCTGACGTGGTGCTGCTCAATACTTGCAGCGTGCGCGACATGGCTGACCAAAAAGCGCTTGGCAAAATGGGCATGCTCGGCCGATTGGCCAAGGAGAGGCCACACGTGGTGTTCGGGTTCCTCGGCTGCATGGCCCAGGCACGTGGCGCATCGCTGCTGAAAGGTTTGCCGCACGTCGATCTTGTCGTTGGCACGCAAAAGTTTCATCGCGTTGCCGATTACGTCGATGAACTGATCAACAAAAAGAATGGTACAGCGCCATCGCCGGGCGCGCCGCATCGCGCGATCGACGATCTTCGATCTTCAATCGTTGATATCGAAGACGAACCCGATTCGCAATCGACCATCCGCGATCAGCAATTAACGTCCCGGCAGGCGACCGCATTTGTTTCGATCATGCAAGGATGCAACATGCATTGCACTTTCTGCATCGTGCCGCAGACGCGGGGAGCGGAACGCAGCCGTACCATCGGGGAGATCGTGGCTGAAGTGCGCGATCTCGTTTCGCGCGGAGTCAAAGAGGTCACGCTACTTGGCCAAATCGTGAATCTCTACGGTCGCCACGAATTTCCGAAGGTCGACAACAAATCACCATTCGTACAGTTGCTGGAATCCGTTCACGAGGTCGAAGGCCTTGAGCGACTTCGCTTCACTTCCCCGCACCCGATTGGTTTCCGCAACGATTTGATCGATGCAATTTCGCGACTCCCACGACTTGCCGAACACGTTCACCTGCCGTTGCAATCCGGCTCGAACAAAATCCTCAAAGCGATGCACCGTGCGTACACCGCGGAGAAATATTTGGATCTCGTCGAGCGGATCCGGCGCGCGCGCAACGGCGTAGCAATCACCACTGACATTATCGTGGGGTTTCCCGGCGAAACGGAAGAAGATTACCGGCAGACGCGCGATCTGGTGGAGCGAATCCAATTCGATAATGCATTTGTTTTCCGGTATTCTCCGCGCCGTGATACTCCTGCGTCGACAATGCCGGACCAAATCGACGAGAGCGTGAAAGAACAGCGCAATCAGGATTTACTGGATCTTGTGAACAGGTCGAATCGCCGGATTCTCGAACACCTGGTGGGCAGTCAGCTGGAAGTGCTTTGCGAAGGACCCAGCAAAACGAACCGGGCACGGCTGATGGGCCGAACGCGCACAAACAAGATTGTTGTATTTCCGCCTTCAAAACCGCAAGCAACAGGCGAAAACGACGAATTCGTCGGGAAAGTTGTGAATGTCCGAATTGAGCGGGCGAATGGATTCAGCCTGTACGGAACGCCGTGCTAAAGGAGCAGCCCCCCAATCGCGAGTTGAAAAGTTGAGCCGGCATATCCAAACTCACACGCCATCAGTCATCTTCGGCCCATGATTTACCATCTGTCTCTGTACACAGCAGGAGTGATCGCCGGCGCGTTTCTCGTTGTCGTCGGTGTGCTCGGATTGATCAAGCCAGACATCGCGCAGGTCATGAAACAGTTTCCGCGGTCTCGCGTCGCCGGAGTTGTGCTGCTCACGATTTGCCTGATTTGGACTTTCTGGCTGGTAGCCACCATTCAGATGGGCGAATTTTCCAGCTTTCGCCGCCCGCTCCTCATTGGTTTGCCAATTGGTTACGTACTGACGCTATTGTTCGTGGATGAATTCCTGGCGGTACGCGCGCTTGGGATTCTTTGTTTGCTCGCGGCGGAACCGCTGCTCGACGCGGCTTTTTTACGCTATGAAATGAGCCGGTTGCTCGTCACAGTTTTTGCTTACCTGCTGATTGTCGCGGGCTTGTTTTGGGTGGCAATTCCATACGTGCTTCGAGATCAAATTAATTGGACCGCGCGCAGTGTTTCTCGCTGGCGCTGTATGCATGCGATCGCGTTGATCTACGGCGGCGTCATCCTGGGCTACACGTTCACTCACTATTAAATCGGTAGCGGCGATCCATGCCGCCGAGCGCACGCGCGTTGGATTTCAGCGTTCATTTCACCGTTCATCGACTGCCGCTAGAATAAGCCGCCATGAACCGGATATTGGTGATCCGCGGGGGCGCAATCGGCGATTTCATCCTGACATTGCCAGCTCTGAAAGCGCTTCGTGATGCGCGGCCGCAGGCGCACATCGAGATCCTCGGCTACAGGCACATTGCAGTACTCGCCGAAAACCGATTCTACGCCCAAGCAGTGCGTTCTATTGAATACGGACCGCTCGCCAGATTTTTCGCGCGAGACTGCGAGCTGCCTGCGGAATTAGCCGATTACTTCGCCGGTTTTGATTTAATCGTGAGTTATCTTTACGACCCCGACCAAGTCTTCGAAACGAACCTTCGGAGATGCGGCGTCGAAGATCTGATTTGTGGACCGGCGCGGATTGTCGAAAACGCCGGCCACGCAGCCCGGCAACTCGCGCAACCTGTCGAATCACTGGGAATCAACGTGGCGGACCTTGCCGGAAAAATTTTTCCCTCAGTAGAAGATCGGGAGTTTGCGCGGGACTTTCTTTCCTCCATGCGCCAACCGATTATCGCCATTCATCCGGGAAGCGGCAGCCAGGCAAAGAACTGGCCGGTGGAAAACTGGATCGGCCTGTTTTCACCGAACAGTCGTTTCGCAAACCTGGAACGCGTACTGGTGATCTCCGGCGAAGCAGACGCAGCTCAAGGCGAACAATTAGCGCGCGAATGGAACAATCGCGGCGCCCGTTTCGCCAGAAACCTGCCGCTGCCGCGCCTCGCCGCGGTCCTTGAGCACGCAACATTTATTGGACACGACAGCGGAATTTCCCATCTCGCTGCGGCCGCTGGCGCAAATTGCATTCTTCTTTTCGGCCCGACGGATCCAGATGTTTGGGCGCCAATGAACGAGAACGTTCGAGTGCTAAGGGCGCCAGGTGGGAGGCTCAGCGATCTCCAAATCGAAACGGTCGAAGCAGCTTTTGCTGGTTTGTGTAGCTAACCCCCTCCAACGCCCTCGGCTGTAGTGTGCGCTGTCCTCGGCGTTGAGCTGCGAAGAGGTGCAGTCCACTTGATCCCTCCAACGCCCTCGGCTGTAGTGTGCGCTGTCCTCGGCGCATTACCGCTCGTCACGACGCAAATGCATTTCCGCTGAGGACAGCGGACTCTACAGCGCACTGCCTGCGATCCTAATCTTCGTACCCGTTGGGAAACCTCTGGTGCCATTTCCAGGCGCTCTCGATTATCGCGTCGAGAGATTGGAAACGAGGTTGCCAGCCAAGTTCGTTTTGTATTTTCGTTGATGATGCAATGAGCCGCGGCGGGTCACCCGGCCTGCGCGGTTTTTCTACAGTTTCGATCTTTCGACCAGTGATTTTGCGGCATGATTCAATGACTTCTCGAACGCTCGACCCGCCACCGGTCCCGAGATTGTAATAGCCGGCGGCCGCTTCGCCTAAAGCCAGAATGTGTGCGTCGGCCAGATCCAGGATGTGAATGTAATCCCGAATACAGGTCCCATCTGGCGTGTCATAGTCGGTTCCGTAGATTTCGACGTTCGGTTTTTCGCCAAGTGCCACCTGCAGCACATTGGGAATGAGATGCGTTTCCGGTTGATGGTCTTCGCCAAAGTTCTCTGACGCTCCAGAGGCATTGAAGTACCGCAGACAAACAAATTTCATCCCATGAATTTCGCCATACCAGCGGAGAATTTTTTCGAAAGCGAGTTTGGATTCTCCATACGGATTGATGGGTCGGGGCTGCGCTGCTTCGTCTATTGGCACCCGGTCAGGCGGACCAAAGATGGCGCAGGTTGACGAAAACACGATCCGCGGAACGCCCGCGGCGACCATTGCATCGAGCAGATTCAATCCATTGCAAATATTGTTGCGAAAATATTTCGACGGATTCTGCATCGACTCACCAACGAGCGCATTGGCAGCGAAATGCATTACTGCTTCCGGGCGATGAGTGGAAAGCGCAGTCTGGATCTGCTGGCGATCCGAAAGTTCGCCCTCGATGAAATGCGCGCGGGAATCAACGGCCGCTCGATGGCCTTCACTCAGATTATCGAAAATGATAACTTCATGTCCCTCATTCACCAGCAACTCGGCGCAAACGCTCCCGATATAGCCCGCACCGCCAACGACAAAGATTTTCATTAGCAGGAACGTGCAGCCTGATCAGTTGTAAATCAAAGCAACGCGTCAGGAAGCGTCGCCGTTTCTCCGCCTCTGTTTGTTAGGCGGCGTTAGTTTGAAACCGGGGGGTGCCGCGAAGTATTTTGTGCGACCGTTTTGCCTTTCTTCTTTTCCAAGGCAACAACCATTTTCTTCACGCAACTGTGTCTGCAACGTGGCGCGAGGACTTTCAAACTTTCTTCCTCCGAACCCCATTGCAAAATGTCGATATCGACGTAGCGCACGCCCCATTTGTTAACTTCCGATCGGTTGGGCTTATAAAGGTCAATGGTGTCAGTGCCCACCAGGGCGTTCCCGTAATCATCGATCACGTACTCTTCATTCGTCTCGGCGAGGCGAAAACGTGTGCCAAGCGGATATCGCGACCAATCTGAAGCAGCACTCAAGACCTCCCGACCGGAAAGATAGGTGCCGATTGCGTTGTGAGCGCCGCTTCCTCCCTCGTGATGTGTGTACGCAGTGGTGCGTACCTTCGGAATGCGGCGTCCGGTGGTGACTGTTGGTTTCGATTGCGTCGCGCAGCCTGCGACAAGGCAAGCTAAGGTTCCCGCGAACGCTAGGTTAAGGCGTCTAGACATCAGCGTTTCGCCTTCAATAGCAGTGTCGTCAACGAAGGGCAACCGGTTTTTACTGAAATTACCTAGGACAATTGGAGTACGAGCACCGGTTTCTCGCAACCGGCTCTCTGCGCGATTAGTTGATGATTAATGCGCGGCAGCTTGGGAAAGCTCCGTTGTGCAATGAGGACAACGTGTCGCCTTGATCGGAATGGTCATCGCACATGCCGGGCAGTCTTTTGACACCGGCGCGGCGCTCGGCGCGGGACGCTTCATCTGGTTGACTGCCTTCACGACAAGGAAGATGCAGAACGCAACAATGATGAAGTTGATCAGAAATGTGATGAAGTTGCCGTAATTCCAAGTGATCGCCTTATGAGCCACCGCGTCAGCCGGAGTTGAGAAATTAGTCATCCCATCGGCACCTGACTTTAGAACGATAAATTTGTTCGAAAAATCGAGTCCACCCGTGATCAAGCCGACCGGAGGCATCAAAATATCTTTCACCAGCGACGTCACGACACTCCCAAAGGCCGCACCGATGATGACGCCTACGGCCAGATCGATCGCATTACCTTTGACGGCGAATTCTTTGAATTCCTTCCACATGTGCACCATCTAATCAGCTGACGACGATGTTGACGAGTTTTTTCGGAACGACAATTACGTTGCGAACTGTTTTACCCGCGATTCGGTCTTGAACCTTCGGGTTCGTTAGGGCTACTTCCTTCAACTCCTGGTCCGTAGCCGTTGTTGGCATTCTCACACGATCACGAATCTTACCGTTTATTTGAATGACGATTTCAACTTCGTCCTCAACGAGCAGACGCTCGTCGTAAGATGGCCATGATTGTTGGGTAATATCTCCGCGCGTATCACCGAATTCGGCGCTCAGCCTCTCCCAAAGCTCAGATGAAAGGTGCGGAGCGAATGGATTGAGCAGAATCAGAAACCTCCACATCGCATCCAACGGAACCGTTTCGGTCCCGCGCTGCGGGATAAACGCGTTCACGAAAATCATCATCTGCGAAATTGCGGTATTAAACGAAAACGCTTCGATGTCCTCGGTGACCTTTTTAATCGTGGCATGCAGCACCTTTTGCTGCGGCCTGGTGGGCTCGACTGCTTTGATTTTTTTCGATAATTCCCACTCCCCTGCCTGGTTCTCTGTCATCAGTAAGCGCCAGACCCGCGCAAGAAAACGCGCGACACCTTCCACACCGCGCGTGCTCCAGGGTTTCATTTGCTCCAGCGGTCCCATAAACATTTCGTAGCAACGGAACGCGTCCGCGCCGTGCTCATCGATCACGTCGTCGGGATTAACGATGTTCCCGCGCGACTTGGACATTTTCTGATTGTCTTCCCCAAGAATAATTCCCTGGTTCACCAATCGCTGGAACGGCTCAGGTTTCGAAACGTAACCCAGATCGAACAAGACTTTGTGCCAGAAACGCGCGTATAAGAGATGCAACACGGCGTGCTCAGTTCCACCGACGTAAAGATCGACCGTTCCGGGATAATCGCCCCCCGCCCAATAACGTTCGGCTTCTTCGCCCACGAAACGTTCATCATTCCGCGGATCGCAGAACCGCAGGTAGTACCAACATGATCCTGCCCACTGCGGCATCACGTTTAGTTCTCGCGTCGCTTTGTCTGAATAGCGGATCCAGTCTTCTGCCTTCGCCAATGGCGGTTCGCCGGTGCCGGTAGGTTTATAATCCTCCAGAGCCGGGGGAACGACCGGCAGTTCGCTTTCGGTTAACGCGCGATGATTTCCGTCCTGCCAGACAATCGGGAACGGTTCACCCCAATAACGTTGCCGCGAGAATAACCAGTCGCGTAATTTATAATTGATGGCGCGTTTGCCGAGACCATGCTCCTCGAGCCAGTCCGTAATTTTTCGAATTGCCTGGCGTGATTGAAGCCCGTCGATGATCGGCGAATTGATTGCGATGCCATCCCCGACGAATCCGATTGGATTTTCGTCGCCTGATGGTTGGACAACCTGTCGGACCGGCAGGTCAAACGTCCGCGCAAATTCCAAGTCACGCTCGTCGTGTGCCGGCACAGCCTGGATGGCGCCTGTGCCGTACCCGAGCAAAACGTAATCCGCGATCCAGATTGGAATTTTTTCCTCATTAGCGGGATTGACCGCAAAGGCACCGGTAAATACGCCAGTTTTTTCTTTGGAAAGCTCAGTGCGTTCAAGATCGCTCTTACGGCCAGTGCGTTCGCGATAATCGCGAACCGCCGGCCATTGCTCCTCCGCCACGACTTGCTCGACAAGCGAATGCTCCGGCGCGAGCACCATGTAAGTGGCACCATAAAGCGTGTCTGGACGCGTCGTGAACACGCGAATTTTTTGATCGCTGTTGTGGATCTTGAAATCGATTTCCGCGCCTTCGCTTCGGCCGATCCAGTTGCGCTGCAACAACTTTATTCCTTCAGGCCAATCAAGTTCGTTGAGTTCGTCGAGCAATCGTTCCGCATACGCAGTGATACGCAACATCCATTGCCGCATTGGCCTTCGCACAACCGGAAACCCGCCCACTTCGCTTTTCCCGTCTACAACTTCTTCGTTTGCCAGAACTGTGCCCAGCTCCGGACACCAGTTCACCGGGACATCGGCGACGTAAGCGAGGCGAACGCTGTCCGGATCAGGTCCGCGATACGTGGAAATCGGTTCGGCCCGGTTCGTCTGCGGGTTGAACCAGGAGTTATAGATCTGCAGGAAAATCCACTGGGTCCATTTATAATAACCCGGGTCGGTCGTGTTGATTTCCCGTCGCCAATCATAAGAAAAACCGATTCGCTTTAATTGACTCTTGAACTTCGCCACGTTTTCGCGCGTGGTGATTGCAGGATGCTGGCCGGTTTTAATCGCGTATTGCTCAGCCGGCAGGCCAAACGCGTCCCACCCCATCGGGTGTAAGACATTGAAACCGCGCATTCGTTTGTAGCGCGCGACGATGTCAGTTGCCGTGTAACCTTCCGGATGGCCAACGTGCAGCCCAGCCCCGCTGGGATAAGGAAACATATCGAGCACGTAAAATTTTTGCTTTGCAGGATCAAAACCTTCCTCGCCAGGATTGGGCGCGTGAAAAGGTTGGCGCTCGTCCCAAATGGCCTGCCATTTCGGTTCGATTTGATCGAAGGGATATGGTTTACGGCGGTGGCTACTCATTGCAGGTAAATCAGGAACCAGGAAAGCAGGAAAAAGAAACTATAATTTACTTTTCTTCCTGCTTTCTACATTCAATTAACCGTGATCGAACTTGTCGTCGCGACGCGTAATACTCATAAGACGCGCGAAATTCAGCAAATTCTCGGACCAGAGTTTAAAGTGCGCGATGTCCTGGCGCATCCCGAAGTTTCGAAGGTTCCCGAGACTGGAACTTCGTTCGAGGAAAACGCGAGGATCAAAGCACTGGCTGTATCAAAACAAGTGCCAGGTGTGGTGATTGCTGACGATTCGGGATTGGAAGTCGATGCGCTCGGCGGCGGGCCGGGAGTTTATTCCGCCCGTTATGCAGGCAGTAAGGCAACCGACACCGACAAAGTTGAGAAACTACTCAATGAGCTGGCGCGAGTTCGCGCTAACGAAAATGTACGTCGTGCTCGATTTCGATGCGTTGTCGCCGTCGCGCGTAACGGCAATCTCCTGGGAACCGTGGAAGGAGTTGTGGAAGGAAAAATCGCGGATGAAATACGCGGTGAGTCGGGATTTGGTTACGACCCGGTTTTTATTCCCGATGGATTCGAACAAACTTTCGGTGAACTCCCCGCCGAAGTGAAGAACACAATCAGCCACCGCGGAGAAGCGATTCGCGCGGCCGCAATCAAACTTCGGCAGCTCGAATTAGCTTAAGGACTAGGAGGAGGTGGGGGTGGAGGTGGAGCTCCGGCAGGTGGAGCTGGGCCCGTTTGGGTAACGCCGCCAGCTGCCCTAATCTGATAACCAACCTTTTGAATTCCGGAAATCCGGATTTTATCCAGGACTGCAATGACGTCTCCATACATCGCCATAGGAGTCGCGCTGAGAGAAATCTTAATGCCTGGATTCGCTCGATGTAACTGGAACAGACGCGGGAGTACTTGACCATCCTCGACATATTGATTGTCGAAAAACACCGCGTTGCCTTCCAGCACTTTGACGGAAACGAAATCCTTCACACCAGTCGGAGGCGGACCAACCGCAGCAGGCAAGTTAACGCGAATTCCCTTCATGTGAGTCTGGCTCAGACTCACCATCATGAAACTCGCCAGCAGAAAGAACATGATGTCGATCAACGGGATGATTTCGATTCGCGCGTGTTTCTTCGGAACTGGCGAGGATACTCTCATCTCTAGTACGAAGCTCCGGTCATGGTGAAAGTGATGGGGATGTTCACTTTTGAAAGCGTTCCAGGTCTGAATCGCCACTGCCGAAACGCGCTAGTGGCCGCATTATCCAGAATAGAACTCCCGGTGCTTGAGGAAACACTACAGCCAGTGACACTGCCGCTACCCGAATCCACCGTGCAGACGATCACTCCACTGCCGGTTACATGACGGGACCGAGCCTCATAGGGATATTGCGGGCGCGGCGCGTATAAGGCGAGGGCTTTCGCTCGCGACATCGACATCGGTCCAGGACTCTTAATCGGCGTGAACTTCTGCGCGTTTTGCGGTTGTCTTGGTGGCGGGGTTCTTTCTTCCACGAACTCCGGTTGAATTTCAGGCGGAGGCGGCGGCTCTGGAATCGGAATATCTTCGGGCGGCGGAGTCGCCTCGGGCGGCGCGAGCGTTGCTTCCACAACCTGCGGAGGTTGAGGAGGCAGATCCACCGGAGGAGCTTCCCGGCGCTGAGAAGCTACGACCGCCACCAGGTGAATACCTAAAGCAGTGCCGAGCGCAGTCCAGAAATACCACCGGGGAGGTGGCCGATAGATCAGCGGCCTCGATTCTCTCAGCCTTTGTTCTGATGATTCTGCCATGCCAAAATCACTCTTTTCCCGGAACGCCCTTGAGGGCTTCGCTCTTAATTTCGAAGGAAATCTTGTAATAGCCTGCCGCGCGAACAAGATCCAACAGATGGGCAACGTTCAGATGGACTGAATCCTTGTCGCCCCGAACAAATACCTTCGCATCCGGAGCGGATTGATGCGCCATTTTTAAACGATTCAACAATTCCTCATCCTGCACTTCATCCTTATCAAAAAAGTAGTGACCGTCTTTGTCTACTGAAACGCTGACATATTCCCGCTTCGTCTGTGTCTCACCTGACTGACCCGAAGGCAGATTCACTTTGATTCCCTTCATGTGCACCTGACTCAGACTCACCATCATGAAACTGGCGAGCAGAAAGAACATGATGTCGATCAAAGGAATGATCTCGATCCGCGCCTTCTTGTGGGGAATCGGTGAAGCGACTTGCATGACGAATCGTTAGATAGATGACCGTGTTGCTGACGACGGTGTGCCACTTCCGATCTCGACGTGTCGCTCGGCTGTTTGAGATTGAAGCATAACTTCCAGATTCGTGGCTGCCGTTTGTAACTCGAACTCTAAGTTAGACACGCGAGATGTGAAAAAGTTAAACGGAATCAAAGCAAAGATGGCAATGCCAAGACCGCACGCCGTCGCGATGAGCGCTTCAGCGATACCGCCAGTCACCGCTTGCACAGCCAATTCCTCATTTCCAAGGAAGCTAAAGGAACGGATCAGACCGGTGATCGTGCCCAACAGACCCAGCAACGGCGCGAGAGTTACAAGAGTATCCATCACCACCAGGAATCGTCCGGCGCGTTTGATCTCAATGCCTGCGGCAACCTGCAACGCGGCTTCGA
The DNA here is from genome assembly GCA_025935755.1 of Chthoniobacterales bacterium. Classification (GTDB taxonomy): domain Bacteria; phylum Verrucomicrobiota; class Verrucomicrobiia; order Chthoniobacterales; family UBA10450; genus Udaeobacter. Next base: position 575 of record JAICUQ010000109.1, on the reverse strand, counting down.
GAGAGCTGTGTTGATGGTTCAAACCATTCCACAGCATTCGCAGCACCGGGTCGCGAGAACCGCGTGAAAGTCTCGACGCCTCCGCGGTATCACCGTTCTCAATCGCGGTGAAAACTTTTTCGATCCGTTTCGGATCTCGCCGGAACCAACGGCCGGACCACCAAATGCATCGCTCAAGCACAACGGTAAGCGCCACGATGGAGACGATCAAAATCGGCCACATCACCGGACCGCCTTTGCGAAATTGATCGATCAGCCAGTTACTACCCAGAACTCCAGCAGGCTTTTCCGGACTCGCTGTAGCAGCCGGAGAAGGACTGGTCGCGGCAGCCGCAGCAGGACTTGTTGCACCAGCCGCAGCGGGACTGGTCACTGCTCCGGGCGCTCCAGGCTGACCGGCTGCTGGAGATTGTCCTGCAACACCAGGTTCTCCCGGCGGCGGTGGTGGCGGTTGCTGTCCCGGTGGCAAATTCGTCGCAGGCGGTTGCTGCGCTGCTGCCGCCGGATTCGTGGGTGCCTGAGCAGCCGGACTCGTACCGCCGGTTGCCGGTGGCGCTTGTGCCGGAGGCGGAGCT
>JAICUQ010000110.1 GCA_025935755.1 Chthoniobacterales bacterium | reverse complement strand
TTTTCCATGAAAAAAAAGCAGTTTGTTTCAGCACCGAAACCATTACCAACGCAACTTTCGTAGCGTCTTTCACGAAACGAAAGGTCCGATCCGAAGTTCAGAAAGAAACAGAGCGCTACATTCTTAATAGCGAACGGCAGTGAGTGGAATCGGGGCGCGGCGGGCGACACCTCTGCGAGCGGCGCCGGTTTGGCCGGTGGAAGAAGGTACACTGGTCATCCTGAGCAAAGTCGAAGGGATCCCGCGAAGCGGCTGAACCGTAGCGACACGGGATTCCTCGACTTCGCTCGGAATGACCGGGTTCGTCTGGACCGATACGTGGTTGCTGCGCAACGGCCATTGGCAAATCGTCGCTGCCGAAGATCTGATTGCGCCTGAATAGAGCTAGAACGGGCAGGTCCTCTGCCCGCCGGCTGCAACCTAGAAATCGGCGCCGCACGGAGTGACGCGCCCTGCCTCATGCGTGGGCAATGAGGATCTGCGCGAAACGCCAGACTTCATCGAACGTGTTGTACAGGGGCGTCGGCGCGACACGGATCACGTTTGGTTCACGGAAATCGCATTTCACACCCGCAGCGATGAGTTCTTCGTGCAGCTGCTTTGGATGGTCGTGTGCCTGAATCGACAATTGCGCGCCGCGCGCATTCGGGTCGGACGGAGTGATAATCGAAAACTTCTTCGAACCGATTTGTGCGATCAAGAATTCAAGATACCCGGTCAGTTTCGTCGATTTTTTGCGCAGCGGTTCCATGCCGCCGGCCGCCTCGAAAATTGAAAGTGACGCGCGGAGTGGCGCCATGGCGAAGATTGGCGGATTACTAATCTGCCAACCGTCAGCGGAGGGTACTGGGACGAACTCCGGCTCGAGATGCAGTTTAAATCGTGTATTCGGATCGTTTCCGAACCAACCGGCAAACCGGGGGAGCTTGGTGTTTGTCGCGTGGCGTTCATGCACAAACGCGCCTGCCACTGCGCCGGGGCCGGCATTCAAGTATTTGTATGAACACCATACCGCGAAATCGACGTTCCAATCATGCAACGAGAGCGGCACGTTCCCGGCGGCGTGCGCGAGATCGAACCCGACAATGATGCCGTGTTTCTGTGCTGCAGCCGTCACCGCCTCCATGTCCATTAATTGACCGGTGAAAAAATTCACGGCACCAATCATCACCACTGCAAGCTGATCCCTTTGCTTATCGATAAGGTCCAGAACGTCTTCAGTGCGAACGGTGAACTCCCCTTTTCGCGGACGCGCCAGAACGACTGCGTCTTTCGAATCCAGCCCATGGTGAAGGAGCTGTGTTTTGATCGCGTAGGTGTCGGAAGGAAACGCCGGCTCTTCCATCAAGACTTTGAAGCGCGATTTGGTTGGCCGATAAAACGTCGCCATCATCAGGTGCAGGTTCACCGTCAGGCTGTTCATGCAGATGACCTCGACTGGCTTCGCGCCTACCAGGCGTGCTGCCGGTTCGCGCAACGCTTCGTGATACGAATACCATGGCGTTCCCGTGGCATGATGCGCATCGACGCCGAGCCGTGCCCAGTTGTCCAGCTCCTCATCCACGATTTGCCTCGCCGATTTCGGCATTAAGCCTAACGAGTTGCCGGCGAAATAAATGACCGGCTTGCCGTCTTTCCCGAGTGGCAGAAAAAATTTCTCGCGACAATCGCGGAGCGGATCTTCGCGATCGAGTTGCCGCGCGAAATTTTCGTCAGAAGAAAAAGTCATGTTATGAAACAGGCAAACAACGTCCAACGCTCAATTTAAAGAACAGGTAACGCGCTGCATGATCGTAGCCTGAACATAGCATCGCAATCGTCAAGTGCCGGGGACTTGCATGAGCTCGATCGTCGTTCCGTCCGGGTCGCGAACGTAGACAACGCGTTTGCCGGCATTGGGTCCTTTTGTAAGGATCTGCGGTTGCCCGGCTGTTTTCCAGCCTGAGACAGCGATCCTGTCGAGCGCGGCGTTGAGATCTTCAACGATCAGTGCAACATGCATGAAGCCTATATCGCAAGGTCGAAGAGGTGCGCGTTTGCGATCCGCCGGTGCGAGATACTCGAGTAATTCAATCTTGTGACCACCCGGCGTTTTTAACACCGCCAGCTTTAGCTCAGCGCCTTTAACGCCGGTGATTTCCTCGGCCAATTCACCTTTTTGATGCGCGGTATGCGAAAACTCGAAGCCCAGTACATCGCGCCAAAATGCGAGCGAGCGTTCGAGATTTGAAACGGTGATGCCGGTGTGATCGGCAGATAGAACGTGGCATTCGTCCCTGCGGGTGCTCGTACTGCTATTCAGGTTCGTGCTCGTGCTCATGCTCGTATTCGTAATCGCACTGTAATCGTTAGTCCTAAGCAACATCCAATGCCCAACGTCCAACGTCCAATGCTCAACTTGCAAGAAAGCTAGAGACTGCGCCATTCGCGTGAATGGGGAGCGCGGGCGCCTTCGGACCGTTCCGTTCCATGACTCGTCGAACGACTTCTCTGCGAAGCGAGGCGCTTCGCCCAGCGGGCGAGGGCGCCCGCGCTCTCTCCGGGAATCGGCGAAAAATTTTCAAGAACTAATGAGCCGTTTTTCGACTCGTTATTGCGTTAAAGGGTATGAAATCATTCTATTGCTCAAATCGAAAACTCCGACTTGTGCCAGGGACAATCACTCTGATCGTCCTGGCGATATCGGCGTCAATCTCCGCGCAAAGTATTATCACCTTTGACGCTCCTGGCGCGGGCACGGGACCCGTTCAGGGCACCTATGCCACCAACGTCGATCCTTCTGGTAACATTGTGGGGTTCACCCGTGACGCCAACAATGCGCGGCACGGGTTTATCCGGTCCGCAGATGGCAGTTTTACCATCTTCGACGCGCCCGGCGCTGGCACTAACAACTTTCAGGGGACGCGCGCCTACGGGTCAACGCCAAGTGGAATTGTCACGGGATTCTTTATTGACTCAGCCGATGCGGCCCACGCATACGTCCGCTCCAACCAAGGAATCATTACCGTCATCGATGCGCCGGGTGCGGGCTCCGGGCCATTTCCAGAAGGCACCTTTGTCACCAGCCCTCTCGACATCAACCCCGGCGGGACGATTGCGGGATATTACAATGATTCGGCTCAGGTGGGTCACGGTTTCGTGCGCAACAAAAATGGCGCCATCATCACCTTCGACGCGCCAGGCGCAGGCACGGATGCTGGCCAGGGTACCTTCAGCTTCGCGATCAGCCCAGTTGGAGAAGTTACCGGATTCTACTTCGACGCGAATAACGCGAGCCACGGTTTCCTGCTGGATAAGAACGGCGTCATTACCTCCTATGATGTTCCAGGGTCTGGCACCGGACCCGGACAAGGCACCTACGGCGGTGGCTTTACTCCGAATGGCAGCGTAATGGGAAACTACTTCGATGCGAACGATGTAAGTCACGGTTTCGTCATGGATAGGAATGGCACCTTTACTACGTTCGATGCCGCAGGCGCGGGCACCGGCCCGTTCCAAGGTACCTACCCTTTTGGAATCAACACCGCCGGAGCGATCTCAGGATGGTACGTTGATTCTTCAGATGTGAGCCACGGTTTCGTGCGTGACAGGCGCGGCGCAATCGTTGAGTTCGACGTTCCGGGTGCCGGCACCGGCCCATTGCAGGGCCCGAATGTCTATGGCATCGCACCGAACGGCGCGGTAAGCGGATTTTACTTCGACGAGAATTTCGTGGTCCACGGATTCTTGCGGGAAGGACATGGTGGCGGGTTAAATTCGCTTAAGCTTAGGGGACGTTAATTCCTAGCCAACCAATGCTGCTATATCATCGTTTCCCTGAATCATCGCCGACAAATGATTGAGACCGGCACTGAGCCGGGCGCAGCTGTAGGACCGCCCATCATAAATGGGCGGTCCTTTTCCGCCTGCCCGCGAAAACAAAATCCTGAAGTCAATCCGGTCGTGATGACAACTGCTGTAGAGTTGCAACAACACATCGACGCGCGGGACAATGAGCTCTGGCTGGACGCGTCGCCACCATATGCATTAGAATGCGTCGTTGTGGCTACAGTTCACGCCGATGGGCCCACGGCGTCTTCAACCGCGCCGTTAACACCGGCGGTGATGCGCGAGACAAAGGATGTTGAGCGCAACGAAGCCGCCGCCATCAGCGAGATGATGCCAGAGGTCTATGAAGACTTGCGTCGTCTAGCCGAGACATTTCTGCGAGGCGAACGCACCGCTCATACTCTTCAGCGGACGGCACTCGTGCATGAGGCGTTTCTGCGACTCGTTGGCGAAAAAAATCTTGTCTGGCAAAATCGCAGCCACTTTATCGGGATCTTTGCCCGGGTAATGCGACAAACGCTGATTAACTATGCGGTCGCACGGCACCGTTTGAAACGCGGCGGCCCGGATCCTTTGCGAGTTACCCTTGAATTTTACGACAGCCGCAAAATCGATCTCACTGCGCTAGACCAGGCGTTGCAAGCGTTGGAAACTCTCGACGACCGACAGGCGCGCATCGTGGAACTGCGGTTTTTCGCAGGACTGACAGTCGAAGAAACGGCCGAGTTACTGGAGATTTCGCCGGCCACTGTGAAGCGAGAGTGGACTCTGGCGAAAATTTGGCTGCGCCGAGAGCTGTCTGCGAACTAGGGAGTCTCGAATTCTCCGTGGCCACAAATACGACTCCATTCGGGCAGGGCAACATCGATCCGGAATCCTGGGATCGATTGAAAGCCATCCTCGCCGACGCATTGGAACAAAACTCTTCAGCAGCCCGGATCGCCCTGGTGGAGCAACGCTGCGGTGAGGATACGCATTTACTCGAGGAGGCCGAGTCGCTCCTGGCGGAAGCTGAGGCGCTGCTTAACGAAAGTACCGACAGCTTCGAAGATTGTGCGCAGAACGCAGCCTCCACTTTATGGCAGGAAGGACCGCAGCGCGGTGGACAGCGTGTCGGCGCCTACGTCATCGTTCGCGAACTTGGCCGCGGCGGAATGGGGACAGTTTTCCTCGCTGAGCGCGCTGATGGTCAGTTCGAGAAACAAGTTGCGATTAAGATATTGAATCGAGGTGCCGACACGGCTGAGATCCTGCGCCGCTTTCGAGCTGAACGCCAGATCCTGGCCGAACTCGATCATCCGAATATCGCGCGACTCCTCGACGCAGGCACCACCGACGATGGTCTCCCCTACTTCATCATGGACTACATTGTCGGCGCGCCAGTGACGCGATATGCAGCCGCGCAGGGGTTATCGACGCGTCAGCGGCTCGAGCTGTTCTTGAAGATCTGCGCCGCAGTTGAATTTGCGCATCGCAACCTGGTTGTGCATCGCGACATCAAGCCGAGCAACATCCTGGCAAATGCAGAAGGAGAACCGAAGCTGCTCGACTTCGGGATCGCCAAGCTCCTGGCAAAAGAGCAGGATGCAGCGCAATTGACCAGCGAAGCACAGCAGCATCTGACACCGGTCTGTGCGTCGCCTGAACAAGCAAAAGGAGAGCCGATAACGGTCGCGAGCGACATTTACTCGTTAGGCGCGCTGCTGTATGAAATGTTGAGCGACCAAAGACCGCATCGGTTTTCCACTGCGCGTCCCACACGTGAGGAACTGGCACTAGTGGTAGCTGAGCAAGTTCCGCCCCCACCCAGTGCGGTTGCCTCTGATCCGCAAACTGCGCGGCTGTTGCGCGGTGATCTCGACGCGATCGTTCTTTTCGCGATGCACAAGGAGCCCGGCATGCGTTACGCCACAGTAGCGGATCTGGCGGATGATGTCCGCCGCCACCTGGCACGAGAGCCCGTCGTTGCGCGCCATCCCACTCTTGGTTATCGCGCGAAGTGCCTGGTCAAACGAAACAGATCACGTTTGCTGACGGGCGCGACTGTCGCGTTTGTGTTGGCCGGAGTTCTGTTCGCGTATTGGACTCGATCTCAACAAAATGCACGCGGTGCCGAGAGCCTGCGGGCGCGCGGAGGCGGTCCACCAGCTTCGGATAGCCGGAAAAGTATTGCTGTCCTGCCGTTCGAAGGCCTCGGTGACAACAATTCGCCATCCTATTTTGCCGATGGTGTTCAGGACAATATTCTGACGGATCTTGGCAAAGTGAGAGATCTCAAGGTGATCAGCCGCAGTGGCGTCGCACCGTATCGCGGCAAGAAAAGAAACATAAAGCAGATTGGACGCGACTTGGACGTTGCAAACGTGTTGGAGGGAAGCGTACAGATTTCAGGCGATCGCGTGCGAATCAACGCCCAGCTTGTGGACACGGAGACCGACAGTCAGATTTGGGCAGAACGATACGATCGCAAACTGGAGGACATTTTCGCGCTTCAAAGCGAGCTGGCGCAAACGATCGCAGGCCAACTCAAAGCAACGCTCTCCCTCGAAGAAAAGGCCAAAATCTGGAGGCAACCGACACAGGACTTGGCAGCTTACGATCTTTATCTTCGCGCCCGCGCGGTGTTCCGCTCCGGAGGTCCAAATATGCCGCGCGAGACTTGGAACGAAGCAATCAGTCTGCTCAACAAGGCAATCGCTCGCGATCAAAAGTTCACTCTCGCCTATTGCCTGCTTAATGAGGTTTACGTCTTGCTATATCGTTTTGGAGACCACCATTCGCCGGAGCATCTCGCTGCCGCGAAAGATGCAGCGGAGACAGCGTTGCGGCTCGAGCCGAAAAGCGAAGAAGCGCATCTCGCTCTTGCTCGATATTACTATCATGGGTTAGGCGACTACCGACGGACACAGCGGGAATTGTCGACTATTCCTTCTTCTGCTTCTCATGAAGTGGAGTTTTTTACGCTGGCGTCATTGGTACAACGCCGTTTGGGGCAATTTGCGGCATCGATTCGCAATGGCGAAAAAGCGGTCGAGCTCGACCCTCAGAATGCGGCACTCGCTGTGAGTCTCGCGCAAACATATTCGGGCTTGCGCCGATTTGGTGATTCAGATCGCGTTTTGAACGCAGCCATTGCGCGCCTGCGCGAACCCAGGCCGGCGCGACTTTTCGTTGCCAAGCATGAGGCGGCACTCGGAAAGGGGAATATAGAAGAGGCGCGTGCCGCACTCGACTCAGCCCCGGATAAGAACGACATGGATTACCAATCCGCTCGACTTTGGCTCTACTTCATGGAACGAGATTACAGTGCGGCCAAACCGTTCGCTGCGAATGCGGCGGACGAGGCAAAGAAAGTCCCGGATTTCTGGCTCACTCTCGCAGCAATTGCTCACGTGGCCGGTAAGGCAGATGAGGAGCGTCAGGCTAACGAGGAGGCCAGGCGCCTGGCACTGGTTGCGCTGGGGCCGCGGCCCAATGACCCCAACATTCTTGGTCAACTATCGATCGCCGAGGCGGGGCTCGGCCAGAACGGGGAGGCAGTCCGCCATGCGCGTCAGGCAGCCGAAACACTGCCGCCAAACGTGGATGCCGTTCTCGGTCCCAGCTGTGAAATGCGCCTCGCTGAAGTGCTGGTTATGATCGGAGATCGTGATGGGGCGTTCGACGCGTTAGGCAACCTGGTGAAGCTGCCGTTCGGTGCGAACCAGGGGGATTTGAAATTGAATCCCATGTGGGATGATCTGCGAAACGATTCTCGCTTCGATCGGATCCTGGCGGAATCTGCGTTGCCTCTGGCGCCCGACGTTAACCTCGGTTCGACAAGAAATTAACTGCGCAACTTATTCCCAATGCGCCGATGAGCTTGTTGTTCGATTGCTCGGCTCTTCACCACCATCCCAATAATAACGCAAACACTCTTTCGTTAACGAGGTGATGCGTCCGCCAATCGATATGGAATCAGCGATTGGACGCGGATGCCGCTATCCCGCAGCTGCGATCACTTTTAGTTCGATCGCGATCGGTGTCGGCAAGGCTCCGACCTCGATTGTTGTGCGAGTCGGGTTTGGTTTGGCGGCGCCAGCGAAGTATTCCGCATAAATGCGGTTATAAATCGGGAAATCCTTTTTCATGTCGGTCAGATAAACCGTGACATCGATGATGTCCTGCCAGGTCGCGCCAGCATCTTCCAACACGAGACGCACATTCTCGAACACCGCGTGGCACTGCGTTTCGAATTCGTAACTGACGACATTGCCGGACGAATCGAGCGTCACGCCGGGAATATCCTTGCTCCCGCGCACACGCGGTCCAATTCCGGACAGAAAGAGTAAACCACCCACGCGTTTTGCGTGTGGAAACGCACCGACGGGTTCAGGCGCCCGTTCGCTTTGGAATGTTTCGCTCATCGGTTAGTTGCTGTTCGAGCAGTCAGCATGAAGACAACGCATATTTTCGATTAGCACAAATCGCGATTCATTGTTTCGCAGATTTTTGTGGAGCGCTTGCGGGTGCCTCCTGATCTGACGGCTGGAAGCTTGTTACGGGCGGAAGGACCTCCCTGAAAGTGGCGCCGTAGATGTCCCAAACTGTAAGAAAGAGTCCACACACGATCGGTCCGACGATGAATCCGATCGGACCGAAGAGGAACAGTCCGCCAAGGGTGCCGATCAGAATGAGAAGATCCGGCATTTTCGCGTCTCTGCCGACAAGAACCGGGCGGAGGAAATTATCGATCGTGCCGACCACAGCGGCGCACCATGCCGCAAGCAAACTTGCCGTTAGGTACTCTCCCATGACAAACAGAATGATAACTGCGGGCACCCACACCAGGGCGGAGCCAATGCCGGGGATGACGGAAAGAACTGTCATGATCGTTCCCCACAGCGCTGCTCCCTCGATTCCTGCCACCCAAAACGCGATGCCTGCCAACGTGCCTTGAATAATCCCGATCACCAGCGTGCCTTTGACAGTGGCTCGCGTGATCGAGGAGAGCTGCGTAAGCATTCGCGCCTCATCGTCATCGTTCAACGGCGTGTAATAAAAAATCCGTTCCAGGATTTTATTACCGTCCCTGAAGAAGAAAAACATCGCGTAAAGCATCACAAACAAATTCAGGAGGAACGCGGCAGTAGTAGCAGTCATGCGCGACGCAAACCCGACGAGAAACGTACCGGCGGTTTTAGCAGCGGTGCCGACCTGTTGCAGCAATTGTTCCTGGTTCGGCACGTATCTCGCCAGAGCAGGAAACCTGTGCACCGCCCACTCCTGCACGTTGAAGGTGGTCGCAGCGCCGAGGTGTTGATTCAGCCACGGGAGCGCCTGATCGCTCATGGTCAGCGCCTGTTGTAAAACGATCCCGAAAAAAGCGCTGACGGGTCCGAGGCCCAGAACGAATAACACCAATAACGTAACCGCTGCGCCAAGCGATCCGCGACCGCCCAGCAGCCGCGTAATCCAGCGGTAAAGTGGATGAAACAACCCAGCCAGTAACGCGCCGAGAAGAAGCGGTTTGAAGAACGGCCATATGACGGCCAGGAACAACGCGCTAACCAACACCACGAGCAACAAAACAAATGCCGTGCGCAACTTAGTGCCGCTTATGGTCGAAGGTTCCATGGGTCGGCTTCGATGTGTCTAACCAGACTAATCGCAGATCAATCCGATTACATCGTTTCCTTAAATTCGGTCAAGCTAGTTGCTGCGGCCGGCGAAAACTAACGTGCGAATACGTGAGAGATCTTTATCGACCGCTCATCCTCTCGGAGCGTATTTCTCGAATTTCGGCAGGTTGGGATCCATCGCATCCCATGGTTGGGCGTCGGACGTCCAGATGTCGTGCTGCGGTTTATACAAACTCGGGTCGTCCAAAGTCCCGGCTGCGATGCCTTGTCCGAAATCAGACTGGCCACCAAACAATCGCGAACCACAGTCCGGACAAAAACCGCGCACATTATCGCCCATCATTTCGCTAGTCGTGCCGAAGTATTTCGGTGTGCCCTTCGTGATTTTGAAGGCGTTCGCCGGCACATAGAAAACAGGAGTGTACCCGCCGCCGGTCATTTTCTGGCAGTCGCGACAATGACAATTGAACGACACAATTGGTTGCGCAGTAACTTCATAACGAATGGCACCGCAGGCACAGCCGCCGGCAATGGTTTTCATTGCCTACTCCTCCAACGATGAAATGTTTCCTGCAAGGCATTTCATAAATACCGCGACGTTGTCGCCGCGGCGTTCTATCGCCGCGATGAATCGATACCAGCGCGCGGCGCCTCGCCATAGCGAGGCGGCTACATCATTTCAGCTCGTAAGCAACGGCCTGAACAGTTGTTAGGCCGCAGCCATCCTGGCTGTCCCATATCGCTTCGCCGATCGCGCTTTCGCCTTCAACGCTTCCGTTTCGCGGTTCCGCGGCGGCGCATTGCTGACTAGCGATTCAAGAAGATGATGCGCGGCATGTGCCACGTCATTCACTGCGCGATTGAAAGCTTCCTCATTTGCGCGCGATGGCTTTGTGAATCCGGAAAGTTTGCGAACAAACTGGAGCGACGACGCGCGAATTTCGTCGTGCGTCGCTGGCGGTGAAAAATTATGCAGTGTTTTGATGGCTCGACACATGTCTGACAATCAACCCTCAGTTCTCAACCCTCAACTGTTATGTCCTTTCGCTCCGCATATTGCGGAAGGTTGTCCATGATCGTGTCCCATGGCGCACGATCGGCCACGAACGTATGAAATTGTGGCCGAATCCCTGGATCATCGTCAAAAGCTCCCATCCGAATCGACACCTGCGAACCGTCCGGCCAATCGCCTCCAAACAAACTCGAACCGCAGTTTGTACAAAAGGCTTTTACTGCGCCTTCGCCTCTCCCATAGACCTTGATCAACTCCTCGCCCTGGGTGAGTCGAAACTGCTCGCGCAATACGCGTGCCTGAGTGCAGACCGCTGTTCCAGAATGCTTGCGACAACGTTCGCAATGACAGTGACTCGCTTGAGCGAACGGTGGATCAACCTCAAACCGAATGCCGCCACACAGACAACTACCGCGAATGCTCTTGCTCATCCGGGACTCTCATCAATCGAGTATCAATTCTCAACTTGGCCGGCCCAGAGATTCACTTCGCAATGCAGACGTTCTTTGGCTCGGTAAAAAATCGTAACGCTTCTTCGCCGCCTTCACGGCCGACACCGCTTTGTTTCATTCCGCCAAAGGGCACACGGAGATCCCGCACAAGCCAGCAATTCACCCAAACAGTACCGGTGTGGATCCGTTCGGCGACGCGGTGAGCGCGGCTAAGATTTTGCGTCCAGATACTCGATGAGAGGCCGTATTCGACATCATTGGCGTGATTGATGACTTCGTCTTCGCTTTCGAAAGGCGTGATCGTTACCACGGGGCCGAAGATTTCTTCGCGATTTGTGCGGCATGAAACGGACAGACCGGTGATGACAGTCGGCGGAAAGAAATAACCTCCGCGGCATCGGTCGTTAGGCGCTTGGGGCGCAGAACCGCCAAGGGCAATCTTCCCGCCCTCTTTCCGGGCGAGATCGACATAAAACTTCACTTTATCGAGCTGTGTCTTGTTTACGATCGCGCCCTGTTCGGTTTGTTCGTCGAGCGGATCGCCTTGTTTCAATTGTGAAGCTTTGTCGATGAAGCGATCCACGAATTCTTTGTAGATCGCTTTCTCAACGAACACGCGCGATCCGCATAAACAAACTTGCCCCTGGTTGGCGAAAGACGAACGCACGCTGCCGGTCACGGCTGCTTCGAGATCGGCGTCGGCGAAGATGATGTTTGGGTTTTTGCCACCGAGCTCGAGGGAAACTTTCTTGAATAAGGGCGCGCACGCCTCGGCGACTCTCTTTCCGGTGACGGTCCCACCGGTGAAGGAGATCGTCGTGATTTTTGGATGCGCGGTAATGGCGGATCCAACGTTTGGGCCGGTTCCATGCACCACATTGAGTACGCCGGCCGGGAGACCGGCTTCCTGACAAACTTCACAAAGCAGAAACGCCGTCATCGGCGTTAACTCACTTGGTTTTGCGATCGCGGTGTTCCCGACAGCAATGGCCGGTGCGATTTTCCAACTCAACAAGTATAGCGGCAGGTTCCACGGTGAAATCAATCCGGCAATCCCACGCGGCTGTCGCAATGTGTAGTTGAATGCCACGTTATCCATGTTGTGCGCTTCCGATTCGGTGTGCAGAATCGCTGTGGCAAAAAATCGGAAATTTGCGACTGCGCGCGGAATATCCAGAGAGCGCGCGAGCGAAATCGGCTTGCCGGTGTCAATCGACTCGGCGCGCGCGAACTTGTCCAGGTCACCCTCGATTAACTCAGCAATGCGCAGCAGAAAATTCGAACGTTCGGCTGCGGTTTTTTTTGACCAATCGCGAAATGCTTTTTCTGCTGCAGCGACTGCAAGATCAACGTCGTGCGCGTCGCTGTCGGCCACCTCCGAATACGACTGGCCTGTAGCCGGTTCGATGTTGTCGAGATATCGACCGCTGATCGGATCGAGGAATTCGCCGTTGACGAAATTCCTGATGCGAGTTGGTTCGGTGCGCACTGGCAGTAATTCTAAGCGTCTAAT
>JAICUQ010000094.1 GCA_025935755.1 Chthoniobacterales bacterium | reverse complement strand
ATGATGAGGCCATCCCTCATTTCGTGAATCCAATCGCACGCTTCCGCAATTGCCGGGTTGTGCGTGGCGAGCAACAACGCCTTGCCGCGTTGATGCACTAGATTCTGCAACAACTCAAACGCGCGCTCGGAGTTTGCGGTGTCCAGATTACCCGTCGGTTCGTCAGCCAGAATGACGCGGGGATCGTTTGCGAGCGCGCGCGCAATAGCGACTCGTTGTTGTTCGCCGCCGGAAAGATGCCGGCTGGGCCTTCGCAACTTGTCGCCTAGCCCTACGCCATCGAGCAACTCGGCGGCGCGATCGCGCATTTGCATATCGGAGAGCTGGCCAAGCTTACGCATGGGGATCATCACGTTTTCCTGCGCCGTGAAATCCTCCATCAAGAAATGGAATTGAAAGATGAAACCGATGAATTTGTTGCGTCTCTGCGCGAGCTCATCGTCGCTCAAGTGCGATACGGTTTCGTTTTCGAGAGATACACGCCCCGCATCTGGTGTATCCAGCAGGCCGAGGATGTAGAGCAATGAACTTTTGCCGCAGCCAGAGGGGCCCACCACCGCGTGAACGCTTCCCGTCTCGATCTCGAGCGACACACCGCGCAGCGCGTGCACGCGTTCCTCCTCCTCTCCGAGGTAGCGTTCGATCCGGTCGCAACTGAGACTAAGGTCTGCGTTCATCTTGATCCTCGAATGGTGACGACGGGAGCCAACTCAGCTGCGCGCCGCGCCGGCACGTAGCTGGCGATAAACACAGCCACGAGCGCCAGCAACGTCGCAAATGCGTAATGATGCCAGTCCCAGGTAACCAGGAAATAATTCGTGTACAGCAAGCCGCGAAGATGAATCGGGATGTGCGATACGCCCCAGGTCATTACCGCTCCAAGCAAACAACCGACGACCGATCCAGCCGCGGCGATCAGTGCTCCCTGCCAGAGAAAGATTGCGCTGATATCTTTGCGCCGGTAACCCATCGAGCGCAAAATCGCGATCTCTTTGATCTTCGCGAGGACCGACATGGTAAGGACGTTAAAAATCCCGAAACCAGCGAGTAGAATGATCAGCGAAACGGTAATTGCTACGGACATTCTTAAAGTTAGAAAAAGCTGGAGGGTGCTTTCCTCGCGTTCCTGCCAGCTTAGAGCATTGTGCTGAAACAATGTTTCAAATCTGCTGGCCAAAACCGGCGCACGATTCCTGTCGCGCAGCTTGTAGATGATCATGGACGCCCCGGAGGGTTGCTGTAGCAACGCCTGTGCGATTTTTGCGTGCGAATAGATCCGGGTCGAATCAATCGAGCCAATGCCTGCGCGTGCGATCGCTGCAACACTGAACCGCCAGTACTCGCCGTTGGGCGCCAGCAATTGCACGGTGTCGCCTACGCTGGTCTGAAGGAGTTCTGCCAGCCGCGAACCGATGATGATCGCACTGGTGTTGTTTCGAAAATCCTCAAACTTCCCCTCAATCAACTGGCGCAGGATATCGGTCGTTTGTGCATGGAGCGCGGGGTCGATGCCGTAAAGATCGACAGTCGCGTTCTCAAATCCCGCGCGCGCGCTTACGGTCCCGCGTAGAACCGGTGAGCAGGAAATCACATCCGGGAATTGCCTGCTCACCCGCATGATTTCGTTAGGATTCGTAATGCCCTCAAAGTAGACACGCCGGCCAGCAGCTGCCTTGGAGTTTTTTGCTGTCACCATGAGTGGCTCGTAGCGAGGGCGAAAACGGGATCTGACCACAAGCGCGCCGTTGCTCCCGATATTGGACTCGATGAAATAGCGGGAGAATCCCTGCGTTTGTGCCTGCGTGCAGATGAAGATTGCGACACCGAAAACGACACCGCTCAAACTCAAAAGCAATGCGCGTTTGCGATGCGTCAAGAACCGCAGGGCAATGTAAAGCGGGGGGGTCACGGCGCTTTCGGTGGAGGCGGCGCGTTGATCATGCGCTGGCGCACCGGTTGGCCGGAATGGAATTTGTCCTGATCGGAAACAATGACACGATCGCCCTCTGCCAGGCCATCAAGCGCTTCGGAATAGTCCAGTGTGCGGAATCCCACGTTGACGGTTCGTCGCTGCACCATTCCCCCGTTTGCAACCAATGCTTGATCCACGAGCAGTGCGCGCGTCGGCACGAGCAATGCATTTTCATGCACACCGGTGATGATGTTCATTTCGCCGGTCATCCCAACCATTATGTTGTCAGGCGGATTTTCCATCTCCAACACGACCGTATAACGCTGAGTGGTTGGATCGGCTGCAGGCTGAATGGATGTCACCCGGCCTGTAAACGTGCGTGTGCGGTAGGCGTACAGTTGCACTTTCGCTTTCATTCCCGGTTTTACTTCGCCTACATCCTCCTCATTGACTTCGCCTCGAACATAAGTTTTTCGCGAAGAGACGGTGAAGAGTTCATTACCGTCCGAAACCAGTTCACCATCGATGGTCTGAACGTTGGTCAGGATTCCTTCAATTGGGGAGCGGACTTCCGCATTTTTCATTTCCGCTTCGAGCTTCTTCGCGGTTTCTTCTACGGACTTGAGATTGCGATCGCGCTCGATGCGCTCGGTCTCCACCACGCCGCGTAAACGGTTTACCTCACTTTTTGATTTTTGATATTCGACAGCAGGCACGTTCCCCGAGGAAACGACTTTTTCGAGTCGTTGGAGATTATCTTCGGCGGCTTTGAGCAATTCCGAAGATGGCAGTGGGAGAGCCGCGCGATCAACGGCTGCCTGCAAATCGGTGCGCGCCTGCTTCAATTGCCTCGACGTTTCTTCATCGGCGATGGTTGCCAGTAACTCGCCTCTTTGCACATCTTTGCCGATTGCGCCGCGGCCCGCAGAGAACGGTTCGGCCAGCCGGATAAAGCCGTCGTTTTGGGCTCGCACACGCACCACGAACGCGGGTTCGATCCGCACCGTTCCGTACACCGCCGAGATCGCGGTCCCGCGCCGAACGTTAGTCACTTCCGCGACTGGCATTAGAAAGAAATAGGCCAACGCGAAAAGGACCACGACCGCCGCTGCGCCGATCCACAAAAGGGTCTTTGATTTTGGGAATTTCAATTTTGGAGGACTAGTGTGCTGTCCGCGGCTCCTGTTTGCAATCACGTCGTGCCGGGCAACGTTTCTCGTTCCAGCTTGTTCTTGGATATTCGAGACCATTATTGCCAAGACACCGCCACTGAGATTTCCGTTCGACGTTAAACAAATTCTCCAGGTCATCCAAACGTCCGCGAGAGTCGCAACTTGATCGAACGGTTGACGTTGTTGGGGCGCGAAGTGATTTAGCCTTCAGCGAATTATTTCGCTGAATTCCGAGGCGCAGCGGTCTCGTCGAAGAATTGAAAATATCGGCCGGTAGCTCGGTCCCATTCTGCGAGTGCCACGTTGTGCTGATAAATTGCATCCAGCAGTCCACTCTTTGTTCTCAGATAACCGTTTTGCGTTACGCGGTATTCAAACGGCGACACCAAACCACTGGTGACGTTCTCCTTAACGGTTTGCGCGCTCTCTTCTGCGGCTGCGGTCGCGGAGGCGAGTGATTTTTCGCGGGCAGCAATGGCCTCAATGTTATTGGCAATACGTGGAAGTTCCCGGGTCACATTCGCTTCCAATTTCCGGCAGGTCAGTTCGTTTTGCTGGCGTGCAGCGCGCGCCCGTAGCACCGCGCCGCCGACCTTCCCGTTATCAATGACGCGCCACGTGTATACCGCCTTTTCCCGAACTTCGGACCCGATAAAATCCTGTGTCTTACTTGTTGAGCCTTGGCGATGGATGCCTGTGACGGGCACGTATTCCGCGGGAATGCTACCGACAATGGCGGGATAATAGTCGGCTGCGATAATCCGTTCGTCTTCATTTGCAGCATGTACGAACAAACGCGCCAGTTTGAGATCCGCCCTGCGCTGTAGAGCTGCGGCTATTTCGCCCTCAACGTCGACTTGCGTTGGAACAAACTTCAGTTCGCCGTCCGGTTGGGGGAGAGACGATCCCGCAGGGTCAATTCCCATCGCTTGCGCCAAATTCAATTGCGCGTTGCGGTAGGCGCGTTGCGCGCCCTCGGTTTGTGGAACCATTTCGTCAGCAAGGATAGTTGCGCTCGTCACTGCGCTTCGATCGGCTAATCCTGCTTCGAGCCGATTCTTCTGCGTAGAGAGGTTTTCCCGTAATTTTTGCTGTTGCTCGCTTCGGATCGCCTCCAGAGATCGGTTGTAAAGCGCCGCGTAAAACGCGAGCCGTGCGGCGTGC
The DNA here is from genome assembly GCA_025935755.1 of Chthoniobacterales bacterium. Lineage (GTDB taxonomy): Bacteria > Verrucomicrobiota > Verrucomicrobiia > Chthoniobacterales > UBA10450 > Udaeobacter. The sequence continues at coordinate 9,677 of JAICUQ010000094.1, read as the reverse complement.
AATTGTTGGACTACTGCGACATTGAGTTGCTGTTGAGCAATCAGAACTTCGATATCTCCGCGCCGAAGCGAATGCGGTACAACCATATTGAACAACGTCTGTTCCAGGTTCGCGCGGCCTACAGCAAATCCTTTTACTCCGCTCTCGCCGGAACGATGGCCATATTGAACACCTGCGGGGACGCCTACTTCGAAATCCGGCCACGCGACAGAGCGAAATACCAGACGCTGTCCCGCGGCTTGCTCCAGGCCGGATTTCGCCTGGAGGATTTCGGGATTTCTGTCGAGCGTCGTACGGAGGACCTCTCGTAGAGTGATTGCGTGCGCTGGATGCACGAAGGACGCAATCAGAACCAGAACGAAAATTGGTAAACTCACAACCTGTAGCTGCTTGTCTGCGGCGACGGCACGACCCGCAGGTCTAACAAGTTGATATCGCGTTGCCTTCAGGGCGACGGCTACAGGCTCGGGAAATTTGCTTCTCATCGCTGGCTCATTTTTTGCGGTGGCTTTGCTACATCGGCAGCATGCGCAGCATTACGGTCTCGAGCGTTTACGTCCTTGAAGTCCGATCCGAAATTGAGCGCTTCAGCTGAACTGGTGCAGGCGTGACTGAGCCGGGCCAGAGCTACGTTATGCAGATAAATCGCAGTCAACCGGGTGGTGCGGGTTCGCGTTACGTCGACGGCTGCTTGCAGGACGTCGAGTTGTGTTCCTAAACCCGCGGCAAAATTCCCTCGAGCCATGTCGAGCGCTTCATCCGCCGTTTGCACATTCTTTGTCTCGCTCTCCAGTACGCGATCGGCTTGTTGAAGATCGAAAAATGCGCTGCGCACTTCTGAGGCGACGCTGCGCCGCGCTGCGGCCAAAGCTTGCACCGCTGCGTCACGCCGGGCGCGCGTTGCCTGCATGCGTCCTTTGGTCGCGTGCCCGTCGAAGATGTTCCATGTGGCATTTATGCCGACGACTCCTCCGTAGTTAAACTCGGGACCAACGTCTGGATCGCGTTCGCTATAGATCTCATAGCCCGAAAAGGCGCGCACGTGTGGGCGAGTGGCGCTACGATCCAAAACGTATTGTCGATCTTCGATCGCGATGTCTTGCTCCCGGGATTTGATGATGCCTCGATTCGCATCAGCGCGCGCAAGGCATTCGTTGAGGTCGGGATGATTCGGCCGGTACTGCAGCTGGCCCGATATTTCAAATGGCGGCGCCTGTCTACCGGGAGAAATATCCGTGCCGAAAAGTTCTGCTAGTCGCAAATAGGAGTTTTTCAGATCGGTCTGCGCGGTAAAGAGTTCCGGACGCTCGTTGGCGAGTGCAATCTCGGCGCGCTGCACATTCAATTTGCCAACAATGCCCGCGTTGAAATTATCCTGCTCGCCTTTGAGTTCCTGTTCGAACACGCCCACCGAATCTTCATGGACGCGTACTTTTGCGCGGTTTAGCAGTAGTTCGTTGAACGCGATTCGTACGTCCATGGTAACGCGGCTGATCGTTTCCTGGAGATCGTAATTTGCCTTGGCAATGTTCCGTTGCGCGATTGCCACCTGACTTGCGACCGCTCCGCCGGTGTAAATATTTTGTTCGAGCTTCACGATGGCGTTGTAATCTTCCTGTCTCAGGTTCGTCTCGCTTTGGGTCTGACGTTTGTCGTACAGGCCGCTGGAGCTCAGCGAAGGGAGATACCCTGAGCGGGCTTCGATGAAACCGCCCCGGGCTGCCGTCACCTTCTTCTGTGCGATAAGAATGTCGGGGTTTCGTTCCCGGGCCAGAGCGACTGCTTCGTCAATCGTGTAAGCAGGCATCGCCCGGACGAATTGCGAGCAGACAAGAAAACCGGCAGCGATCATCAGGCTGATGGCTGCGAATTTCGAACACATGTGGTTTTATCTCCTGCCGGGGCGGTCCCCAACGCAGGAACGCCTTTGACTCTTGCCCTTATATCAGGCCTTGCAAGCCACTGCGACTTCAGACAGATTCAAGGCTTCGCGGCCCGGTTTCGGGGGCCATAAACAGGCAGGGGCGCGGCAGCGAACCAGCCTAATTTATCGCTTGCTCCGAATCATTTAAGTCAGATAGCTTTCAGGTTTTAGAAATGAGAAAAATCAGAATCGCAATCGTGGGCGTTGGAAACTGCGCCAGCTCGCTCGTGCAGGGTATCAACTTTTATGATGGCTCCTCCGTTAATGGCACCACCATTGGCCTGATGCACCGCCAGATTGGCGGCTATCGCCCGGGCGATATTGAGGTTGTGGCCGCCTTTGACATCGATCGACGCAAGGTCGGCCTGGACGTGAGCAGGGCCATTTTTGCGCCGCCAAATTGTACGAAGGTTTTCTGCGAAAACATCAAACTCACCGGCGCCATCGTCAAAATGGGTTGTGTTATGGATGGCTACCCCCCACACATGCAGGACCAGGACCCGCTGCGCACGTTCCTGCCGATGGAGAAGGAAACCACTCGCGAAGAGATCATCGCCGAGCTCAAGAATTCTTCCGCGGAGCTGATGGTCAACTATCTCCCGGTCGGGTCCGAGCAGGCGACTCGATTCTATGCCGGTTGCGCTTTGGAAGCGGGACTGGGATTCGTCAATAATATCCCCGTGTTCATCGCGAGCGATCCGGCGTGGGCAAAACGGTTCGCGGATAAAAATCTGCCGCTCATCGGAGACGACATCAAGGCCCAGGTGGGCGCCACTATCGTGCACCGGTCACTGGTGGATCTGTTTCGTAAACGCGGCGTGAAAGTTGTGCGCACTTATCAGTTAAACACCGGTGGTAACACCGATTTTCTGAACATGTTGAATCGAACCAGGCTGGCGTCGAAGAAAACCTCGAAGACTGAGGCAGTCCAGTCGGTGATGGGCGATCGCCTGGTGGACGAAAACATTCACATCGGCCCGAGCGATTATGTGCCGTGGCAACTCGATAACAAGATTGCCTTCATCCGGGTAGAAGGCCGGTTGTTTGGCGACGTTCCGATGGAAATCGATGTCAAATTGTCGGTTGAAGATTCGCCTAACTCGGCCGGCGTAGCGATCGACGCGATCCGCTGTTGCAAGGTTGCGCTGGACCGCGGGATCGGCGGGGTTTTGCATTCTCCTTCTGCTTATTTTTCCAAGCATCCTCCGGTGCAAATGACCGACGACGAAGCGTTCCGCTGCGTCGAGCAATTCATCCGCGGCGACCGGGAGAACTGAGTTGAGTGCGGTTCGCTAGAGCGAGTCTGCGACCGCAGATCCAAAATCGTCCGGCGGCAACTCCCTAAGCTGCTCCCATTGTTCAGAGAGTTCGATTTCGCTGTACACGATCAGCTGGCCAGTCCCCGTGGAATAAATCCCGGCGCTGACCGGCCTTTTCGTTATTTCGGTAACGGCCTTCCAGTATGCAGCAATCTGGGGCCGATATTCCAACTGCAGGTTCTGAAGCTGGGTTCTGTCGATCCGGTTTGTTTTCCAATCCAGTAGAAACCATTTCTTTTCGTCCGGCTGGAAGAGAGCCACATCGACGAGTCCTTCCAAACATTTTTGCTCATCCACTCTCCACAAGAAGGGCATCTCAGCGAAAATGTTTCCTGCGAAAAAGTCCGGATGCTCCGTCGCGAACTGGATTAGCAAATTCCATTCGCGTTTCGACCGGGTCGGGTCGGGAGAGTCACGAAGATTCGCCTCAAAAGTCGCCTGCCACTCGTCCCGGTGTGAATGCCACGGGATCGATTGAGCGAATTCATGCCACCAAATTCCGTAACGCGTAGCTGGATTTTCCACGCGCGATGGACGCAACTCCGGTTCAATCTCGATCCACGCATCAGCGGCTGCGTCAGTTTCTACCTCTTCTTTCTGAGCGAACTTGCTCGGGCTGACCGTATGAATGAAGCGTGCTGCCTGACGACGAGCGTCATCAACCCAGCCAAGTTGGCGTGTCCCGAACTGCTCGGAAATGTGTTCGGAAGGAGCGGAGCGTTGTCTGTCCCGTGTGTATATGCATTCACGGGCTTCATTTGAAACTGCCGCGACCGCTTCACAATTGCACTCGCCGTCTCCGGCCCGTAACAAGCTGATTTGCGAATTGCGGTGAAATCGTCTGCGGCTATTGAGGAAAAATTGTCGATCAAAAGCGAGCACCAACGTGTGCTTCGCGCGTGTTAAGGCAACGTAAAGGAGACGTTCCATCTCCTGTCGATCGATTCGCTTAAGCTCCTCTTTGCATTCATCGAAATCCATCGGATCAAGAATGATTTTCGCGCCGGGCGGATTCGCGCTGCGAACCGCATAGGGATATGGCGGGTGCGCTTCACGAATCTCGCGCGTCAGGAACGGAACGATGACAGCCTGCCATTCGGAGCCTTTCGCTTTGTGCGCCGTGATCAGTTGTATTGCCTCTCGAGGCGACGGATGAGTTTCGCGCGTCGCATGAAATTGTGTGCGCAAGGTCTGGCCAAGATCTGCGAGCGAGAGGCCGCGCGCTTCGGCAGTCGCTGCAATGGTCAGCAGTTCATCCAGCTCGTTGTTTAATTCGCCAAACTCTTCCGCTGGAAGCAATCCGAGGCGTTCCCGCAATTGCGTGCAGCGAACGATCTCATGCACGGCGCTGAATAGCGGTTGTTGCACGATTGATTCACGGATGCGCGCCAGATTGTTCAATGTTTTCGCAACAATGCTGTTGTCGCGCGTGTGCCCGCTAATTTGGAAACGCGTCGCATGCCCTTTTGAGAATCGGTGCAGGTCGTCATCGGAGAGCCCAAAGATTTCACGTAAGGCGCCAACAATTTCGTAACTGGCGTTTGGATCGGCCATGATCGTCAACAGCGCCGTGATCCAGGCGTATGCCGGGTTTTCACCTTTTCTGTCGCTTTCCGAGTGAACTTCGACCGGAAGATCCACACTCGTTAACGCCTCTCGCAACGTTCGCAGCCACGCTTTCCGCGGACACAAAATTGCGACCTGCCGCCACGATTCCGCGCGCAACTTTTCAGGGCCAACGTCGTGTAGCCATCCCGCCAGCTCGCGCGCTTCCAACGAGGCGCGCTGGTTCTCCGGTAAGGAAAGTTCTACATCGCAGCCGAAATCGAACCGAATGACTTGTCCCGGCAACACATCCGGACGCGGACTCAACTCTACGAACGGGACCTGACCTTCCTCTTCACTCAAGATTTCGCTAAACGTCGTGTTCACGAAGCCAAGCTGCGCACTGTCCAGTCGAAACGTGACGGAAAATTGCAGTTTCTGCGCGGCTCCGGAATCGACCAGCGTTTCATGCAGCTGGCGGTAATGCGCAAGGTCGGCAGGATCGCGATAAATCGATTGCTGGAAATCGCCGACCATGCAGAAATGGCCGGGTCGCGGTCCGGCTAAGCCGCCTGGATTTTGCAGCCAAATCCCGGTCCCGTCGATGCTTCGTGCGACTTCCAAAAGTACCAAGAATTGCTGTGGATCGGTGTCCTGGGCTTCATCGAGGATCACGCGATAGTTATTTGCGCGAATGCGGCGCACTACGTCGGGAAGGCGCATGAGTTCACCCGCGAGAGATATTTGGTCCACATATTTGACCAAGCCGCGTTCGAGTCGGAATTCGCGGTAATCGCGTTGAACTTCAGCAGCAACACAAAGAGCGCATCCATTGACCCAGTCTCGAAGCAGTCGAAACGCATCCCGCCAGATCCGCACAAATTCTTTGGAGGTCGTGGCGCATGGAGGCCACGGGACAAATTCATCAGTGTGGCGCCAGCGTTCCTCCCAGCTTCGCAGCTCGGTTTTTGCTTTGGCAATATTCGAGGATGGTCTTTCGTTGGCGGCATATACTTTCGAGAAATCGGGATGCGGATACGGCATCTGCTGTTCCACCCCGATCAGATCGATCTCGGTGTTGTGCGCGAGTTCCATCAATTGGCGCGCCTGCACATGCCGCAAAAGCAGACGCCGTGTTTCGTCAGTCAACGAACCTCCAATCGTAACGTATTGCGATACGAATTGATTCCAGAGGTCTGCATCGTCGGTGATCAACTCGAGATTTTGTGGTAATCCGAGGTGATGCCCATGCGTGGCGAGCAACTTCATGCAAAAGCTGTGAATCGTGCCAAAGAAGCCGCGGTTGAATGCGTCGATCACTTCGGGTTTCTTTGAAAGCTTCGCGTCCTCGAGGATCTGTTGCCGCGCCCGCTGCTGCATCTCATCCGCAGCCCGGTTCGTGTAGGTTACGACCACAAGTTGTGGCAGCCATTCCAGGGCCAGCGAGCTTCGTGCGATCTCTACCACCCGGTCAGTGATCGCACGTGTCTTGCCTGAGCCAGCCGAAGCCACTACAGAGAAATTCCGGTCCAGTTCGGATGCGAAGCATTTGCGGGCGTTGCCGTCGATGAGGCCGCTCATGAATCCTCCTCCAGATCGAGCGCGAGCGCAGGATGCGTAAGAGCCCATTTCTGTTTTAGCAGCTCTTCGTCGACGCCGAGCGTTGCCAACGGATAATGGTAAGCAAAACCATACTCCGCATGGAGACGGCCGTGCATTCCGAATACGCCGGTCTCTTGCATCGCATTGAGTTCCCGCCAAAACTCTTTTTGGGCGAGCGCATCCGCCAAATGAAACTGGGGCTCCAGCTCATCTGCCAGACCCAACAACGCCAGCTGCACGTTTGAAGCTCCGAGCGCCTGAGTAGCCAGAGCATATAAGGCAAGTTGTACGCCGCGGCCTTTGGCCAACAGCTTCCGGAATTTTTCTGCGGACGCTTCACGTGAGCGCCGCTCGTGTAGGTTTAACCCGCGTTGCCGTCCGGTCTTGTAGTCAATCAACCACAGGTCTTCGAACGGGAGGCGTGCTTCCCGGGTTGTCCCGCGCGCCAGAATCAAGTCGATCCGGCCACGCACTCGCAGGAATTCATTTTTCCCCACCGGGATCCTGGTTGGCGAATCCAAAGGCCATTCCGGCGCCATGTGTGTCCAATCGGTCGCCAGACCAGATAGTTTCGCTGCGAGACGATCGGCAATGTAGAGCGCGTTACTCCAGCCAGATCGCCACCAGTCGGGCAAAGGACGTCCGGAAGCATCACAAAGATCATGCACTTCGTTAAGAAATTTACGCGCATGCTGAATGAGGCGGTCTCGGATTTCATTCACTGCGCAAAGCTCGACGAAGGCAGCGGAAGTCGTTTGCCGCACGCTCTCTGCGAGCCAGCGGTGTACCCATAAACCGGTAGCGGTTGCCCAGGCATTTCCGTTTTCACTATCGGATTCCACACCGAGAAAAACTCGCATCCACTCGATGGCAGGCCATTTCATCGCGGACTCCCATTGCCTGACACCCAGAGTGACTGGCTGTTCCGGCGGCGCGCGCAAGGCGAACTCGTACTGGCCGAACGTGCGCTCTACTCGCCGCATATCGTAGGCGTAGCGCGTCCGACCCACGTTGATTGAATCGATCTTTTGCGCGTCAACCGGTGACCAGTCGCCTAACCAGGTTCGCGTTTGTTCTTCCAGCGCCTGGAGAGTTGGTTGTGAGACACCGCGGCCGCGCGTCTGAAAATAGAGATGTGAAAAGAAGTCCGTTGGATTCGCGATGCGACTGGGCGAATTCTCCGAGTAAAGATTCGCTGTTGCACCAACTCCGACGATGGCCGAATCGATCAAGTTACAAAATCGGCGTTGCCGGATCTGGCGTCGCTCGGAAGGACCTAACAGAAAAGTTTTTCCTTCAACGATGCTCCATTGACCTTCTCCGTGCCGACCGCGCATTATCGCGCGCCGGTTCAGTTTTCTATTTCGCTGGTTGAACTCGTCGATCACCGCATGAGCGATGAATTCTTCACTGACTGAAGGCCATCCTTCTTCGTTGAGCCCAGCGAAAATCAGGTGGGACCACGATTGGCTCTCCGCTTCGGCGTAGGACAGCAAATGCACGCGACTGTACGGATGTGAACCGCAATCATCGCGGCCCAGAGACGGCGGGGTTAGAATGTCGCGCAGCCAACTCAAATAATGCTGCTTGGAGAAGCTTTGCGGCACGCGTGTCGCCCATCCGCGGCTGAGTCGTTCCACTTCGCTCCAGCGTTGCTTCCAACCCAACTCCGCAAAAATCCGTTTTGTTTGCTGCAGAAATTCAGAGAACGTCGCCCGCGCCGGCAGAAAACGGATCTTTTCGACTGCACGCGCGACGTCCACGTTTTCTTCGGTGCGCGCACAAGCTTCGCGGAGAATTTCAATATTATCGATGAGTACATTGCTGTACGCTTCACGCAGTTTTTGTTCGATCCGGTGAACTGGTGTCTTGTCGAAAAGCCTTGCGTCCACAGCGCGCGCAAATTGAAAAAGAAATTTCAACTGCGGATTTTGCTGTAATTCAAACCAGGCGCGGGAGGCATCGTCATCGAAAACGCCGGGGATGAAGTGGCCAATTGCGTCGTTATGAGCGATCCGCGCTGCACGGAGGAAGTCCGCGACAAGCCGCGGCAGCGCACCTTTGTCGGGGAACAAGATGCCGATGCGCTCACAATTTTTGTCGCAGAGGAACTTGGCCGTGAGCGCGACGATAGCGCGCGCCTGCACGGTGGCGTCTGCTCCGACGAGGAAATGCACATTGGGCCTGTGATCGTTTTCTCGCGCTTCGCGGTCCGTCGTCGGGTTTGGCTCTGGAACCGGCTCCGCTTCGGCGAACACTTCTTCCCATGTGCCCACCCATGTTTCATCGATGTCTCGCGCTTCGTCGCGAGGATCAGTTAAGATGACCACAGCTTCCTGTGAAGATTTTACCGCCGCATTCAACAGCGGCCAGAGCGGCCAGTGAGCCCCATCAAAACCGGTGACGAGCAGCCGACTGAATCTTGGCGACAGTTTTTCCGCACTTACAGCCGCGTGTCGGTCGGCTTCGTAAACGAATGCGAAATCGCATTCACCACACATCTTCTTGAATTGCGTGGCAATCCGGGCGAGCACAGGTTGGCCAACTTCCACGATGTCCCAACCGGCGGCACCGAGTTCGTCGAATAGACGCAGGACATAATCAGGATCGCGCGTGACTGCTCTCGCAATGAGAGAGTCCGGTTGCTCGCTGTCGCTATGCGCGCAGCATTCTTCCGCGGCGATTGCCAGAAGCAGCCGCAAATGTTCGCGCAACGGAAGTTGCAGCTCATTGTCGCGCAGCAAAAATTCACGCAGTTGCGCCGGCCCGAGAAAACGGACGTTTAAAAGTGAAATTCCGCGGGCCAGGAGTTTGTTCCTTAACAACTGTGCGTGACTGCGAGAAGGCGTGAGCACCGCAACCGGGGCAGTTTGTTGGAATGCCTGGGGAGCTACTCTTTCGAACCACGGAAGCAGCACATTCTCCCACGCGGCAGCGAATGAGGAGGCGAGGTGAATCGAAACGTGCATGCCGGGGAATGGGTTTACATGCGCAGGCAACGTTTGTCACCAACCCGCCGTGTGACACCGTCTCGATCCAGTCGCTCGAGCAACGGCACCATGATACGACGCGAAGTTCCGAGTGATTGTCGCAGTTCACTTACTGTTGCGGGCCCGTGTTTGGATATGAACGCAGTCACTTGCGACTTCATGCGTTCAAAGTTCTTACGCAATAAGACCACATCGGCAGCAAGTTCGGTGATGTTCCCATTCTCGATCAAAAAACGCATAACTTGCCTGGCCTGCGGATCCGACTCGATGGTCTTGCGCGAAGGTGGATCGAACGGT
>JAICUQ010000049.1 GCA_025935755.1 Chthoniobacterales bacterium | reverse complement strand
GCCGTCGGCGTGCTAGTAGGCGTCGACGTAGCCGTAGTTGTAGCAGTCGGTGATGGGCTAGGCGGCAACGTCGCTGTAGGCGTGAACGTCGCTGTCGCTGTTGCCGTCGGCGTGCTAGTAGGCGTCGACGTAGCCGTAGCAGTAGCAGTCGGTGACGGGATGGGCGGCAAAGTCGCTGTAGGCGTGAACGTCGCTGTAGCCGTTGTCGTCGGCGTGCTAGTAGGCGTCGACGTAGCCGTAGCTGTAGCAGTCGGTGACGGGCTGGGTGGCAAAGTCGCTGTAGGCGTGAACGTCGCTGTAGCCGTTGTCGTCGGCGTGCTAGTAGGTGTCGACGTAGCCGTAGTTGTAGCAGTCGGTGATGGGCTAGGCGGCAACGTCGCTGTAGGCGTGAACGTCGCTGTCGCTGTTGCCGTGGGCGTGCTAGTAGGCGTCGACGTAGGCGTAGCAGTCGCAGTCGGTGTCGCGTTCGGGAAGGTGGTTGCAGCCGCGATATTCGAGTACCCGGAATTACTACTGGTCGTGTACGCACGAACCCGGTAGTAATAGGCTTTCGACGCAGCGAGTCTTGCACTCGACGCGGTTGTGACATTTGGACCGACGGTATTGATCTGCGTAAAGCTTGTGCCGTTCGTCGAGCGCTCAATCTTGAATCCGCGTTCGTTATTCGAATTGTCTGTCCACGACAAATTGATCTGGCTCGAAGATACTGCAGTCGCCATGAGGTTGCTGGGAGCTGCGGGCGTACCCGGCGGAGTTGATGTCGAGGTCGAGGTGGCAGTTGCTGTACCAGTGGAAGTTGCAGTCGGTGTAGCCGTAGCGGCGGGGGTCGCGGTAGCAACTGGAGTCGACGTAGCTGTAACAGTGGCAGTAGCGGTCGGAGTCACAGTCGCCGTTGGTGTCAAACTCGGACTTGGGGTTGGAACTGCGGTCGCCGTTGGCGAAGGACTCCTGATCGGAGTTGGTGTTGGCGTAAACGTAGCCGTTGGCGTGGGACTCGTCCGTGCGGTGGCGGTAGGGGTTGGTGTTGCCGTGGCGGTGGCAGTCGGTGTGGAAGTTGCAGTCGGGGATGGCGTCGGGCTACCTGTACCGGCGGTGATTTGAACAATTTTGGCAACGGATGGCACACCGTTCGAATTCAGGAGAAACAGCATGTAGTGCCCGGGTGGAGCGATATTCGGATTGGACGGCGCAGCCACGTTGAGCACGTTGTTACCCTGTGAGAACGACGGCTTGATAATACGTTGGCTCATGTTGAAGCCATGAGTCACTGACGGAAGAGGGATCAGCGATATGTTGGAAATGGCCGCAGCATCTGGGGTACTCACAGAAAAGGACTGCCCGTACGCAAGGCTTGCGGGCGCCGACGTGATAGTTGGGCGCGAACCGCGGAACAGATACGGAGGCGAATATATCTCAGCTGAGGAGCCATTTGGTTGCCCTCCGGCCGACAAAACGCGCCCGTCAGCCAAAAGCACCGCCGTGGCATGATAGGCTCGAAGCTTCGTCAGACTCGCCATTTGCGACCACGACCCTGTTGCCGGATCCCACATCTCACATTCATATGCCGGCGCGCTGGTTGGGTTGTTTGGGCCTGCCGTATCCCGGTTTCCACCTGAAACAAAAACCTTTCCATCGGGAAGAAGTGTCGCGTTGTGCAATTTGCGTGGTCCAGTCACCATCGACGCAGTGTAATTCCAGGTGGGATTCGGATTGTTCAAGTCGATCACTTCTGCAGTCGCCGTCGGATATATGGTGCAATCGGTCTGATAGAACCTGCAGGGGCTTCCACCCGTCAGCAAAACTTTGCCATTGTCATACATGACTGCCGACCCCCAATTCCGCGTGCCATAGTTGCTATTCCCGACCGAACTCCAACTACCAGCGCCAGTAACGTCGAGGTAGCGAGTAGTCTGGCTTGGGCCCGCACAAAACACCTTTCCGTTAGGCGCGACAAACATGTAAGGATAGAAAGGGAGTTCCAGGTGCGCACTGGTAAGGTTGCGCCACGAACCGGGAGCCACCTGCCATACCTGAGGTTCAACGTTAGTCGTAGCCGAATTGATCGTACCGCTAATCACCAGCACGTCGCCATTTGGAAGCGTTGTGCTCGTCGGATACCAGCGACCGTTGTTCATGTCTGGCAACCGAGTCCAGCTGTTATTAACAAAATTGAAAATGTAAGCATTCGGTAGCCCGATCCAAGTGCCCGAATGACCTCCGGCGACCAGCAGTCGCCCATCAGCAAAACCGGCAAAGCCCGCACAAAAGATGTTGGCGCCGACTCGTGTGATCGCCGTGTTCGTGTCTGTCGTCGGGTCCCAAAGCGTCGGGTTATCCCCATTTTCGAATGGGGGCCACCATAAAACTTTTCCTGTTGGCAGAACGTGAGCGTGCACGGCTTGGTAGGGCCACACCTTCACTGTCGAAAATTGACCGACGGTAGATGCCGTTTGAGCGCTGGCTGAGCCCGTTGCCATAAAGGGCAGTATCGCGATATAACGTAACGCGACTGACCCGGCTACACGCCAACCTAAGTCCCGGGTTAGCCACAGCTTAAACCACCCACCATTTGCCGATCGCCCCATTTGCCCCTTTTTCCCCAGTGAAACATGTTAGATAATGCCTTATATCCACCCAGCGCCAGGTATTCGTATGCCGAACGGTCTGAGCGCTTCATTTTCCATCTTTTGCGTATCATCGAGTGTCTGTCATTCGAGTCGCCGCTTCAAGTTATGTTTCAGTAAAAAGGCTGTTACCCTGCGACCTAGGTCAGATATCTTAAGTCGTTACCTTCGTTAGGCCTTCCGACCTCTATCAAAGGATCTCGGTCACCTTGGACAAGAACCGAAACGGGATGTCGCTCGTTCACCTCTCCCCCGTCACATTCGAGAATCGAATGCAATGCTTTCCTATCGTACTTGCCGTTACTATTTTTTGGAAACCGCCGTAATGCACGTATACGTCGAGGCATCATATATACGGGCAACTTCGTTTTGAGTTTAGTTGCCAATGCCGTCTCGTCACACTCGTCGGTCTCGAGGAAAACCTCTATCGCCTCTGCCCTGCCCTCCGTCACCGGCCATCCCAACGCGACTACACCTTCCACGCCCGACACCTCTCTTAATACGCCCTCTACCTCCCCCAGTTCAACGCGGTGCCCCAAAATCTTGATCTGGTTGTCGCGTCGTCCGAGATAAACGAGCACGCCGTCTGCGGCGCGACGTACTACGCGATCCCCAGTTCTGTAGTAAGTAGCTGCTTTTCCGGGAATTCGGACAAAGGCTGCTCGGGTCTTCTCTTCATTCTGCCAGTACCCGAGACTTAATTGCGGACCAGTGACAACCAATTCGCCGCTGATGCCATGCGGCACTTCACGCAGATGCTCGTCGACCACCACGGCGTCCATTCCTTCGAATGGCTGCCCGATGGGTACAATCGCGTGCTCGCATTCAGCCGGCAATCTCGCATTATCCCATCGGTACTGGGTACAAGCGATCGTCAGTTCAGTGGGGCCGTAGAGATTTTCAATGATGGAATTAGGGGCGGCAAGCGCCCACTGCCGAGCAGTCCGGGTGGGTAACGCCTCGCCGCAAAACAAACTCACGCGCAATCCAGGATACATGTTTGGTTTGAGAACTCCCAATCGCCGCATGAACATTGCCGTCGAAGGTACTGAGAACCAGACCGTTAACTGCGCTTCCTTCAGGTATGCGTCGGGCTTGATTGTCTGCTTCTGGGTTGGGCAACAGAGGCAAGCTCCAGACTCCCATGCTACAAACATGTCGTGGGCCGATAAGTCGAATGTAAGATCGAACGTTTGCGAAAACCGATCTTGAAACGTGAACCTGTATCGGTTCGTCACGTAAGCTACATAGTGAAGGACATTCGCGTGAGAGACCATGACGCCTTTTGGTTCACCAGTGCTTCCTGATGTGAACAGAAGGTAAGCAATCGAGTCTGGAGCAACTTCGGTGGGATGCCATTGGTCGGGCTTCCCCAGTTGATCCGCTCCTATGAACCGGTGCATGGGAAATTTTGCAGCCATTTCGGTAACATCGGCGCGCTCGGGGCAGATAATTAGCAGTGATTGGCGTATGCAGCACAAGAGACTCTCCAATTGCGACTCTGATGCCGCATCGACGATAATCGAACGGCACATTGACTTCTGCAGCATCAGCCGACTCCGATGAACAGGAAACGTCCGATTCAGCGGAACATAGCCGTGACCGGCCATCAAAGCTCCCAGTACCGCCGCATACGCGGTCGCGGAACGATAGACGAGCACCGCCGTTAACGGTACTCCTTCACAGACTGCGTTTGCCTGAAGAGTGGCCGCCAATGACTTACTGCGGTCAGCGAGTTGCTCGTACGTTAACTCATGGCCACCCAGGTCAATCGCTGCACGATTAGGAAATTGTGCAGACGATCGAAGAAAGCCACTCCACAGCAACCTGTGACGTTCGGCCCCGTTATGCATTTGGGTTTTGGCGTATGGGCGGAGAATCGTTAAGCCGCCGAGCTAGGCTTTCCATACCTGACCGGAATTAACTGGCACGGCAGCCATGGCATTCCGAGTATCCACTATGCACGATGCCCAATTGGCAAGTTCCCGGTAATTCACACACGAATGATTCGTGGCGATTAACACGACGTCGAATTTCTGGATTGTAGCGCGGTTCCACTCGACTGATTTCCTTCCAGCGAACTGCGCATGCTCACGTGTTGGTTTAATGACCGGCACGTAGGGATCGTAGTAGTTCACCTCCGCTCCACGCTGTTGCAATAGGTCCATAAGCACGTAGCTAGGCGACTGCCGTTCGTCATCGACGTTAGGTTTGTAAGCGAGACCGAGAATAAGAATTTGCGAGCCATTAATTGATTTTTGCTGAGAATTAAGAGCATCGGACACACGGTGAACAACGTGCTCGGGCATACGCGTGTTAACTTCGCCGGCCAGTTCAATAAAGCGCGTGTGCTGACCGTATTCGCGCGCCTTCCAGGTAAGATAAAAAGGATCGATTGGGATACAGTGACCGCCCAGTCCTGGTCCGGGGTAGAACGCCATGAAGCCAAACGGCTTTGTTTTGGCCGCTTCGATCACTTCCCAGATGTCGATACCCATGGCATCGTACACCACCTTTAACTCGTTAACCAAGGCGATGTTAACGGACCGGAAAATGTTCTCCAGTAACTTTGTCGCCTCGGCCGTCCGGCAGGACGAAACAGGAACCAGAGTATCGATAGCCCGACCATAGAGCGCCATCGCTTTGTCGCGGCAAGCCAGCGTGTAACCGCCGACGACTTTTGGAATACGTTTAACTTTGCTTTCTCCGTTGCCTGGGTCTTCCCTTTCCGGCGAAAACGCAAGGTGAAAGTCCAAACCGGCCCTCATGCCTGACTCCTGTTCCAACACGAACCGAAACTCTTCCTCGGTCGTTCCCGGGTACGTGGTTGATTCGAGGACTACCAGAATTCCTTTTGTCAGGTGTGGTGCAATTGACTTGCCGGTTTCCGTTATATACGAGAGATCAGGCTCGCGATTCCGGGTCAGCGGAGTAGGCACACAGACAACGACTGCTTCAGCATCTTTGATTCGGCTAAAATCCGTCGACGCGGAAAATTTCCCTGCTTTGACAAGCTCGGCGACTGCCGAATTCTCAATCTGCTTGATGTAGCTCAGTCCCTTATTGATGTGGCTTACCTTGTTGGCATCAACGTCGATGCCGAGCACATCCAGGCATGAACGTGCAAATTGCAATGACAACGGCAAACCTACATAGCCAAGGCCAACAACAGCAATCTTCATGTTAACGACTGACCTGCCAGAGGTGATTTGGATTCTCGGCGAACGGTTTTTCCAGGGGATGAAACAGCAAACGGCTATAGATGTAGGCAAATGCCTCGCTGCCCACCTCCTTCACCCCATCACTGTAAAGCCACCAGCGTCTTTGATCGTAATCGGGATTTGGCACGGCGATGATCCCGACAGCCACGCCTTTGCCTAGCGCCTTTTCAAACATGAGACGGGTGCGCCGCGCGTGCGCACCTTCTGTCACTACATTAAGGCTGGAGACATTCATATCATGTTGCCGAAGCCATACCCGCAATGCCACCGCCGAAGCATACGTTCTGTCTCGGTCCAGTACATGTGAAGGGACCATCTGCACGATATCGGGTGAAAGTCCCTGTTCTTTCAACAGACCCGCTCCCACGTTCGCTGAAGTCTGGTAATCATTCACATACCCTCCATTTCCGATCACCGGGCCGCCTGTGCTGAACACGCGCTTGTAAGATCCTTTTTTGAATTCTTCTACGGCATCGCGAATCGCGTATTCATGAATCCACCCCTCGACAACCAGCGTGTCTGTACTGACTCGGTGTGTTTCGGCGAGGAACGGCTGAACATTCCACACCAGTAACAAGGCAGTCGAACAGGCGAGCAGCAGGCAGAGGAACACGCCTGACCATGAGAGCCCCCAACGTTCCTTTCGGATCAATAGTCCCCCCAGCTTTTTTCGCTCCCTTGCTGATGTGCTCAATTCCCGAAGTCAATGTCTCCAACGGCGCCACGACTCTCTAGGTCGCATTCAGTCTCTGGCGCTTGCCAAATAAATAAACCAGTCTCGCAGAGAAAAGGGAGGCTACGTACTTGATCAGTGATTTCATCGATGGATAAATCATGAGTGCTTGTTTGTAACACGCGCGTGCCTGCTTCCGATCCGCCTCAGCCAGGAGAAGATTACCGAGTGCGCGTTGGTTTGCGCTTCTGACCCTGGCCAATGCCAGCCGCTCCATAAACGTCAAGGCGGGTTCGCTGTCAAGACGTTCAAACACTGTGTCGAATGATTTGCGCGCAGTTAGACTCCCTTGCGCAGACGCCAGATTCGATAACTTTTCGGTGCGACGGAAGATTCTGACAAAAACCCGCTTGTCGAAGCCAAATTCACCCACCAGCGCTAGCTGAGTTATCACGTCGAGATCCTCAGCGATAGCCAAGGCAGGATCGAACAAACGGGTCGTCAACAAAACATCACGCCTTACCACCATTGACTGAAGGTACCAATGAGGGTGATCGATTATTGCGCGGAACGGTCTCCGGATTCGGATCGCCGATCTCGTGCCGAACCTTCCCAACATGCGGGTTTGAAAATGCGTGTGGGCCCGATGGCCCGGATGTATCTCAAGCGCATTAGTAACAAAGGCGACAGCATCCGGATTAGCACGTATGTGTTCAAATTGAGAGATGAGATAGTTTTGATCCCATTCATCATCTGAATCCAGGAACGCAACCCATTGCCCCCTGGCAATTTCGACTCCTTTGTTCCGTGCCGCGCTCACCCCGCTGTTCGGTTGACGAATCACCGTCGTTCGGGTGCCGTATTTCTGAAGTGCTTGTAACGTGTTGTCGGTCGACCCGTCGTCAATGACGATGATCTCGTAATCTTTAAACGTCTGCTGAAGAACACTGTCAATGGCACTGGTGACGAACCTTGCGCGATTGTACGTCGGTATGAGTACCGAAAACATCGGAAAGAATTCGCGCAGAATCACAACTGCTCTCTGGCTAACCGGCGCCCGGTTCGAGAACCGCTTCGAAATGGTTCTTTGCCGTCGCCACTGAGGTATGCCCATACAACGTTTTCCATTCGGGAAAGCCGCGGCCCAGCATCTTTTCCAACTCATTGACCTGCTCGGTCTGCACTGGTTTAAGAAAGCGAATCACTTCATCAACCGTCGAAGATTTCCGGTCGATATATTGGTATCTTTGCAACCAGTGCTTTGCGGCTGAGAACATGTCAGGCGGTATCAGCGGCTTGAGCGCACGGCCAACATGGTTGATCAACCCGATCTTCCGAAGAGCGATAACCTCTGGAGTAACATTTTCTCGCCGGCCGAGATTCGGAGGTACGAAGGACGCCTCGACGCCTAACCACTGGAAAAGTGTTTGAACAATATTCGCTGGTCTGGTCGACAATTCCTCAAACGTCAGCGTGAAGACTTTGTCAGAGCCGAAGCGCGCGAAGTAGGGCACAAGTTGCATGGCGTAGTTGCTCACATCTGTGAGGTGCGCCTCTTCACGAATCGCAGTGAGCATATCGCGGCGTTCTTTGCAGAAGCGCACACAAAACCAGTAGTGACTGATAGTTCGTTCAACAGGATCGCGCATGATGTAGATGAATCGCGCTTCGGGATTAAACTTCGCTATCCGATCTGCTACCCCGGCAAAGTGAGGAATTCTGGAGTAAACCGTGCTTGACTCCCCGATCAAGGGTTGCTCGTCGGCGCCTGCAAACAGCCCGAGGTACCAATCTTCCCCGCGTGACCAAATGGATTCCTTCGCGAAGAACTCAGGTTCTTTCTCAGGGCACATGAATATCTGCGGGTGGCTTGCCAGGTACGAATGCAACGATGTCGTGCCCGACTTCATGGCTCCGATCACGAATAAATTTGGACGCGATCTAATCACGGGAAAAACCGGCTCGATGTTGAGTTTGCTCGATTACTGGCCCGAAGGTGAACGCACCACCATCGGCACGCTTGCGGCCCCTACCGCGTTTTTTTTGGTATCCCTGCAAAGTAGCGTGGAGCGAGAAGCCGACCTGCCCACTGCAGTTGCTTATTTAGCAAAATCCGCTTGAGCGGATTCTTCAACGATGTGGGCGCAATAGCCCTTACAGGTCGCGTCAACAGCTCCATGTTTTCAGCATGTACGCGTCGGAGACACGCCCCAGCATCTGCGGCCCGGGAATAGAGCCAGCCTGCCGCACGTATTGGCCTAACATCGCAATCCACATGGTCATACCCGGTATGGCCGCCTGTGGTTACCGAGTAACCATACTCCTCAAACCTCGGAGCATACTTGACGGCAATGTACCTGTAATACTGTTTCCACGGTGAATCGTTTACTAGCTCCGTCCAAAGTTGCAGATATCTCTCATTGTAACCAGCTGTGACAGGTTCCATCGTCGCCGTGCCGACGTCAGTTCCGAGGAAGTGAGCAATGTTTCTGTGATGTCTTTCCGGGTCTCTTATGTAATCTTCGTACGTCAACTCGTAAACTCGTTTCAAGTATCCTCGATCCTTCCGAAACATCTCGTGACAGCA
Source organism: Chthoniobacterales bacterium (assembly GCA_025935755.1). Classification (GTDB taxonomy): domain Bacteria; phylum Verrucomicrobiota; class Verrucomicrobiia; order Chthoniobacterales; family UBA10450; genus Udaeobacter. The sequence goes on along the minus strand of JAICUQ010000049.1, from coordinate 12,508 downwards.
CAGCCAGTGAGCAAACAAGTTGTGCAGCGACGTGAAGCTCCACTTCTGGCTTGCCATGCTGACTGCAACTGGGTGCCGAGTGATAACGATAAAGTATGAGTTAGTGAAAACTGCTTGCAGGAATCTTGTCATGATCAGATTCCCTGGAGTTTTCTCCAGGCGAATTGCCTTGCTGGAGTCCCAATAGGCGTGCCAGCTGTCGCGCAATCTGGTGATGTTATAAGGGGTCAGCAGCGGTGAGTTTTCAGTCAAATGCGCGCGTGGATGAAAGCCAAAGCGTCCAGCACCGCCGAGCTGATGGTCCGTTGGATAAACATCCTGAAGGTATTGCCCCTCGTCCTCGAGCACTCCGGTGTTTTTGAACGCTGTGCAATTTTCGAACCGGGATATGTTTCGGGCCAGCACGCTGGTCCCGCTGCGCTGAAGACCACATACAAACACATACTTGCAGCGACCTCCATTCTTGTTTTGCATAGCTGTTATCCTTGGCTGCCCGGTCTGATCAAATCTCGAACACTACTGAAGACATAATTAGCGACCTGTCGCTGCGGCTTGAAGCTGTAGACGAACGCAAGGCCCATGGCCATGCCAACAGGCGCGCAGATGATGAGTTGGGCTAACGGTGCAAGATGCCTGGAGAATGCCAGAGCTAACGAGGTCGCGCCGAAAACGACAACCCACACAGGTAAATGCGTGAAAAACACCGCCCACAAATCACGCGTCCCCACAGGGCCTCGCCTACCCGCACGGTAATAGTAAAGAGGTATGCGAACCAGAATGTTCGAGGCCGAAAATGCCATGGCCATGCCGACAGGTCCAAATGGCAGGCCGATCAGAAACGAAATGATGATCGCAAAGGCGTTGACCAATTGTGTGTAGAACATGTCCCGGCCCCTGCCCTGACTGATGAACAACCACGCAGAAGTAGTTGCCAGTGGAAGGCAAAGCGCCGCAAGCGTGAAGCCCGCAAAGATAACGGCTGCCTGCTCCCATTTGCGTCCAAGCAATACAAGTGTGATGGGATGCGCCAACGCGAGGCACAGACCGGTGAAAAAGAAGCTGGCAAGCGCGATTGCTTCGTACAGACGCAGAAATGTAGATCGGTAACGCTTCGGTTGAGATTGCAAACGCGATAATGCCGGAATAAAAACAACATTGATCGGGTTGAGGAATTGCTCCAGAGGCCGCAAAAGCAATGCACTCGCTCTCGAATACAAACCCACCGACGCAGCTCCATAGAACCGGCCTATCAAAAGATTGTCGCTCCCTCTGGAAAGAGCGAGTGCGAGGTCACCGGCAGTTCGGTGCGCGCCAAAACTTACAAGTGGACCTACTCCGCTCTTCCGCGTTGGCAGTTGCGGCCGCCAGCGGGATATCGACCAGGTGAGTAACAGTCCCGCGACTTCAGTCGACAACATGGACCAGACTAAAGCCCAGTACCCGTACCCGAGCACGGCCAGGGTAATCGCTACCGCGATACTGGAGAATAAGGAGCCGATTTCAATGACCGCCAGCGCTTTGAAGCGCATCTGCCGTTTAAGTAAGGCTTGGTGCTGCACCGTCGAACCATTGAAAACAAAGGTGATCGACAGTAACAACGCGATCGGAACAACCCGCGGGTTATGGTAAAACGCAGCGATAGGCCACGCAGCACCCACGAGCAGTAAGCCGCCAAGTAAGCTAACGCCAAGGTTAATCCAAAACAGATTCGAGACTTGCGCCTGCGTAATGCGCTGTCTCTGCACCGTCGCTATGGATAGTCCTGCGTCCTTAAACACGCGCAGAAAGCCCACCACTGTAGTTACCATCGCGACCAGACCGAAGTCACGCGGTGTGAGTAACCGAGCCAAAACCATCGTTGAACCGACTGTCAACAGGAATTTGGCTGCTTGTGACGATGCAGTAACGAACCCGCTCGAAATGGTGCGGGCTTTGAGGTTTTCAAGTAGATGGTCTGTTGCAAAATGTTGTTCTGGCTGGGCCAACGGTGCCACAGCCACTGGCGCGCCAGCACCGCTCCACTCTGCCTTTGGACTGGAAATCTCAACACTCATCGGGTTGCAGACGGGATTTTGTCGACCTCCAGACCGTGAAGTCCCAGTATCGAACTAGCGCCCATTTTGCGCGCGGCAGGAGTTCCTGGGTGCGGCGCGCAAGCTTTTTTCCTGCGATCTGTTGTATCCAACGATATTTCTTCCGCACTTGAGGAATGTGTAACTGTCCTCCAAGCGAGCTAGCGAGCTGTTCCAATTGGCGCGCCAGATCGTCTCGAACGCCAGAAAAGCAAAAAAGCCAGGTTTGCAAAAAGGCGAGACAAGCAGCTCGCATTCTCGGACTGTCGTCGACAGCCCGGCAATGGCCCACTTGAAGTGCTACTGACAGATACTGTGACTCCAACTTTTTCGCCGAGCCATCAATAGCGCTCAAACGGCGCGGACCGGGATTGCGATAGAATACCCTTGCCTGCGGCACAAATCGGATACCCTCGCTCGCTCGGACTACCCGGCAAAAATACTCCCCATCATCGTCAAGTGAGAGGCGCGTATCCCAAGGTCCCACGGACGCAGTAAGTTCACGGCTAACTAGCCAAGTCGCTGGCTGCATGTGCAGGTTCTGCATCATCCTTCGCAAAAACCATTCGTGTGACGAAAGATCCGCCCACAGCGCAGTGGGTGTAAATCGCGCTTTGGACGAACGATAGAAAAACACACCCCATTCGGAGGAGAGCACCACCCGCTTGCTTACAGAGGCTGCGACTTCCATTTGCCTGGCAATTTTGTCCGGCGCAAGCAAATCATCGGCGTCGAGCCATTGGATGTAATCCCCTTTCGAAAGTGAAAATGCCGTGTTCCTGGCAGCGCTGGCACCTTGATTAGGCTGCGAGACGACCTTGACCATCGGTGATTCAAACTGCCGAGCAATTTGTAACGTGTTATCTGTCGAGCCCGATTCGACGATGACGATTTCCTTGTTAGGCCAGGTTTGCGCCAAGGCTGATCGCATAGTTTCACCTATCCACGTCTCAACATTGTGCGCGGGGATCAGTATTGAAACCAACGGGCTATCCGTCATACGGGCAAACCAACGCTGTGGTAAATCCTCTTCAATAACAGGACGAAAGCGCGATTGCGGTGTATCTACCGCGGCATCGCTTTTCTGGTAACTTGCCGATTCTGGAAGCAATTCCGTACCTTTAAGGCCCGAAACCGAACTTCTGTGGGAATTGGGCTGAGCATCGCTTGCTTATAAGGACTTATGAGTGGCCATTGCACAGTTACACGCGCAAGCCAACCCGCTCGCAATGCGATCTTGAGGCAGACGATGCAATGGATCCTGTGCTGCCCCGTATCCTCGTGACTGCCTCTCGTACTGTTACAACGCCAGCACCTGAGTTACTTGCCTGGCGTACGACGCGTTCAAAAAAGTCCGGCGCGCACCCAAAGCGACTAGGCATGTTGCGCACGTCGTGCGTCGCGAATATGAGCCAGCCTCGGACGAGGTTATTCTTTTCGATCAATTCAGCAACACAATCGAAATCGCATCGCTCAAGAAAACAGGCCTTGGCAAAGTTCAAGTCGACGAAACCGGCGTTTAATGTGTGACCACCGCCACGACAGCAATCGAACTGTCCCGAAATCTGGCGCTTGATCGCCGGCCGCGGACAGCTTCTCGGATAAGAAAAACTTCGGAATGAAGCGCCCGGCAGATATTGGTGCAACGCCTGTCGATTGCGAACAATCGAGGCCTGAAACTCGGAAGCTGATGTGTCCCACGCGTGACAGTGGTCGTAAGTGTGACAAGCCAACTCATGTTGCTCCACCAGCAGTTGATCAAGGTCATCCCGCTGAAACATTTCCCCCGCAGGTCCGGTATGTCCCATCAATCCAAATGACGCGAAGAATGTGCCTCGGATGCCGTGGCTCGAAAGAATCGCACCGCCTTCACGCAATGCCGATCGTGGAAAATCATCAAAGGTGAAAGAGATCAGCGGGGCCTCATTCCGCAGCGGGACGACGCGACGTGCCACGCGTATGGAGACGGTACGCCGTCCTCTTGTTCCCAACCGTTGCAGCCACGATTTCACCAGCGATTACCGGCACCCACTCCCGCGAGTTCGCGCTCTTCGACGCCCGCGTCTTCCACCAACTCGGTCTCCTCGAAACGCGTTACTGGTAAAACACCTCGCATGTTGATCGCGAAAAGCAGGAACACGAACCAGAGAGAGCTGCGCCGCCCATAAGTTGTTTCAGCCACGTTGTACAGCAGCATTGCGACAAAAAATGCGAATGCGAGACGTCCCCATTGAGATCCGGTAAGAAACTCACGTGTCGAGCGCCTTCCAACTGCCAGTAGCAGTATTGCAAGAGCACAGAGTCCAAGGACGCCAGCGTCCAGGTAAGTATCAAGGTATCCGTTATGGGACGTTTTGTACTTCACGGTGTAACGCTCAAGGTCCACACCTCCGTAGTAATCCCAGTACATCATGTAACCCAAGCCGATGGCCGGATTGACCGGGTGCTTTTTGATGGCTTGCCAGATTTCCGTCCGACCGGTCAACGTCGGATTTCGTCCAATCATTGCGAGAAACTTGTCGGATAGACCAAACATCATGTTGCTAATGTAAAAGACAGGTAAGGCAACGAGCGCCAGGACGATTATTCGCCGCGGATCTGTTCTCAGCACAGGTAGCTTGTGTGAGAGGATGATGAGGACGCCAAGAACAAAACAAATTTGCGAGGTGCGACTGGCCGAAAGCTTCAGCAGCCACATACCCATTGCCAGCGCAATGAGTATGGTGAAATGGTGTCCACTAAGGAACCGCGTGAACCGGCCTGTTTTCAGCCGTCTTCCAAACAGCGGCCTGTTCGCGGCAATCAGCTCGGTCACCAGAAACAGTGCGGCCACCAGGATGATTGCTCCCAAACTGTTCTTCTGGGGAGTGACACCGCTGTACATGGCGCCTCCGCTCTTGGAATATTCGCGGCCGATACCGGGAAAATACTTGGCGAAGATTTCAGACAACGGGAACCATACGTATGCACATCGGGCAAACAGCGCTTTGCTTGCCTCCAGTGGATCGGTCTCGGTGAGGATCAAAAGAATGATAAATATGGCGCCGATATCTTTGAACCAACGCCTGAAGACAATCGTTGGGAATGGTGCCCAGATGACTGTCGCAAGGAGAACCACGTAGAAAAACACCAATGCCTTGTTTTGTCCCAATAGCGCGTCCCAGGAAATACGACGTTTGACCAGGATGCACATCGCCACAAAAATCAGGCCGAGGTACAGAAGCCGATCAAACCAGTTCCCTTCCAGATCGGTGCTACCTGCTCCACTGATACCTAACCACCATGAGAGGGGCCGCGAACCGAGGATCAACATCCAAAACAACGGGATCCAAAAGGTGCTCGAGAACCTCGGTCGCGCTGCGACATCACGTCGCCATAGCCACCAAATGACGGGAAGGCAAAGCAGGACTGCAAAAGGACGATCCATCAGCTGCTGAAATTGTTTGAACCGCAAACGGCCAGGGCCGGCTCACGGGTGGTCACAGTCGCGCAGTCCTCAGCTAAGTCCCCGTGGCGCGCCTGCCCGATTTGAGCAAATATCGCGTCCATTATTTTGCAGGTGAGCAGAATGTCGCGATACGAAATCGGCACCGGCTCGCCGGAAGTTATGGAGCGATAAAAATGTTCCATCAGGTTTTTCATACCTGCTTTCATGTGGAAATCCCGCCGGAGGAACAGCGCGACGTTCTGTTTGAGATTGTGTAAGTGCTGGGTTGCAAGATTGAACGAAGGTATGAATTTTTGGGCATAGCTCTTGTAACGTCTTCCATAGAGCTTGATGAGGGAATGCTCGTCATCATCCAGGACGAAGCCGTTTACCGGACCGTACACCCGGAATTGATGTAGCGACGGCCGCATCTGGGATGAAAACGTAAAGTACGCCGTAACACCGGTTTGATCGGCTATAACTACGCGAAGCTCATCCACAATTTCTTCTTCGCCCAACTCATCGAGTAGCGGGCTGATGAAACCATGAGCCATTACTTTTGGATTGTCGTCCTGGAGGTACTCAGCGACCCGAACAATGCCGTGGCTGATAATGTTATGCAGAAGTTTCCCGGGTAATTGCCGGACCCAATGATTTCGATCCCCTAACAGGGCACCAGCGTACCTTCCTTGTAGCTCATAACAGTAAAAGCTCTCCATGTGAACGGGAGCGCCGCCTAAGAAGCCCTCGCGCGCCAGTTTGCGACCAGCTATTGCGGCATGGGTAAACATGCAGTCATTGCCCACCGTTATTTTACGACCGAGGCATGTCGCTAACTCAATCAGACGCTCTGCTTCGGGTGCATCGAGAGTGAAAGGCTTCTCGACGTATACGTGGCAGCCAGATTCCAAACAGCGACGTGCAAGTTCGAAGTGTGTCTGTGGCGGCGTAGTAATGTGAACAACATCGGGATTAGCTGTGCGCAACAGTTCATCAACGTCTGACGTGCACGTGGAGATACCACACCGCTCCCCCAATTGCTTCGCCATCAACGGTTCCCGGTCGCATAACCCCACAATCGTGCAATCCGCTATCCTCCCGATGGCGTGAACGTGGTCGTCGGCAATTTTACCGCAACCGATTATGGCAGTCTTTAACATGTGCTCAGGCGAACCATGTCGCCCCGGCTGAAGCAACGATTCAGCTTGTGATGCGCCTCGCGGCAAACTGAGCGAAGAAAGCTTCCAGTGCCTTATTCATCGGAACGCGGGGGCGCCATCCCAGCCGGTTCCGGATCTTGGCGTTCGAAAAACGGTTGCCTTTCCATTCTGCCGCACAACGCCGCTGATTAAAAACCGGTGGCAGCTGACCTTTAGACCATTTCGCGTAATTCTCCCATGCCAGGCTTGAAAGGTACGCCACGGGATAAGGCACACGGACTGAAAAATAATTTCCCACTGCCCTCTTGTGCGCAGTCAGGAATTCCCTGCTCGTAATCGACTCGTCATCCACGATGTTAAATACCTCGCCTTCGACTCCTCGCTTCAGGCCTGCCAGAACGATCGCATCGGCGCAATTGTCGACAAAAGTTAACGGGAGCTGATTGGATCCACCCAGATGCATAAAGAAACCGAACGTATCAATACCTATACGTCCCGTCAGGGCTTGTTTGCCGGCCCCGAATACGGTCCCAGGACGCACGATCACGTAAGGCAACTTTTTTTCGGTTCCGTATTTCCTAACGATCTCTTCCTGTTTAAGCTTCCCGAAAGCATAGGGATCGAAGCGTTGCTGAGGCGAATCTTCCAATGGACATGTTTCATCGAGGACGGCCCCGCGCTTTAAACCAAGGTTCGAATAAACTGCAAACGAACTTACATTGACGAAGCGCTTCGGGTTTCCATTCTGCAAAAACGCTTCGATAAGATTTCGCGTCGCCAGCGCTGAATTCATAAACGCGTCCGGAAACGATTTTTCGCCCGTACTTGCTGCAAGGTGGTAGATCACCGCCATGCCCCGCGCTGCTGCGATGCAGTCGTCACGAGACAACAGATTTCCACGGATGATTTGCAACTGGGAACCGCTTTGGTTGCGTGATAAACCTAACAAATCCCCAGATTTTGAGATAGACCGAACCAGGCAACGCACGTTGCGAAATCCGGCATTCAACAAACTATGCACCACACGTCTTCCGATGAAACCAGCAGCCCCGGTTACCAGAACCGGGGCTTCGCGGTCGATGATTGTGTCTGAAAAAAAATCGGAATCCATCGCGCTTACTCGGTGACGTAGGTTTCTTTGATCGGCCTGAGTTTCAGGCAGGCAAGAAGTCTACCCACGTGATCGAACAGACTGATCGTGTATTTCATGAACACATGGCGCCCAGCACACCAGAGGAACGGCAGAGCACAGATGTAAACAGGAACAGCTACACATGATCGCATCACTTTCGTCATACGGCCTTGAGCCTGGCCAAGGGACATTTGACCGCGGAGAAGCGCGCGGCGAATCAGGAACGAAGGCTTCCATCGCACAGCAGGCACAGCTTCGTACGCAACGGCTTCGTCGCACCAGGCAAAGCGGTGTCCGGCATCCATCCACCGCGCGAACAAATCACGATCTTCGCCACCGCTGCCGAATTGTGGCCTGAACACAGCCGGGTCACGTTGAAGCAAGGAACGTCGAAACAACAGATTGCCTGTGCGTCCTTCGCTTCGACCAATGAGCACGCCCGTTTCGTGACGCGGACGATGATACAATCGACCCTTCTTTACCCATGGCGGAGGTTCGACTTCATACCGAGGAACCACGGGGCCGAGCACACCGTCAACTCCTGTGTGCAAACACGTTTTCAACAACCGCAGAAGCCAGTCACGGACCGGCAATTCATCGTCGTCGATAAATGCAACGAAATCGCCTCTCGCATTTTCCAAAGCCTTGTTTCGCGCTAAAGCGATGTTCCTTCGCGGTTCGACGTGATAGCTGATTGGAAGCCTCGTGTTGGTTGCGACCCTTTCTACTATCGGCCTGGCTGATTCCAGCATGTCGTTGTCGACGACAACCACTTCGTGATCGAAAACATTCTGGTTCTCCTGTTCGGCTAACTGGACTAACAATAAGTTAAGCAATTCCGGGCGCCGATAGGTGCAAACACAGACGGTGATATGGTGTTTCGGCGTCATCGCCCTTGTTGTAATAACGTCCTGTGAATCAGTTCGACGCTGAGAAGCTTGTGGATCAGGAGCGTATGATTCGCGTATCCTTTGACGTGTGACGTGACGACGTCTTCCACGCGACGGCGGTTCAACCATGGACGCGCCAATGTTTGTCCGTCCAGGAGTAGTTCGCGAACGAAATTCGCGAGTGGTCGCCGATACCATGTCCGAAAGTGATAAAATTTTTGCCTGCCCAAAAAGGCGCGTTCCAGCTTCAAAGGCGAAAGCCACCGGTCTACTCGTGCCAGCCACGGTGGCATACCGTAGTCGTAAGCGTATTCTGCTTTTGCCAGGAATTGTTTGCTCGAGCGGCGAAGGCGGTTGAACAACTTGTTGGCTCCGTACTGGATTCCGCGATCCGTTGGAATGCGAGCCAACTCCGAGTTTCCATCAGCCACAAGCTTCAGGTTCAAATCGAAGTTCGTTCGACGGTCATGTGGGGCCTGGAAAGATAATTCCACCAAGTCGTTATCCAAATACGGCGAGCGTACCACCAGCTGCGACTTCTCCAACGTTGAACGGGCGAAATGATACCAGGGCATTTGTTTGAACGCGATGAAGGAGTGACGATCGCCCCGCGACTCCTCGACGTAAGTGACACGCGCTTGTTCAACTGAGTTCGCAACTTCGACGTTGAAGACGTCCTTTTCGATTCGTTGCGGTCGGAAAGCGATATTTCCACGCAGGATTTCCGATCCATAATTGCCGGTCAGCCGGACCGGTTTGATCTGTCTTGCCAGCCTGTTCACATAGAGCTCCGCCGCGCCGCTGACATCCATGGCGCCGTCGCTGATATGAACCGCTTGTTGCGCGAGGGCTGGGAAATTCGAGAGGAACTCGCCATCCACTTTGAATTCGGAATAATCCTGTTTGCACACAGACGCGACCTCTCGCGCGATCGATACGTCGGCCGTTTCCCGAAACGCGCTTCCAAAGCTATAACAAGGCATTTGGCCGGGTTTCGCGTTAGACCAAGCCATCACCATGCGTCCATCCAAACCACCAGTAAGCGACATGCCTATCTCGCTCCCGGAACAGAGGTAACGTTCCAGAACTTTTGGAAAACGTTCTTTCAGGAGCTGATAATAGCGCTCCGGTGAAAGGCTCGGCTGATTTTCCCACGCGCTGGGCTCAAAATAACGGCGCTTCGTAACAGCTGCATCTGGTTTGAGGGTCCAGGCAGAACCGGCTGGGAGAACGAATACATCACGAAAAAGTGTTCTATCCTGAAGAACGCAATCGCATGAAAAAAATTCGCCCAAACTTTGGACATCAAGCTGTCTCGCAGCAGGTAACACGCTTAGGAGAGCCTTTGCTTCCGACGCAAAAAAGAATCCGTCCGGCGCCTCGTGGTAGTAGATTTTTCCCAACCCGTATCGATCGTTGAACAAGATGACTGTATTAGCACGTGCGTCTACGAGGATGCCGCTAAACCACCCATTAAGGTTCAACAATGCTCCCGGGTCAGACGACATCACTTGAGACACCAAGTGCGCCGCCGCTCTGCGGGTGCAAGAGCCATTCGTTCCGATTTCATCACCTGAAAACAGTTCTCCTCTCAGCAGCAGAAACAGTGTGTTTTCCCGATCCGAAACAAAGGTGCATTCGTTGTTCGATCCAGACGCCGACAACCACCCCAGTTCTAATCCAGCACCAGGAAGAAATCGCGTGTTAAGAGTCGTGTCGGATTCACGCGACATCGCGGCCAGCATTTTCGAGATGACGTTCCCTTGTACCGGAGGCCGCTGTTTCCCTATAAATCCAGCTAGTGCTGACATCCTGGCTAGTATGAATTCTGCAGGTTCAAATTCGGGCTATCGATGTCCCGTTCAAAGCGATAAATGCTGCGTAAATGCTGCCATCGTAGTAACAGCCTTAAGTCAAGCATCACATGGTATGCTTCGTAGGCCAGCGTTTCCGGTACGGATAGCACACTGCGATTCAAGTGCTTTAACATTCGCCACCGAAGACGCGTCTCGCCACGAATATCGCGAAGTTCATTCACCCAATGCGAAACTCGACCCTCAAGGAGCTCGTTCAGCCGCTGAGTGGGCTCGAGCTCGCGGTCCGCGATATACCAACGTACCAGGTCCGGAATTTCTCGATCGTGCTGCACCAAAGTCTTCGTTGCCCAGACGCGCTTTTGAACAAATTCTGATGGCAGCAACCATGGCGTGGATGCGCCGATGTGCTTCAAGATTGGATTGATAAAGGTTTGCGGATCGTCGCGTAACAGGTCAAACAATCCGACGTATAGCGCGTCCGATCCAAACGCATCGGACCAAACTTTAATCATCCGGCAGTAATCCGACGACAATCTGCTGCGTTGACGTTCGACCTGCCGAAGAAATTCAACGGCCCGCACTTTCCGCACGTCCCGGTGACTTCGATGCCCGAATTCGTACACTGCTTGCGACCACACCCGTTCGATCGGATGCCGCAGCGTAAGGACGATCCGAGCCTTCGGGAGTAAGGCAGCAATGCGCTTAACCTGCCAGCTCTTCAAGCGAGCGTATAAAGGTGAGATCTCGCCGCGAATCGGTTTCGGCCCGGCGTGGGCCGGTGTCACAAAATGGTTCTGATACCAATCCAGGTCATGCTTCAGCATTTTGCGCATGAAGAAAAAGTCCATCTCTTTGCACGTGGCTAACTGGATGTCGGGGTGACACCTAAGCACCTGGTACAACCATGTGGAACCGCACCGCATCGAGCCGATGCCGAGGAAGGTTGGTAAATTGCGCGGTCGCGCCAAAACGCTTGAAGAGAGTCTGTTCACGACGATTGCGACCTCGTTTTTGGCTCGGAGTAACAACTGCTGCACGCAATCAAAATGATCTTGAGCCGGCGGGAGGAATTGAACACTCCATCTGCTGATTACAGATCAGCTGCTCTAGGCTTGAGCTACACCGGCAATTGACAACCTGAGAGAATTGCCTTTGCCATGAGCTGCCGATCCTGAAGCACATCAAATACGCTTCTTTGATTGTGCTTAACTTACAAAGCTCTAACAATTATGTTTCAATATACCGGAGAGGGGAAGGATTCGAACCTCCGATGCGAGTTATCGCATAGCCTCCTTTTCGGAATGCTGCCTTAGGCCACTCAGCCACCTCTCCTCTGTAACAAATCATTTTGGTCTTAGGCGCGATGCGCCACAGGGCGAGTCATGCGCGAAAGCCTGCTGTATCGAGAATGGTTCCAAGTATTTCGAATATTTCTCAAGGAGCTGACCCAGTCCTCCGATAACCATCCTTTGACGCCGTGATGTAGCCGAAATCGCAATGCAACACGCCCGCGCCAGGTCAGTGGGACGTAGTAACGCGAATAATCGAATTTCCTGAAGCCATGCTTCATTTTGAATGAGCCCAAGCCACCCTCACTCCATGAGCCATATTGCAAATACTCGATGCCTTTCTCTTCGCAGATCTGAACGGCGCGCTCAATCAGGGCGTCCTGAACCGGTTTATCGCGATGCGCCAGTTTGGCAATGATATGGACCGTGCGCAGAACACCATTTCCGTGGAAGAGCTTTGCAAATCCCAAAAGTTCATCTCCATGGTATGCGCCGATGAAATAAGATCGATCGACGAGGGATTGCAGGTCCATGTAGATGGTGGGTGCATCGTAACCATAGTAGTTGAACTGCCGTCCCTGTCTGATGGGCGACTCGTTGTAGATGGCTTCGACCCCCGCGGCGAACTCCTCATTCAATGTTGCAATGCGGACATCAACGCCGCTTTTAACAGCTTTGCGAATTTTGTTTCGTACCCTGAAATCAAGATTGTCCCACCAGT
>JAICUQ010000016.1 GCA_025935755.1 Chthoniobacterales bacterium | reverse complement strand
GTACGCGAGCAGGATCGACATTGAAAAGACGTTCGATGTCCTCTTTGGTCGCACGGGAAACTGCAATGATCGCGTCTGCCATTTCCAACGCTGTCTTTTCGACCCAAAGTGAGAAGTCGTATCCGCCGGCGAGCTGCTCGCGTTTCCATGGTCGCAGCGGCTCGAGCGAGTGAACAGTGATCACGAGAGGTAGCGCGTAATTTTTTTTCGCCAGGATTCCGCCGAAGTGGGTGTACCACGTGTGACAATGCACGAGGTCGGAGTCGATGTTCATCGTGTTGAAGTCTGTGCAACGTCGCACTGCGCCGAATGCGGAACGCAACGGCTTTGGGCAGGTGAAACTACTCGCGTCGAGTTGGAAGCCAATGACCTTGAGATTGCCTTGCTCCAGGTGCTGATCGCCAAAGCATCGCACTTCGACCGGCATCGTTTTCGCCAACTCCTGTGACAAATAGCCAACATGAACGCCTGCACCGCCATAAATGTTTGGCGGGTACTCGTTAGTCAGGAACAGGACCTTCATGCGTGTTTACGTCGTTACAGCGGCAGTTGTGTCAAGCGCGGAATCGGCCGAACAAGCGTTTGCCACAAATGCCGGGCACTTATTTCGCTCGCACTAACAGAACAGGGATGTCGACCGCATGACGCACTTTGTCGGCAGTCGCCCCGTACAGAACATCGCTGATGAAACGGTGTCCGTGTGTGGTCATGGCGATCAGGTCGACATCTTTCTCGCGCGCGAGCTTGATGATTTCATCGGATGGTTCGCCCAATGCCAGCACCGCGGTGCATGAAAAGCCTTCGCTGGTTAGTTCAAGTTTCCGCTTCTCCAGGTATGCGCGGTCTTCTTTCATTTCCTGGCTTTCGGCCAGTTGAAGTTGATTGAAATTGCGTGCCACCCACCCGTCAGCCACGTGCACAAGCAGCAACTTTGCGCCGGTCATGCGTGCCAATGGCTTGATGTGCGTCAGGATCGTCGCGTCGGCGGGACTGTTCTCAAGTGGAATCAGAATATGACTGTACATGGCACTACGAATCCGAATGGTTCGGCAGATAAGTCGTCAAAACCACGATGCTAATTCCGTTTCCGGATTCGTTACTCAGGAACCGGGAGCCCGAGAGAACCATAAAACACCTTGAGAAGCGACTGCGGCAAAAACGTGTCCAGGAGCAGCTTCATGTTCAGCACGATAATAATACCGGCAGTCGCCCAGCCCAGAATTTTTATCCACACGGGGTTCACGAATTCACCCATCTTCCCCTTCTCATCGGTAAACCGCATGAGCGGCCATACCGCGAACCCGAGTTGCATGCTTAAGCAAACCTGGCTGGCAATCAGCAATTCGGTCGTTTTGCTTTCACCGAAAAAACCGATCACCACGATTGCGGGGACAATCGCTATGAGGCGCGTGATCAGCCGGCGCAGCCAGGGCGTGATTCTGAAGTTGAGGAAACCTTCCATCACGATCTGACCAGCAAGCGTCCCTGTCAGAGTTGAATTTTGTCCGGACGCGAGCAACGCGACCGCAAACAGGACACTTGCCAAGCCTACCCCCAGCAACGGGCTGAGAAGTTTGTACGCGTCCTGGATTTCGGCTACATCCTGATGGCCGGACCAGTGGAAAGCTGACGCGGAAAGGATCAGGATCGCAGCATTGATGAACAATGCGAACATCAGTGCGGCACTCGAATCGATCGTTGCAAACTTGATAGCTTCCCGTCTGCCCTCCGGCGTTTGCTCGAATTTACGTGTCTGCACAATGGAGGAATGCAAATACAAATTGTGCGGCATAACCGTGGCTCCGAGGATGCCGATGCTGACGTAAAGCATTTGCTGGTTTGTGGCGATGTGCGGCCCGGGGATAAAACCGAGCGCAACTCCCGCGAGGCTCGGCTGGGAAAAAAATAGCTCCAGCGCGAAACAAGCTCCGATGGTGGCGATGAGCGTGATCACAAGCGCTTCGACATAACGAAAGCCTTTGTTTTGGAGATACAGCACAGCCAGCACATCGAGTGCGGTGATGAGGCATCCCCATACGAGCGGGATCCCGAACAGTAGTTGCAGGGCAATGGCCGAGCCGACTACTTCAGCCAGGTCGCACGCCGCGATCGCAATCTCACACAGAACCCACAGAAACCAAACTACCGGAAGTGGATAATGATCCCGGCACGCCTGGGCGAGATCGCGGCCCGTGGCGACGCCGAGTTTGATGCATAAGTGCTGCAGCAATATCGCCATCAGATTCGAAATCATAATGACGGACAGAAGCGAGTAGCCAAACCGTGCGCCGCCTGCCAGATCGGTCGCCCAATTACCCGGATCCATGTATCCGACTGCAACAAGAAATCCCGGCCCGGAAAACGCCATGAGCTTTCGCCAAAAAGAGGCAGTCCGTGGCACGACGATAGTCCGATGTACTTCGGGCAGAGAAGCCTGCCCCCCGCTCCGTCGCCAGGCCGCGCGACCTTTTGCCGTCGTCACGATTTCGGGATGCGCCATGAATATTGGTAACAGAGAATTAGGTTAGCCTAATTTAGTTATTATGTATTGTGATTCTGTCAATACACAATGTTTATTTGTTGACGTTAATCACGACGTCTTATATGTTGCGCGCCATGCGAAACAAGAAGGCGTTCCAAACCTCCGGCACTTCCACTGCTGTTGAGGATTACCTCGAGCGGATTCTTGAACTCATCAATTCGAAGGGATACGCCAGAGTCATCGATATCGCGGCTGCCTTGAGGATTTCACAGGCTAGCGTCACGAACATGGTTCAACGGCTCGATGCCGAGGGGCTCCTCAAATACGAAAAATACCGTGGCCTTATCTTAACGGCTGCCGGTAAGAAACTGGCCAGCCGGATCGCCGAACGGCACAAGTTGCTGACTGAGTTTCTCAGACTGCTTGGTGTTGAGGACCGGGTAATTGATCAGGATGTGGAGGGTATGGAGCACCATATCAGCCCCTCCACGCAGCGCGCGATTGCGGCGCTCACAAAGCAGTTGCGGCGCAGACCCGCTTTGCGAGCCCAATTGCAAACCGCTTAGCAGCGGTAAAGTTCCGCTAAGAATTCCGGGAGCTTGTCACGGGAGCGGCGGAAGCAGCATCGCTCGATTTTTTGAAATGTAGCTGTTTTACCCTACGATTGTCGGCTTCGGAAACCGTAACAAGGTAATTCTCGATTTTAACCTGCTCGCCGGTCTTCGGCAGATGTCCCAGCAGATGTGTCACGTACCCGCCGATGGTGCTTACGTCGGGGCTTTCCAGGTCAAGCTTCGCCAAATCGTTGAGCTCGTACAGGCCAAGCGCTCCGTCTACGCTGAATTCGTTAGCGTTGATTTTGCGAAACTCTTCCTTTTCGAAATCGAACTCGTCCTGAATATCACCGACAAGTTCCTCCATGACATCTTCCAACGTCACGAGCCCAACGGTTCCTCCAAATTCATCCACCACGATCGCGAGATGAGCATGTTTGCCCAAAAACAGCCTGAGCAGATTTTCTAACGGCATCATCTCCGGGACGGGATGCAACTCGCGTTTGATCTTCATCAAATCGGGATGCGGATCGCGCATCATGGGAAGCAGCTCCTTGATATGAAGGAGGCCAATCGTATTATCCAGATTTTCGCGGCATAATGGGAACCGCGTGTGCTGCGATTCGATTGCCTTTTTCATGTTCGTTTCGAAATCGTCTTCCACGTCCAGGTAAACGATGTCGCCGCGCGGCGTCATGATATCGCGCACGACGCGATCGCGCAGATCGAGAACGTTAAACACGAGTTCACGGCCAAGCGGCGTTACCTCCGCTGACTTTTCACTTTCCCGTACAATCAAGCGCAGTTCTTCTTCGCTGTGTGCCAGTTCTCCTTCGGCAATCGGTTCGACGCGAAGAATCCGCCGGAGCACCCAGTTGCTCGCAGCGTTCAGGAGTCCGATCGCCGGTTTGAAGATTACATAGAACAATCGGAGCGGCGCGCTGACGAACAGCGCAGAAGGCATCGCTTTGCGGATCGCCAGAATTTTCGGCGCTTGCTCGCCTAGCACAATGTGCAAAAAGGTGATCGCCGAAAACGCCATGATAAACGAAACCGATTTGATCACGCCGGCGGATTCGATTCCCGCTAATGCGAAAAATGGCTGAAGCATTCGCGCCAGGAAAGGTTCTCCAAGCCAGCCGAGACCAAGGCTTGCCATGGTTATTCCGACCTGACAGGCGGAAAGATAGGCGTTCAGATTGTCTTTAATCGCGCGTAGCACACCTGCCCGCTTGCTGCCGCTGGCAGCCATGGTTTTCAGATGGCTGGTACGAACTTTAACGAGCGCGAACTCGGCGGCGACGAAAAAGCTGTTGAGCAGTACAAGCACCGCGATGGCCAGTAGTTTGCCGAACAACACCATCGGTGGCTCCCAGTGCTGCGGTACGATTTCAGCAACTGAGGTGAGAACCAGGGGAGGCATTACAAAATTCATCTGTCGCAGCTCGGACGCGTCCGGCTAACGCGTGGCAAAGCGGTGCGGCTAAGTCTACCAGCTAGACTTGGTTACACCAGGAATCAGACCTTGCGAAGCCAGCTCGCGAAAAGCCAGACGCGACATCTTAAACCGACGAATGAAAGCGCGCCGGCGACCGCTGACCAGGCAACGGTTCACTATACGGGTTGGACTCGCGTCACGCGGCAATTGCGCCAGGCCAGCGTAGTCTTTTTTCGCCTTCAGCTCGGCGCGCAATGCAGCGTACTTTTTCGCTGTTGCGCGTTTGCGGTCGTTGCGGTTAATCCAGGCTGTCTTAGCCATAAAGAGCGCTGAATGTAATCGCAGTTGTTGGATTTGCAACCTCGATCAAGAGCGACGGCTTGGGCAGCCGTCGATGTCGTGCGATGGCTGGCCAGCCCTCGCTCGTTGAAAAGCTAGCCGAGTGCTCCTGCACGTCGGCGCTGTTTGACGAGAGTATTCGTGGACCGGCGCGCTCCGTCTCGAGCAGATGGGCGCTTCTGTTTCACCGATTGTGACCGGTTCAGGCTGTCTTGTAACACCTTTACCAGATCAACAACGTTGGTCGGCGCAGGAGCAGCCGGCGCCTTTGCCGCAACTTCCTTGTGCTGTGCCTTTTGCTCGATGATTTCCATCAACGCCGTACGGTATTCGTCCCGGTATTTCTCCGGTTCCCAGACTTCGCTCATGCTTTCGATCAGGGCTTGCGCCATTTTCAGCTCTTTGTCAGTCACTGCAGCCTTCGAACCGTTTTGCAGCACATCCGCGCTCAAAATTTCGCTGGCAAAATGCATCAGCTCCAAAACCAGGAACAACCCGTCGGGTTTCACAGCAGCCAGGTGCTCGCGATTGCTGATTACCACTTTGGCAATACCAATTTTGCCGGTGCCGCTGAGCGCCTTGTGTAAAACTGCGTACGCTTTTTCGCCGCCCTTTTGCGGCTCAAGAAAATACGGCTTGTAGAAGAACTTGGGATCGACCTGATCCAAATCGACGAAATCAGTGATGTCGATCGAATGTGTGGACTCGATGCGCACCTTTTCGAAATCCTCATCCTTCATTACTACATATCGACCGCGCTCGTATTCGAAGCCTTTTACGATCTGGTCGGCTGGAACTTCTTTCGAATCCGCTTCCGCAACCTTTTTGTATTTGATCGGACTGAGGTCGCTGGAACGAAGCTGCCGGAAACTGAGCTTCTCCTCCCTGGTGGCGGGATAAACCGCAACCGGAATATAGACCAACCCGAAACTGATGCTGCCTTTCCAGATAGGGCGCATACGGGGGAATGCTTTCCCATGGCGCTCCGCCTGTCAACCTTAGACAGTCCGCGGGCAAAAACCTGTCCACCTCGCGAAAGCCCTTGCAAGTCGGAGAAACGGTCTGATGTTGGGAGTTGAAATGAGCTTCCTCGCCAGCTTCATGAACTTGGCCGGCCCGGATTTGATCGTCATCCTCTTGATCATCCTGGTGCTATTCGGAGCAAAAAAATTACCCGAACTAGCCCGCGGAATGGGTCAGGCTGTGAAAGAATTCCAAAAAGCGAAGGATGAGTTCAACGACGAACTGCACAAGGCTGGAAAGTCTGATACGCAAATCGCAAAGCCTGAATTGAAACCGGCCGAGTCGACCGTCGCGCGAGGTAATAGTCAGAGCGCTGCTAACGTGAGTGCGCCACAGCCGAGTGCAGCGGTCACCCCAGGTGACAAAGCCGATCAGGTCTAGGTCTGAAGCGATGCGGGGAACGCATCGCATTTCGTGCCAAACGGTCTTAGCGCTACTTGTTTTGCGCAAGCTCCAGGATCGCCACGCGTGTTCGCATCGCTTTGGCGAAATTTCTTTAAACGTTCTGCACGTTTGACCGAACACGCAATTTACGGCAAAATCCCCGCTCGTTTATGTCTGAGCCGGATTTGCGGGCCCAAATCAAGGAGATGCTGGTCAAAAATTTGATGCTACAAGTTACGCCCGAACAGATCGGTGATGAGCTGCCGCTCTTTGGCCCGGATGGTCTTGGCCTTGATTCCATTGACGCCTTAGAGCTCGTCGTGAGTATGGAAAAAACCTTTGGCGTCGGCGTCCCGAATTCCGATGTAGCCGGAAAAGCACTTCGGACTGTCAACACGATTCACGATTACATTCTCGAAAAACGGGCCGCGGCTGCGTAGATGTCCAGCGGCGCAGCGCCGCGAGGTTCGACGTGAATATTCTCTACGTAGAGAGCAGCCGCAGCTGGGGTGGACAGGAATATCGCACCTGTCTCGAAATCAATTGGCTCAATGCACACGGGCATGAAGCATGGTTAATCTGCAATCCAGACAGTCAGGTGCACTCGAAGGCATTGGAGCTCGGCACCCGGATGGTCACAATGCCACTCGTTAACCGGTTTGACCCGATCTGCTCGTTGCGACTCTGGAAATTTTGCCGCAAAAACAAAATCGATCTGCTCAAGACATACAGTTCAAAGGACCACTGGATCTGCCTGCCGCTTTTCCTTTGCGGAATCCCATTGAGCCGGGCGCGCTGCATCACCGATCCAATCGGGAACCGAAGTCGCGCATTTGTTTTCAAGCACGGCTGTTCACAGATTGTTGCCGACGCTTCGGTGATCAAACGGCAGTTGGTCGAAGAACACGGGATTGATGCGGCAAATATTGAAGTCATCGGTTCAGCCGTCGATTTGCAAAAATTCAAGCCTCCTCGCGACGGTGTAAAATTTCGCCGCGAACTCGGCATCGCTGACGAGATCCCGTTGATCGGAAACATCGGGATGATTCGCCCGGACAAAGGTCAACTTGAGTTGGTCAAGGCGGTGCCGTTGGTGTTGCAGAAACGTCCCGATGCGCGCTTCGTCGTGGTCGGCCAGGGCACCGGTATTTTGAAGCGCGGCATCAATGTGAGAAATGCAATCGATCGCGCAGGACTCGCGGACAAGATAATCATGGCTGGTTATCGCTGGGATACGCCGGAGGTTTTCGCAGCGTGCGACATGATTGTGATCGTGTCGCTGCGTACCGAGGCGTCCCCCATTGTTTTGCGTGAGGCGTTCGCCAGCGGACGGCCTGTGATCGCGACAAAAGTGGGAGATATTCCAGAGATTGTTCGCGATCGCGAGAATGGTCTTCTCATCGAACCGGGAAACCCTCAGGCATTGGCCTCTGCGATTCTGGAATTCATTTCTGATCCGGAACTCGCGGCGCGTTGCGCAGCGAACGGTCTCCGCTACGCGACCGAAAACTTTTCATTCGACAAGATGATGGACGCAAAGCTACGCGCCGATTTCAAGATCGTTCGCCATAAGCGCCCAATGAAGGGGCGAACTCCTCCGAGCCCGGCGTCGCAGGAGCCCCGCCCTCCATCAGGAAGGCTCAACTAGCCTCGAACAATTGATCGCGTCAATCAGCTGACGGAATCGGCCAAATCTGCTCCGAACCGGAGTAAACATCAGCCGGGGCAGGCCGGGATACTCCAGCTCATCCTCCCCGTCTCCTGGCGCAAGATGCTGGACAATTTGGCCCGAGCGCACGGTATCTTTGAATTGCTTATTCAGGTCCGCAATCGCCTTGTCCGATAACGGACGATTCAGACGGATGACGTAGGAATCCTCTACCCAGCGCGCGGAATGGAAGACCTTGTAGAACTGCGTGATCTCCTCTGCGGCCTCCTGCGCGCTATGTTTGATTTTGAAAAACGCGAAGTCTTCTTTTGAAATGAATCCGCTTTTGCGCAGGCGCTCCGAAAGAAATTGCGTCCATGCTTCCCAATATTTTCCGCGTGGCCGGTTTAACAGCACAATCGGGGCAATGCGTGCCTTGCCGGTTTGCATCAGCGTGAGCACCTCGAAGGCTTCATCCATCGTGCCAAAACCGCCCGGGAGCAGCGCGAACGCGTGCGCCTCCTTCACGAAACTCAACTTGCGAGTGAAGAAGTAATTCAGTGTCACCAGCTTGGGATCGCTCTCGACAGGTTCGCCTACTCGCTGCTCCGAGCGCAGTCGAACGCCAAGCGCAAAGCTATGTGCGCGCCCAGCCCCCTTCTGCACAGCTCCCATGATTCCTTCGTTGCCGCCTGCGATCAGCATGAAGCCTTGTTTGACCATTTCGCAGGCGAAATCTGTAGCCATCTTGTAATCGGGTGAATCAGCCTCACTACGGGCCGACCCGAAGACGACCACTTTTCGCAAATGCTTGAACGGCGCGAAAATCCTCGCTGCCGAGCGGATCTCTTTAGCAGAACGGTTGATCAGTTTGAGCTCCGATGCAGTCATTTCGTCGCGAGCAATCTCCAGCGCCGTGGTAATTATTTCCTCGATGAGCGGCGCAGATTTTTGTGCCCCCCAATCGCGAACTAACTTTTTCACTCGCCTATCAAATGTGGGACCGAGGCTTCGATTTGTTATGGGTCCCGTTGTCTGCGTCGGATCGGGTGCTCGCCCTGAAGATGATTTCACGTGATTAGAATTTCGGTTAAACGGAAATTAAATCCTCAAGAATGTCGTGCATATGGCGAATTGGCAGAGAGTAATGTCCTTCGTTAGGCACGAATCGGGCTTTGCAATCTGGAAAGCGGCTGGCAATTTCCTGCGCCAGCACAACGGCGAAAGCGCGATCTTCCACGCCATGCCAAAGTCGAACGGGCACCTGCACATCTTCAACCGCGAATCCCCATGGTTGCGCATAAATTTGCGCGTCGATCATTACTCCTTCTGCCGATCCGCGCCAGGCGCGCCGTTGGCTCTCAAAAATCGCTTCGAAAGCTGCATCGTCGCGCAAGCTCGCGGCATCGCACGGCCGCAACAACAGCATCTTCAAAAGCAGCGGACGAAGGCGGATCGGCGCGCGAACCGCCAGGAACGGTTGCGCGAGGCGAAACAATCGCCGCAACACTCGCGGCCGATTTCGATAAAAGGCGAGCATCCAACGATAAAGCGGCAGTAAACCCTTAAAATCGTTCAACTCAGCAAACGGAATCACTCCGCCGACGATCGCGATTGCGCGCACCCGCTCGGGCATCGCGACCGCGGCTGCATAGGCGTAGGGCGCTCCACCAGAAATCGCGAGGATTCGGAATTCGTCAATCCCAAGGTCGTTAACGAGTTGTTCGACAACGAGCGGCCAGTCGCTCAACTTTCGATCGAGATGGAGGCTCGAGGTGCTGATGCCCGGCCGATCAGGTGAAACAATGCGAATACCCAGAGCGCGCGCTGGTTGGTCTGCCAGTTGCGCCATCGTGCGCGAACTCGGCCACCCGTGGCAGAATAACACCGGCGTGCCGGTTACTTCGCCGTATTCTTGAAACGCAAGAACGCCACCATCAGATAGCTGAACGATATCTTTCCTATGCATCTATCGGCAGGCTGTTTTCCGTAGTTGTATTGCAAGGCCTCAATCTGTAGTCCAAAGTGTACAGCGAAAATACCACTGCGCTTTTCGGAGCCTCGTTATGAACGATTACTCGCCACAACCTCCAGGAAAAATCTCCGAGCACGGCAATGGAATCGGCGCACCGTCACCTCAGGAAGTCGAACGGCGCGCCCGGGAAATCGCGATGATCGACGAACGCAATCCTGATGAGTTCACCCAAGCTGATTGGGCACAGGCGCGGCACGAGCTGATGGGCGAGGAGAATAATGTGCCTCCCGAAGAAACTCCGGATAACGCCGAGATGACTGAAGAATGGAGTGTTATCGCCAGTTCCAAAGGCCACCGCATACCGCGTCCCGGTACTGAGGAAGAGGAGACTGTCGGTGAGCATCTCGTGATCGAAGGCATTGAGGAAGCCACTCACGACCAGATGCTCGAAGCGCGGCGCGAAGAACTGGAGCAAGAGGGAGAAAATCCTTGAACGCGACCTCCATTGAGACCTCCTCCACGACCGCGGCGGAACAACGATCTCTCTTCCCGGCGAAGCAACCGCATGTCGAGGATTTGCGCGATCGGTTTCATCAAATCAGAAATTTTACCGACGCGTTGTGTATCAATCTCGAACCCGAAGATTGCGTCGTGCAATCCATGCCGGACGTCAGTCCGACAAAATGGCATCTCGCGCATACCACGTGGTTTTTCGAAACATTCGTTTTGAAAAAATTCCTCCCTCGATATCGCGCAGAAATTCCAGAGTACGCGTACCTGTTCAATTCCTACTACAACGCTGCGGGCGATATGCATCGGCGCGACCTGCGCGGATTGATCTCGCGTCCCACGGTGAGCGAAGCAAAGCGTTACCGCGCCTCGATCGATTCACACGTCGACGATCTGCTCTCAAATGCCGATGAAGATTTGCTCAATGAAATCGAGCCGATTCTTATTCTCGGTATTCATCATGAGCAGCAACATCAGGAGTTGCTCATCACCGACATCAAGCACGTGTTCGCGCAAAATCCGCTCCATCCTGTGTTTCGAGCGGCGAAAAATAGAGGGCTGAGCTCTGGGACGCTGAGCTCACAGAGTTCTTCCCTCCAGTTCATCGATTTTGATGAAGCTGTCGTCGCCATTGGCCACGACGGCCGCGGCTTCGCGTACGATAACGAAGGTCCACGCCATCGAGCCCTGGTTCCTGCGTTCTCCCTCGCCTCGCGACCGGTCACAAATGGCGAATACATCGCCTTCATCGAGGACAATGGATATCAGCGAGCGGAATTCTGGTTATCGTTAGGCTGGATCACAGTGAATGAACAACGCTGGAATGCGCCGCTCTACTGGACAAAACGCGATGGCGCCTGGTGGAATTTCACACTCTCCGGTCTGCGGCCCATCGATCAATCCGAGCCGGGTACGCACCTGAGCTATTTCGAGGCCGATGCGTATGCCAACTGGGCTGGCGCTCGCCTCCCGACAGAGTTCGAGTGGGAGCGCGCAGCGTTGGATTGTCCAATTGAAGGCAATTTCGTAGAGACCGAATTGTTTCACCCGGCCGCCGTATCCGAGGCGAAAACGGATGTCTCAACGGATCACCGCGACAGATTCCTTCAACAAATGTTCGGCGACGTTTGGGAATGGACACGCAGCGCCTACTCGCCTTACCCCGGCTATCGCGCTGTTCCCGGAGCGCTGGGCGAATACAACGGCAAATTCATGTGCAACCAATACGTACTTCGCGGTGGTTCCTGTGCCACCTCGCGTACTCATATCCGGCGCACATATCGCAATTTCTTTCAACCGGAAAAACGCTGGCAGTTTACAGGGATCAGACTCGCACGCGACCCGGAATGAACTGGCAGAGCGCGACCGCGGGCCGCGCCGCTTTGAATTTCCACAATGACCGCAGATTCAATTACGACCTTGCCCCATGTTTCCGCACCAGAAGCGGCGGAGTTTCAGGCAGATGTTATTGCCGGTCTGTCATCCAATCCGCGCACGATCCCTTGCAAATATTTCTATGATGCGGAGGGTGCGGTGCTCTTTCAAAAGATCTGCGAGCTGCCTGAATATTACGTTACCCGGACTGAGATCGACATCCTCGATCGAAATCGCACCGACATCGCGTCTGAACTCGGGCCGGACGTTCAATTAATCGGACTTGGCACCGGCGCCGGCACAAAAACGCGGATTCTGATCGAAGCGCTCGACAATCCTGCCGTTTATGTCCCCGTCGACATCTCGGAGCAACAACTGCGCGAGTCGACTGCTCTATTCCGCAAAATTTTTCCCAATCTGGAAATCCTGCCGGTCTGTGCGGACTACTTGCAACCTGTGGTGTTGCCCCGCCCCAGTCGCAAGCCTGCGCGAAACATTGTCTATTTTCCGGGATCGACGATCGGGAACTTCGAGCCCGATGAAGCTGCGGAGTTTTTGCGACGCGTCGCGAATGTCTGCCGCGGAGGCGGCGGACTGCTTATCGGCGTCGATTTGAAGAAAGATCGCCGGGTGCTGGAAGCGGCATATAACGACCGCGCAGGCGTCACTGCGCAATTTAACCTGAATTTGCTGCGACGTATCAATCGCGAATTAGGCGCAGACTTCGATCTGGATCGCTGGAGCCACCGGGCAATCTACAATTCAGATGCCGGCAGGATTGAAATGCATCTCGTCAGTGAGACGGATCAGTTTGTCCATCTCAATCAACACAAATTCCATTTCAGTCGCGAAGAGAAAATCATCACGGAATTTTCTTATAAATACGCGCCAGACGAGTTTGCGCGGTTGGCTGCCAAAGCCGGGTTCCACTTTGTGCGCATGTGGACCGACGCGGCCGCTTTATTTGGTGTGTTCTATTTCACAAGTTAGCGCATGCGTCCTCGCTTGCGTCCTGACAAGCTAGTGCATGCGTCCCCTTCGCGACGAAACTGAGGGCGCAAGCCGGGAGGCTCGCGCTACTTTATGAGCGCGCTGGTTCAACTTATCGAAGTCAGTAAACGCTACGGTGAGGACGTTGCGCTGCACCTAACGAGTCTTTCTTTGGACCGCGGCAAAACCACAGTGCTTATCGGACCAAGTGGCTGTGGAAAGTCAACCTTGCTGCGACTGATCATTGGTCTAATCGAACCGGATTCGGGTTCGATCGAGTTAGATGGCGAACCGGTTACTCGCGATAACATCGATGCTTTGCGGCGCCGTATCGGTTACGTGATTCAGGAAGGCGGTCTTTTCCCTCATCTAACCGCTCGGGCCAATGTTCTTTTGATGGCGCGTCACATTGGAAAACCCGAAAAACAAACGCACGACCGGCTCACGGAATTATCCGAGCTGACAAGATTTTCACCAAACCTGCTCTCCCGCTATCCGGTGGAACTCTCGGGTGGCCAACGTCAGCGTGTAAGTTTAATGCGCGCGTTGATGCTTTCGCCAGAGTTGTTATTGCTCGATGAGCCGCTCGGTGCACTCGACCCGTTGGTGCGCGCCTCGTTGCAAAAAGATCTTCGGGAAATCTTCACACGGCTTCGTCAAACAGTGGTCTTCGTGACTCACGACTTGTCGGAGGCAATTTACTTCGCTGACGAGATCGTGCTCATGAACGAAGGCCGCATCGTACAACGAGGCACGATAGCCGACCTGCGCGAAAGACCTGCCGATCCGTTCGTGTCCGAGTTCATCAACGCGCAGCGATTTTTGTGAACTGCACAACCACATGCCGGCCAATTTGGGCAGCGCACGCGCACTCGCGTGCAGCGCTCGGCGCCCTCCTCAAGAGCACTCCAAGCGTACGCCAGGATTTTCCAGAAGGTTTTCGGCGAGGGCGCCGAAAACAGCCCGCCAGGCGCGTGCGCTCCGCGGATCCAATGTTCCCGTGCTTCTTTTTGATGGCTATATTTTCGCTTGCCAGCATGGCATCTGCCGCTGCCACACCGGTCGCGATCGGTTCGAAAAAATTTACCGAATCTTATGTGCTCGGCGAAATTGCCAAGCGGACCCTGACCGACGCGGGGATTCCCGCCGAACATCGCCAGGGAATGGGTGGCACAATCATACTCTGGGAAGCGCTTCGAGGAGGACAGATCGACGTTTATCCCGAGTATACCGGAACCATCGCAACCGAAATTCTGAAGAGCGATTCAAACGTGTCGATCGATGAAATTCGGGAATCTCTTGCAAACCTTGGCGTCGGTATGACGGCTCCGCTGGGATTCAACAATACCTACGCGCTGGTCATGAGACGCAGCGAAGCGCAAAGACTTGGGATCCGCACAATCAGCGATCTCCAAAAATTTCCTGATCTCAAATTCGGGCTCACACATGAGTTTCTTGAAAGGCAGGATGGCTGGCGGCCATTGCGCCAGCGCTATGGCTTACCACACGAGAACATCATCGGCATCGATCATTCCCTCGGTTACAGCGCGCTCACAAACGGATCTATCGACGTCAAAGACGCCTACTCAACAGATGCGAAAATAGAACAGAATGATCTGGTCGTTCTGGAGGACGATCTCCACTTCTTTCCGAAATATGAGGCGGTTTTCTTGTTTCGATCCTCCACACGTAAGGATGCAATCGCTGCGCTGCGGCGTTTGGAAAACACACTGGACGAGACGCGAATGATTCGGCTCAACGCGGAAGCTGAGCGCACAAAGGATTACGCAAGAGCGGCAGATTTGTACTTCAACGTGGGAGCGACCTCAGTGCCGCGAGTTTCCGGGCGCTCCGGGCATTCCGAGTTTGGCGAGTCTTTCCCGCGCAAGCTGGCGCGCTGGACACTTCGCCATCTGCAACTGGCTGGATTCTCGTTGTTGCTTTCAATCCTTGTGGGAATACCGCTGGGCATTCTCGCGAGTCGAGGCGGTGCGGTTGGGCATGTTATTCTTGGTTTCGTCGGCGTTGTGCAAACCATCCCGTCGCTAGCGTTGCTGGCGTTACTCGTTCCCCTGCCGTTCTTCGGCATTAGCATTCGTACTGCGATCGCTGCGCTGTTTCTGTACGGTTTGCTGCCGATCGTGCGCAGCACCGCGACCGGTTTGCAGGACATCCCCCGAGCATTGCGCGAGTCTGCGGTTGCCTTGGGACTGAGCTCCACTGCCCGGCTCTGGAAGATTTACCTGCCAATGGCGTCGCGCTCGATTCTATCCGGAATCAAAACCAGCGCTGTGATTAATATCGGAACCGCTACGCTCGCGGCATTGATCGGTGCCGGCGGACTCGGCGAACCGATCATCAGCGGCCTTAACCTGAACGATCACGTCACCATTCTGGAGGGCGCAGTTCCCGCTGCGGTACTCGCGCTGCTCGTGCAATGGTGTTTTGATTTGCTCGATCGCGTTCTGATTCCGAAAGGATTGCGAATTTAGAGCAGCGCGAGCGTCCTGGCTGCATGGGAGGCGAAGCTCTGCTGCCCTCACGGGAGTTCGCCCCTCCATTAACAGGATGTATGATACTGGCGTGGCTATTTTATCAATCAATCCCGCGACCGGTGAAAGACTGAAGGAATTCTCTCCGTTAGATGATGCGGAAATTGAGAAGCGACTGGCCCGTGCCGATGCAGCCTTCAAGGAATATCGCCATACCAGTTTAAGTGAGCGCGCAGAACTCTTGGAGGCCGCTTCGGAGTTGCTGTTTCAGGAAAAGCAAAAGTTCGCGGAGATCATCACGCTTGAGATGGGCAAATTGTTCCGCGACTCCCTTGCGGAGATCGAAAAATGCGCGCGTGGTTGTCGATATTATGCCGAGAACGGTGCGCGATTTCTCGAGGCAGAACCGGCTCAGACCGATGCGGCTGAAAGTTACGTCGAATATCAACCGCTCGGACCCGTGCTCGCAGTCATGCCGTGGAATTTTCCTTTCTGGCAGGTGTTTCGATTTGCAGCGCCTGCTTTGATTGCCGGCAATGTCGCTTTGCTCAAGCACGCCTCGAATGTGCCGCAGTGCGCGCTGGCTATCGAAGACATTTTTTGCCGCGCCGGATTCAAAGAGGGCGTTTTCCAAACGCTGCTTATCGAGCCCGACCCGGTAGAAAAATTGATCACAGATCCGCGCGTCAAAGCCGTGACCGTAACAGGCAGCGAAAAAGCTGGAGCGGCCGTTGCGAGCGCGGCGGCGCGAGAAATCAAGAAAAGCGTGCTCGAGCTGGGCGGTAGCGATGCATTTATCCTCATGCCGAGCGCAGACTTCGAATTAGCGTTGAACACCGCGGTCAAGGCACGCACGATCAACACCGGTCAGTCCTGCATCGCAGCGAAGCGGTTCATCATCGCCGATAAAATTTACGAACAATTCCTCCAGCAATTCGTTGATCGGATGCGCACGCTCAAGATCGGCGATCCGATGGATCCGGACACTGAGCTCGGTCCGCTTGCGACGGAACACATCCTGCAAGGCGTTCACAATCAGGTGCAAAAAACAATTGCTGCCGGTGCAAAATTATTAACCGGTGGCAATCGAATTCAGAGTCCAGGGTTTTTCTATGAGCCCACGGTTCTTGTTGATGTGCCGAAAGATTCGCCTGCGTATCGCGAGGAAGTTTTTGGACCGGTTGCGGCTGTTTTCCGCGTGGGCGATGCCCATGCAGCTGTCGAGCTCGCGAACGATACCACTTTTGGCCTCGGTTCGAGCGCGTGGACGCAAGATCGGGAGGAACAAAAACTCTTCGCATCGGCGTTGGACGCCGGAATGGTTTTCATCAACGCTATGGTCGCCTCCGATCCGCGTTTGCCATTCGGCGGTGTGAAACGCTCAGGTTTTGGCCGGGAATTAGGAGCCGCAGGCATCCGTGAATTTACGAACACGAAAACGATCTGGATTTCCTGAGAAACGGCACGAGACGGATCACCAACTCCAGGAAACACCGCCATAGAAAGAGCGGCCATCGCCCGGATGAAAAATTTCTGGATCCTCTTCCGTGCGCGCGTCCGCGATTACATCGACAGCAGCCGCATAGGTTTGATTGGTCAAGTTCCTGCAATCGACAAAAACTGAGAACCCGCTGGCGCGCCGAAATCCCGCGCGGAAACCGAGCAAAACATAACTGTCAGCAAACAGCGTGTTCGCTTCATCAACGGGGTAGCGTGAGAAGTTGCATTGCAGATTTGGCCCCGCATACCAACCGGACGGCGCTTGATAAAGTAATTGCGCTTCATAAACGTGAACCGGAATTGACGGAAGTCGATTGTCACCATAGATGGCGTTCCCATCCATGTGGAAATCGTTCAGCGTGTAGCTCTGTTCGAGTGACACACGATCGCCTGCGCGATTCGACTGCTTCGGCACCAAAATGTCTCGAAATAGTTCTACTTCCAAGCCTGCCTCGATTCCCTGATGAATTGTGTGTGGGACGTTTCTGGCCCCAAGATCATTTCCGAAAACGTCATTAATCTCGAGGAGTTCATCGCGAACCCACGAGCGATAAAGCGACAGCTCCCACTGGAACCGCGAATATTCTCCGCGAGTTCCGATCTCGATGGTCCAAGCGTGCTGCGGCTGCAACGGAGTATAAACAACGCTGGAATTCGGGTCTTCGGTAAATTCGACCATATTGTCGAAAGAAGGCGGCTGCCAAGTCCGACTGAAATTAATAAAGGCCTGTGTTTTCGGATTGATTTCGTACATCGCGCCGAGCTTTGGAGTGAATCCCCAAAAATTTTGCCGATGCGATTGATTTCCTTCGGTGTCGGTCACGAACTCATCAATGAAATGACGCTCCGCGAAGATGGCCTGCGCTCCGGCCAGGATCGAGAACCGCTGTGTCAGATACAACTGATCATCGAAATAGCTTGGAAGATTTACCGAAATGCCTGTGCCTCGCGCGGTAGTTGCGCCTGTGTGTCCGAAAATATTTTCGTAGTTTTCACTTGGCTCTTTTTCGTACTGCGGGCTCACACCAATTGTAAGGATGTTTCGAAGGCCGAAGAGTTGGTGACGGCTTACCAGATGCAGGTTGGCGCCAACATTGTCCGAATAAAACTGCTCGATGCCTTCCCGGAAATCCGCTGAGAAAAACCCGCGGTTCTCGACGTCGTGATGATACCAGAATGCACCGGCACTAAACTGAATCTGATCAGTCTGAATGGATAGCTTGTCTGCCATGCGAACGTTGGACAAAGACTTGTTCCAATCCTGAATGACTGCGAGCGGATTAGCCTGCATCGGATCGTCTTCCATTTGTGACTTGGTTAGACCGCCAGGCAAATTCCGATCGAACCGGTCGAGGGTCAGATAAAAACGATTCTCAACCTCGTCGTTGAACTTGTAGCCGAGATCTCCAAAAAAGATTTCGGTGGTCTCCCTGCTATGGTCACGAAAGCCCTCGCGCTCCCGAAAACTAATTGCGCCGTATTCATCAAATCGCCCTTGAACTGCGCCACCGCTCATATCACCGCGAAAGAAGCCGTAACTTCCTCCTTCAAGACGAACCTGGAATGGCGCCACGTTGTAGCCCGTGAACGGGACGAGATTGATCGCCCCGCCAAGGGTAAGCGCACCATATCTGAACGCATCGGCGCCGCGAAAAACTTCCGCATAATTAATTGCGGCAATATCGATGTCCTCGAGAACGGTCTCACCATCCGCCTGGTTGAAGTTGAGGCCGTCCATCAAAAACATCACACCGAGCGGCTCGTCTTCAGATGTGATCCCGGATCCTCGAATCGATACCTTTGAAACCTCCATGCCATTTTCCGATTGAAGAAAAACGCCTGGAACTCGTTGTAATAAATCCTGAAAGTTTGACGCGCGACCGAGATCCATGTCGTCATTCGTCCTGATTGTGAAGGCTCCCGGAATTTGCGTCTTCTGCTTCGCTGATTGCTCCGGCGGTACTGAAATAAGCGAGTCCGTCGATTCGCCTGTAACAGTGACTGGCTCCGTTTCCACGGCGTTAGCCGAAGTATCGACTGCCTGCGCAGGTGGAACGGTAACGATTATAACTGCCGCAATCGCAAGAACGCGTAACCTGACCATGTCGAGCCCGATCAATCCCCCGCCGGAAGTTGCTTCACGAATCGCCAGCCATTTCGCTCGTAACCAAGTGATTCGTAAAACCTATGCGCATCGTCGCGTGTTAGCCGCGCGTTCAAAGCGACACGCTTGACTCCTCTTTTGGTAAAATCTTTCTCGGCCGCTAAAATCAGGGCGCGGCCAATTCCGTGACGGCGTTTTCTCTTCGATGTGACAACGGCAAGAATTCGGCCGCCGTAATCGTTATGCTCATAGCTCGGCGTCGTAAGTGTCCCGATCATTCCGCAGACTTCGCCATCTTGCATCGCTACAAATGTCCTATACCGGTCATCGGCCGCAATGCGTCCCAGGCGCATCTCCATCTCCGATTTTGTTGTTTCATAGCCCAGCTCGCACATCAGCCGGGCAAGCGGTGCCGCATCGGTTAATTTCGCGTTGCGAATCGTGGTACCCATCGCCGCACAGACATAGCACGTCTTGAATGGCCTGGCAGGGCGAGTCCCGCGACGTCGGGGCACGTCGACCTACACGGCCCGCAGTGCTACAGCGTTGCAGGCGGGGCGCAGTGCCGCGCGCTACTTAGGTGGAAGTGGACTCTGGCGCGCCGCCGTTGATTCCGACAAAGCCCTCGCGTTCCAAATGCAAAATAATTTCTTGAGCAGCCTCCTCCGGAGACAACTCCCCAGTGTCTATTTTAACTTCGGCGTCCGGCGGCTCTTCGTAGGGATCGGAAATTCCCGTGAATTCCTTCAAGATGCCCGCGCGCGCTTTGGCGTACAGACCTTTCCGGTCGCGCTGCTCACACACTTCCACTGGCGTGGAAAGGTGCACCAGGATAAAGCCACCGAATGGCTCAATCATCGCCCGCACGTCTTTGCGAGTCGAATCGTAGGGGGCGATCGGCGCGCAGATCGCGATGCCGCCATTTTTGGTAATCTCGGACGCGACATAACCAATCCGGCGGATGTTGATGTCGCGGTGTTCCTTGGAAAAACCGAGCTCTGAAGAGAGATGTTTTCGCACCAAATCCCCGTCGAGCAATGTCACCGGCCTGCCACCCATTTCGAGGAATTTAATCAGGAGCACATTCGCAATCGTCGATTTGCCTGCGCCGGAAAGTCCGGTGAAAAACACCGTCAATCCCTGTTTGTGCCGAGGTGCAAAGGTACGCCGCAGCTCGCGGGATATTTCAGGGAAAGTGAACCAGGCAGGGATTTCGCGACCGTCTGTTAAGCGTCGGCGCAATTCTGTGCCCGAGAGATTGAGCACGCGCGAGCCGGGGGGCACTTCGTTTTCGGGGAAATATTTATCTCTATCTTCCACATAGACCATCATCTGAAACGGCACCATCTCGACGCCGATCTCTGCTTGGTATTTGCGGAAGAGATCCTGCGCTTCGTACGGTCCGTAAAATGATTTGCCGTCGGCGTCCTTGCCCGGGCCGGCATGATCGCGGCCGACAATGAAGTGCGAGCAGCCATGATTTTTTCGGATCAACGCGTGCCACACCGCTTCCCGCGGTCCGCCCATTCGCATCGCTAACGGCAACAGAGCGAGCTTGGCGGTGCCTCGCGGATATTTGGATACAAGCAACTGATAACAGCGAACGCGCGTGAAATAGTCCACATCACCGGGCCGCGTCATTCCAACGGACGGATGAATCAGAAGGCTGGCTTCGGCCTGGCTTGCCGCACGAAACGTCAATTCGACATGCGCGCGATGCATCGGGTTGCGCGTCTGGAACCCGACGATCCGGCGCCATCCGAGCCGGATGAATTCCGCACGCAAATCCGCCGGTGTGAGCCGGAGTGTGCGGAAATCGTAATGGGTCGGTAGCTGCAAACCTTCCACGCGTCCGCCCACATACCAGCCATGCGCCTTGTTCAGAAGATAATCGACACCGGGATGTACTTTACTGGTCGTCCCGAATACGGCTTCCGCTTCGGCTTTGCGGTCCGGCTGCCACACATCATCCACATACAACACCGCTAGCATCACACCTTCGGAGTCACGCAGCGCAATCTTGCTGCTCCCGGGTTTTAGTGATTTCGCAAATGCCTCCGGTACATCGAGCGTAATCGGAATCGGCCAAACCAAACCGCTGCTCAGTCTCATCTCGTGGCAGACGCGCTCATACTCGTCGCGCTTCATGAAACCTCGCAGCGGCGAGAAACCGCCGCTCAGCAGGAGCTCGAGATCGCGAATCTGACGGCTGGTCAGGTCCCAGGAGGGGAAGTCTTTGGAGCGTGCCTTGAGTTCGGCGGCATTTTCCGCAGCGAGCTTGAGGTCTACCAGTTCGCCGCCATGGGGCGCGATCAGGTGGCCGTGAGATTTTGGGCTATTTATGTTCATAAAGCGAAAGATGCGCGCATCTGAATACCATCTGTCGTGTGGTTTACCGTGCGCGCCTATTAAGAGAATTACGGAGATTCAGCGCGGTGGTTCCTTCTTTTCCGTAATCTGTGTTTCATCCATGTCAATCAATCTGCAGGCAGGGTTTCCGGTTGCGCCTCCCGGACGGAACCTTAGTGTTCGACTATGCCGGAAACGCGCGCAACGGCCTACGATTCGAAGATCGAAGGCAACGTCATTTTCACACGGTTCGATGCCGCTCTCAACTGGGTGCGGAAGAATTCGCTTTGGCCGATGCCGATGGGTTTGGCCTGTTGCGCCATTGAGTTGATGGCCACTGCTGCTTCGCGATTTGATATTTCCCGCTTCGGCGCGGAAGTCATGCGCTTCTCGCCCCGTCAATGTGACGTGATGATCGTCGCAGGAACCGTCACGTACAAAATGGCGCTTGCCGTAAAACGGATCTATGAGCAAATGCCCGAACCAAAATGGGTAATCGCCATGGGCGCGTGCGCGTCGACCGGCGGAATGTACCGCTCGTACGCCGTGCTCCAGGGGATTGATCAGCTGTTGCCTGTCGACGTTTACATCTCTGGCTGTCCGCCCCGCCCGGAAGCGTTGCTTGCCGGCTTGATGAAATTGCAGGAAAAAATTTCAGGCCAACCCGCGTTCAGGGATCAACAGCCACGCCTGGCTGAAAAATTGGAAGAAGCCATGGCATGAAGATACCAGCACGTCATCCCGGGCGAAGTCGAGGGGTCCCGGTGCGTAACCCTTCGTTTTCATTCCGCGATTCTTCGACTTCGCTCCGCTCCGCTCAGAATGACTGCACATTCGTGTTCTATGACCGAGCAGAACGTTTTTAATAAACTCGAGAGCTCGTTAGGCGATAAACTCCAACATAAGGCGGAGTTTCGCGGCGAGATAACTTACGCGGTTCAGGCATCAGATCTCCGCGACATCGCAAGATTCTGCCGGAACGATCTTTCGTTCGACTACCTGCTGGATATCACCAGTATCGACAATTTCGGTGAAGAGCCGCGATTTGAAATCGTGTACCACTTTTACTCGATGCCGCATGCTCTCCACCTCCGATTGAAGTTGAAACTCTCGGAAGATGTCGGCGCAGCCGATACCGTTTCAGACATCTGGCCGACAGCTGACTGGCATGAGCGCGAGATTTACGACATGATGGGCATCAAGTTCAACGGGCACCCGGATCTCCGTCGCATTTTGATGTGGGACGGCTACCCTTTCTTCCCGTTGCGAAAAGATTTTCCGCTCGCAGGATTGCCAAGTGATCTGCCCGACGTCGCGTTCACCAAGGTCACCCCGCTCGAAGGCGGCCCCTTCGTCACCGTTCCAAGTACCGCAGGTTCAAAAGATCGCGAACCTCGCGCGCACCCGAAGGAACTGTAATTATCAAGAGGTTTCCGCCTTGTAAGACACGCATCCCTGTCGGTCGCGCGCAAGCCCTAACCATGTGATCGAGCTCACGCTCTCACCTGCCCCCGACCGACGCTCTCGGTGGCAGCAGCTCACCTTGTGCCGTTAGGCCGTAAAACAGTATGCGCCCGAGCCAACGTCTGCCGGCGGCGCTGACCCATATTTGAAAGTTCGCCACGCTGGCTGTCGGCAGCGGTGGAACCGGTTCTTTGTCGTTAGGCCCGCCCGTGCTCGGGAGCTTTCTGCTATGGCTTATGCCGCCGAGACTGGCGGAGCTGTTTCCGGCTTTCGTGTGGCGACCATTACGTCCGGACGCAAACTTTCATCGCGAGACGTTGCATGTTTCTGTCCCGACTTCGGATACGCGATGCGGCTGTGTAACATCGATATGAGCGTGAACCGGAATCGGTCGGCGATCGTTTTCAGCTCGCCAAGGGTAAGATCGCATTCGTCCAATTGCCGGTCGGTGATGCGTTCCTCGATGATCTCGGTAACCAGCGTCTCGATTTTTTGCGGCGTAGGTTTCTCTATACTGCGCGAAGCGCTTTCGATTGCATCGGCAAGACTGACGATCGCGCTTTCCTTCGTCTGCGGTTTCGGTCCGCTGTAACGAAAACTTTCTTCGTGCACCTCAGGAACGTCGTCTTCTCGCAGTCTCATTATCTTACCGCCCGCCAGTGCGTCTTCATGCTGCTGAAGTGCGCGTTGATAAAAATATCGAACCAATGAGGTGCCATGATGCTCCTGGATGATGTCGATAATGCGTTGATTCAGCCGGTGCTTGAGCGCGAGGTCCACACCCTCTTTGACGTGGGCGATGATGATTAATGCACTCATCGTCGGCGCGAGATCGTCGTGCGGATTTCGCTCGAAGCTCATATTCTCCGTGAAGTACTCCGGTTTCACCAGTTTGCCGATATCATGAAAATAAGCGCAGACGCGGCACAGGGTCGCGTTCGCTCCGATGGCTTCCGCCGCGGCTTCGGAGAGGTTCGCTACTACAAGGCTATGGTGATATGTGCCCGGTGCTTCGATTGTCATGCGTCGCAACAACGGGTGATTGAGATCTGATGCTTCCAGCCAGGAAATATCGGTCGTGATTCCAAACAGATTTTCGAGCATCGGCAACGCGCCGCCCACGATCATCGCGGTCACAATACCGTTTCCAACGGCAAGAGCGCTTTGCACTCCAACCATCCCCCAATCGTTAGCGGTCGGATAAAACCAGTTGATTGGTCCGATCAAACCGAACGTCAGGGACAAGAACCAGATGGCGACCCCGACAAAGAAACCGGCGCGGATCAATCGACTGCGCCGCCGCACTTGGAGCGTGAGAGAGACGGCCGTAAATCCGCTGATCAAGCTGGTGATCAAAAGAGGCGCATCGATCGGACCGAACAACATGCTGCTCCACAGACTCACGAAAAATGCGGCGTACAGCCCATGCTGCCGGTTAAGCAAGACGCTCAGCACCAAGGGCGCAAAAGCATACGGCATGATCAAGCCGGCCGTCTCTGGTCGCAGAAACCCGTAGTTCCCGCTGTTGCACAGAACCAACAGCAATTTTGTAACCGCCAGTTGCACAAAAATAACGCTGAAGACGAGGAATATTCGCGAGTTTTGCTCGAAGCTTCTTGGCTGGTTAATCCAGAGCTGTGTGATCGCAGTAGCCAAAACCAAAAGGGCGATCACGTAATTTTTCGTCGGCTCGGCTTGCTTGCCGCTAAAGACAAGGAACGCCAGGCCTCCAGCGAAGAGAGCAAAAATAAATATCTTCACGTGAGGGGAGCACTCCAGGTTCCGCGTCAGTTCACTTCGTGAGCGGCGACGCCGCCGCTTTCGCGAAGCGAGTCCGCGTTTCACGAGACGACCGCGTTTAAAGAAGTCGAACATCATACTTTTAGTTGTGAGATTCTGAGGCGGGCCCGCGATGCGTCTGATACGCGCCGATGATGGCGCGCACCAGTTCATGTCGCACAACGTCGCGCTCCGTGAAGTATATCATGGAAATGCCGGGCACGTTCTTCAAGGCCTGGAGGGCCTCAAGCATTCCTGAGCGCTTGTTAGGCGGCAAATCAATTTGCGTGACGTCGCCGGTCACAACGCATTTTGAATTCAAACCGATGCGTGTCAGCAACATGAACATTTGCTCAGTGGTTGTGTTTTGAGCCTCATCAAGAATCACGAAAGCGTTACTCAAAGTACGTCCGCGCATGTAGGCGAGCGGCGCCACCTCAATGGTCTGCCGCGCGACAGCCCGCTCCACCTCTTCGGGCTCAAGCATCTCGCGTAATGCATCGTACAGTGGCCGGAGGTACGGAAGGATCTTTTGTTCCAGGTCACCCGGCAGAAAACCGAGTGCTTCCCCCGCTTCGACCGCAGGCCGTGTAAGGATGATACGAGCCACTTGTTCCTTCTTCAACGCTGCCACAGCCATCGCGACAGCAAGGTAAGTTTTTCCGGTGCCCGCCGGTCCAATCCCGAAAACGACATCATGTTTCTGGATCGCCTCTACGTACGCTCGCTGGGTGGCGCTCCTCGGTACGACAGGAGGTTTACGGGAAGAGGTTACGATTTTGGTCGAAACAATGTCGCCAAGGCTCTCTTCGCGTTCTTCGGACACGGCTTTGAGTGTGTAATTGAACTCGTGTTTCTGAATATCGACGCCTTGCTTTCGGGCTTGCTCCAGCTGTTGAAACACCTGCTGAGCTTTGTCTACCCGACCCGGCTCGCCTTCCAGTTTCACCCAGCCTTCGCGAGTCGTCACTTTGACGCCTAACGAGTCTTCGAGGTTCTTTAACAACTTGATGTCATTCGCATAGAGCGACTGCAAAGCGCGTGGGCTCTCGAACTGCAAAGTCCGCGATTCAGTCATAATCGTGGCATGCTGTTGCCACGAATTCTATAACTAGCGGAAACCATACACCAGCGCCCAGTGCGTCCGCTCGTCTGGCGATTGTTCCACGCTTACAATGATAAAATAACTGCCAGTCGCTTTTGGGATCACGTGTGCCGCTGCGAAATGACCCTTCTCCCAACTATCGGGTTGTTCCGCGAGCTTGCCGTCAGAATCGTACACGTGAACGGAGACCTTGGCCTTGTCGACTTCGGTTCCCAGCCAAAACCAGTATTCGTTTCCTTTAAACAACTGCTGGCGCACCGCTTTCTTCTCTCCAGAACCAAGGTCCCCTCCCCAATAATCCTCGCGCACCTGGAAACCTTGTTTGACGTACGGTTCGGCAGCTTGCAGCGCAAACGATTGCGCGTCATCTACCGAAGCAAAAATTGCAGGCTGCAATGCCTTAAGGATCAGCAGCAGAGCGCTTGCCCGGACGAAAATTTTCACGAAGCGGTTCATTGGAGGTTTATTGCTTGGTGACGATCCCCTGGCCGATTCGCGTAGTGATCTCATTCACCTTCTTCACCGTCTCAGGTGGAATCTGGCGATCACCGACATCGATCAAGGGTTTCACCTCGACCAGAGCATCCTGAATTTGATGGATAATTGGAAGATCAAACTCAGGCATTCCTTGCAATCTTTTCTGAAAATAGGTGAGCAGATCGGGCTGGTGCAGCAGCTCTGCGCCGTCGGAGGAGAAATGTTCGTTGACTACCGATGTTAATACTTCCGTCCCCCGCAGCCAGCCGCCGAGGCTAACGAGCTGTGACAATTTCTCATCGTGTACCTCGTTCATCGCTTGTTGCACGCTGTTCTGGGTGCGATCCAGCTCTTTGCGCACATTGCTCCAATTCCGCTTGTCTGCGGCCTCAATGATCGCCTTGGCATGCGGAGTGATAGAAGTTCCAACCCCGATACCTTTCGACAGCGTCAAAACACGCTGTCCAATATCCTTTACGGTCTCTGCATCTTCTGCCTGGACGGCGATAAAACCATCGGCAATGACCGTTCCCAGCAGAAGGGCAATACGTGGGCGTTCCGTGAAGTTCGGTCCTTTGTCGCTGCGTACATGTGCCCTCCAGTTCACCGTGCCGAGCTTGTTCAGCGCACCGAAAATCTCGTTAGGCAGAGGCACCACAACGTCTTCCACTTTTGTGGAGAGTTGGCTTATGTTGATTTGCTGGGGCGCTTGAGCCGCATTCGCACAGAGGGCAAAACTGCACAGCAGACCAACGATCTTAAAATATCTTATAAACGACATCATTAGCACTTTCGACTGTTGATTTCGGGTTCGTATTCAGGATTTATTGGAGCGAATCTTAACCGGAACTTTCACGGTACACAACTAATGCCAACACCGATCTCATTCGCCCCCGCGTGTCGCAAATCCAAACGCCATTTCGGCTGCCACCATCCAGGTTTCGAATCGCCATGAACCTGGACCGCCTCAAACACATCCTCGAACGCGCGGCTTCGAGAAAAATCACAGTTATCGGCGATCTGATGCTTGATGAATTTGTCTGGGGAAAAGTAGGCCGCATTTCACCCGAGGCGCCGGTCCCGGTCGTAGAAGTCACCGGAGAATCGTTCTATCCCGGGGGTGCGGCCAATGTCGCCCGAAACCTGCGCGAATTTGTCGATCAGGTGGGTGTAGTCGGCATGCTTGGGACTGACCGCAGTGGGCGGCAACTCCGGAACCTGTTGTCGGAGCAAAAGATCGACACCTCCAGCGCAATCGAGGACGACAGCTTTTGCACGATCGTTAAAACCCGTATCATCGCACTGCATCAGCAGGTGGTCCGTGTCGATCGTGAAAAAATCGCCGTCCCATCGAAAGCTCAGGTAGCAAAGGCAGTCGCAGCGGTCCGGGACAGCATCAAAGAAGTCGATGCGATCATTTTCGAAGACTACGGCAAGGGGTTCGTGACAAGCGAACTGGTGACTCAAATTGCCCGCGAAGCAGTCAACGCCGGCAAAATAGTAGCGGCCGATCCCAATCCGCGACACCCCGTCGACTGGCGTGGCGTTACCATCATAAAACCGAACCGCGCTGAAGCGTTTCTTGCAGCGGGGATCCCCTGGCGCGATACCGAGGGAGATCCGGAAAAAGACACCGATCTTCAACAGGTCGGTGAAGTGCTTCTAAAGAAATGGGAAACGCAATATGTGCTGATCACTCTTGGCGAACACGGCATGATGCTGTTTCAAAAGAAAGATGCGCCCCATTATATACGCACTAAAGCTCGTCAGGTTTTCGATGTGTCCGGCGCGGGCGACACTGCCATTGCGCTCTTCACGCTCGGACTCGTGTGTGGCGCGACGCCCATTGAAGCGGCAGAAATTGCGAACCACGCCAGCGCTGTTGTCGTGAGCAAACTCGGAACGGCGACTGTGAAGCGAGATGAACTTATCGCCAGTTTTCGAGCGGACATCGGAAATGAGTAACGCGCTCTCGCCGGCCCTCTTTATAGATCGCGACGGCACAATCATGGAAGATACCGATTATTGTTCAGATCCGGGGGACGTGCGGATTTTTCCAGGTGTGCTTGAGGCACTGCGGCAATTAAAATCGCGAGGGTTCAAGGTAATCATCGTCACGAATCAAAGCGGGATCGGACGAGGAGTGTTCACGCTCGATCAATACCGCGCAGTTGAGGCGGAGGTGCTAAGGCAGCTCGGTGACGGGCTGATTGATGCGACTTACCATTGTCCAGATGCGCCGGGACAGCCTTCAAACTGCCGGAAGCCCGCCCCGGGAATGATCGTGCAAGCCGCGCGAGATCATCCGATTGATCTTTCCCGTTCTTTTCTGATTGGTGACAAGGAGATCGATGTCGAATGCGCGCACAACGCCGGTCTGCGTGCGATCCGTGTGCGCACCGGGGATCAACGCGACATGACAGGAACGAGCGCAGATTGGGTGGCCGATGATATGCCCGCAGCGGTCCGGATCATCTCGAACGCAAAGCAATGATCCCGTGTCATTCCGACCAAAGTCGAGTAAGGCGGGGGCGGTGCAGCACATCAAATTCGCGGGATCCTTCGACTCCTCCCGCATCTGTGGGGTTCGCTCAGAATGACAGCGATGAATAAGGCAGTGGGTATTATCCCAGCGCGGTGGAGTTCTACGCGTTTTCCAGGAAAACCACTGCATCTAATTGCCGGCACACCGCTTTTACAACGTGTGTGGGAACGCTGTAGCACAGCAAAAAGCCTCGATTCGATAATAGTTGCCACTGACGATATGCGCATCGCTGAGGCTGCTTTTAATTGGGGTGCCGAAGTCGCGCTGACTTCATCGAGTCACCGAAGTGGAACAGATCGCATAGCCGAAGTGGCGCGGAAAACGAAGGAGTTCGGGTTCATCATCAACATTCAGGGGGACGAACCCATGATTGAGCCGCGGCTCATCGACAAAATGGTAAAAAAATTCCGCACCGATCATTCGATCCAGATCGTCACTGCTGCCCATCGGTTTGAACATCGGCGAGAGGCGTTATCCCCTCACCAGGTCAAGGTGGTTGTGGACCTTGCTGGAAACGCCCTTTATTTCTCGCGTGCACCGATTCCGTTCGATGAGAAGGGCCATTCCCTGTCACTTCGTCATCAGGGTATTTACGGTTTCCGGCGAAGCGCGCTCCTGCAGTTCGTGAAATGGAAACCCACTCCGCTGGAATGCGCTGAGTCGCTCGAGCAATTGCGCGCATTGGAAAATGGTGTAAAGGTTCATGTGCTCATCACCGCGACGGGATCTCCCGGCATAGACACACCAGCGGACGCAAAAACGCTGGAGCGAAAGCTTGCTCGCGAAGCGCGGAGAATCTCTCGATGAAGTACATTTTCGTCACCGGTGGCGTTGTCAGTTCGTTAGGCAAAGGCCTGACCGCAGCGTCGCTTGGCACATTGCTGGAGGCTCGCTCCTTGCGTGTTGTGCTCCAAAAATTTGACCCCTACCTCAATGTCGATCCTGGAACGATGAATCCGTTCCAGCATGGCGAAGTCTACGTGCTGAATGACGGCGCGGAGACTGACCTCGATCTCGGTCATTACGAGCGATTCACGAACTGCGTGCTCACGCGGCACAACAACCTCACCAGTGGCCAGGTTTACGAGACCGTCATCCTGAAAGAACGGCGCGGCGATTATCTAGGCAAAACCGTCCAGGTGATTCCGCACGTCACTGACGTGATCAAGGAGCGAATCCGTAAGCTTTCGGACGAAAGCAAATACGACGTGGTGATCACGGAAATCGGAGGTACGACTGGAGACATCGAAGGTCTCCCGTTTCTGGAAGCCATTCGTCAGTTCATTCTGGAAGTCGGGCCGGAAAATGTCGTGGAGATGCATGTCACGCTTGTCCCGTATATCAAGGCAGCGCACGAACTAAAGACGAAGCCTACACAACAAAGCGTGGCGAAACTGCGCGAAATCGGATTGCAACCCCAGGTATTGATCTGCCGATCGGAACAACCCCTCGACCGCGACGTGCGCCGTAAATTGTCCATGTTTTGCAACGTCGCCCAAAAAGCGGTGATCG
The DNA here is from genome assembly GCA_025935755.1 of Chthoniobacterales bacterium. Taxonomy (GTDB): domain Bacteria; phylum Verrucomicrobiota; class Verrucomicrobiia; order Chthoniobacterales; family UBA10450; genus Udaeobacter. The sequence continues at coordinate 5,526 of JAICUQ010000016.1, read as the reverse complement.
AGGAACGCGACGTCGAGCACACCATTTACGAAGTGCCGTTGACTCTGCACGCCGAGGGACTCGATCAACTCGTGTGCGACCTTCTACACCTCGACACGCCGCAACCAGATCTGAAAGACTGGCAAACGTTCGTCGATTGTGTCGTTAGTCCGAGCAAACGCGTCAAGATCGCAGTGGTAGGCAAATACATGGACGTTCGCGACGCCTATAAGAGCATTTATGAGTCACTGACCCATGCCGCCGCGAGCGAAGACTGCGGAATCGATCTCAAACTCATCGATGCTGAATCCGTCGGTGAAGGCGTTGATGATCAACTGAAAGATGTGGCAGGCATTCTTGTCCCCGGTGGTTTTGGGGCTCGCGGCGCTGAAGGCAAAATCAACACCGCGCGTTACGCCCGGGAACATCGAATCCCTTTCCTTGGTCTCTGCCTCGGCATGCAAATAGCCACGATTGAATTCGCCAGAAACGTTTGTGGACTCAAAGACGCCAACAGCACCGAGTTCGAGAAGGAAACTCCGGACCCTGTTATCTCGTTGCTGGAAGAGCAGCGCGGCGTTCAAAACAAGGGCGCCAGTATGAGACTTGGAACCTGGCCAACGAAAATCGCACCAGGCACACTGGCGGAAAGAATCTACGGCGACACCGAGGTAACTGAGCGACACCGCCACCGTTACGAGTTCAACATGAAATATCGCGACCGGATGAATGCGAAAGGCTTCATCATTTCAGGAACATCCCCCGATGGCACACTCGCTGAATTGATCGAGCTACGCGATCACCCCTATTTTATCGGTTGCCAGTATCATCCTGAATTTCAGAGCAAGCCCAACAAACCGCATCCACTCTTCAAGGGGTTCATTGCGGCTGCTGTTGCCTACCAGGCGGGGGGCGCGAAGGAAGGCGCTCGTATTCACGAATCGCCGCCCAACGTGCCTAACGAAGAGTTGGTTCTCCAGCGGTAGCGCACAACACGGGATTTGTTTCGCCGAGATAAGCGAAGATGGCGAAACACTGCGGGACTACAAAACACAAATCGTCTTCACCCGTTGTGATTCCCGGCATGTTTTGGAGTGCGGCGCTGCTGCGCCGCTTTTCAGCCATGGGACGCCCGTTCAAGCCGGTCCATGATCGCCGCACCGAGTCCTTGAGTAGGGACGCGTTCCGCAACGATCAGATCGAGGCCAAGTGCGTCGAGTTCGCGCAGGTAACGAAAGAGGTTGGCCGCGGCTTCGCGCAGGTCTGCATGTTTGCTCAGATTACGAACAGCCGCGAATCGCTCCCCGGTGATTGGCGAGTTCCCGCTTGATTTCCAGGCGAGTAATCCAACACGCTGATCCTTCTGCGGAACAAAATTTTCGGCGCTATCAATCAAACGCAGCGGAGTTGCCGGTGCATAATGCGATGGCAACTGTCCCGGCGCGCGTATTATCGTGGCATCGGCATCCCTGCCGATCACCTCACTCGGCTGGAAGCCGAGGCCACGAGTGACTCCCACCCATGGCCAAGCGTGAAGACCTCCCTTCGCGGGATTTGAAATTACGTACCGAATTTGGTTCCGAAAATCGTGTTGGTCTCGAATCAAATGGTCGTACGATTCGGGCTGCCAGAACTCTCCCTTCCGATGTAACAATCGGTTGGCCTGCTGCGCCGTAAACGATTTCCAAGTGTGCAAAATATCGGAAAGCATGTGTCCGTGCATCGGCCGGACAACAACGTGCACATGATTCGGCATCACACACCAGGCAGACAGCTCGTAACGTTCACCATGGAAATGCAAGAGAGCGTCGGCAACGACTTTCGCGATTCTTTCGTCGCGCAGCCAGGATTTGCCGTGGCCGGCATCGAGATAACTTTCAACTCTTTCAGAAAAAAGCTCTGCCAGGCGCCGCTGTTCGGCACCGGTTAATTCGCGGTTTTGTCGACGCGCTCGCTCAGCGGTATCCCGTCGCTCGAACTGCCAATCGGCGCTCACTTTCGCAGGCAAGGCATCGGCGAGTCGAAAAGTTACCGCGTAGGTTGCATCTTTTTGCGTCCAATGCGGCAGGGATGTGCCGCGACGAATCTGAACCTCTGTGTTTGGATCCATTGGTTGGAAGCCAACTTCACGTGCTCCTCTTGTGGCATCGGCATCCCTGCCGATCACCTCACTCGGCTGAAAGCCGAGGCCACGCAGTTGGTCTTCGGTGATCGGACCGCGTCGTAAGATCTCAATCCCGCCGTGCCGAACTGCGACGATGGTCGATTCGATACCATGTTCTGTCGGCCCGGCATCGATGATCAATGGAATCCGCCCATCAAGTTCATCCAACACGTGCTGCGCGGTTGTCGGACTGACGCGTCCAAATCGGTTGGCGCTCGGCGCGGCGATCGGTTGATCCAATTCGCTTAGCACTTCCGCGAATACAGGATGGGCACTGAATCGCACCGCTACAGTATCTAATCCTGCTGTCACCAAGTCGGGAACAATCTCGCGCTTTAAAAGAACCAATGTGAGCGGCCCTGGCCAAAACGTATCGATCAACTTGCCGATCAGTTGCCGTTCGCTTGCTGGCGCCTCCGCAATTCTCTCCAGCCACCCGCGATTCGGCAGATGCACAATCAGCGGATCGAACCGCGGTCGGTTCTTCGCTTCAAAGATTTTTGCAACTGCAATTGGATTGGGCGCACATGCAGCGAGTCCGTAAACAGTTTCGGTGGGCAGTGCGACGACCTCGCCTTTCCTGAGCAGTTCAACCGCACGCGCAACAGCCTTCGCGTGCTGTGTAGTTGTGGACGTTGTGAGGAGATCAGTTTGCATTTCGCCGGGACGTCATTCCGAGCAAGATCGAGGCTGCAACGCAGTCCCGAAAGTTTCGGGACGCGGCCAGGCTTTCCATCCCGTGGCGAAGCGAATGGTGCCACTAAAGGATCCTTCGACTCCGCTCAGGATGACCGCGTTCAGGTTGGCAATTTTGCGGCAAGAACCGCTTCCGACTGTTTCCTGCGAAATGCTTCCAGCTTTTGCCGAAGCGTATCATCAGACGTCGCGAGAATCGCAGCTGCCAGGAGCGCGGCGTTTTTTGCGCCCGCTTCTCCTATGGCCAGCGTTCCGACGGGAATCCCGCCAGGCATTTGCGCCGTTGACAACAGCGAATCAAGTCCATGGAGTTTCGATTGAATTGGCACACCAAGAACCGGCAACCATGTGTGGGCTGCAATGACTCCAGCCAAATGTGCCGCACCGCCGGCTCCGGCGATGATCACTCGCAGGCCTCGATCCACCGCGCCTCGCGCAAATTCAGTGGTTGCGTCGGGCGTGCGATGCGCGGACAGCACGCGCGCTTCATTCGGCACACCGAGTTCATCCAGTGTTTCCACAGCTTTCCGCATTGTGTCCCAGTCCGATTTACTTCCCATAATGATTGCAACCAAAGGTGTCGATTCAGGCATGGGCACAGTGTAGGGAGTTTCCGCCAAACGCCAACTGATCCTGTCATTGCGAGCGGAATCGAAAATCTCAGGTTCGATCACTCCGGAACCGGCCTTCCAACACCTATGGAAGCCTGACCTACGCCTCGCATTAGTTGCAGCGCCCTCCCCAATGAAGGGAACCAAAGCTGGCCGAACCCAGCGATCAATGAGATATTGGACCGTGAATCGTCGGGATCAATCGATTGCCCTTGTTGGGATGATGGGCTCAGGAAAATCGTCCGTCGGGCATGGTCTACATCGTAGAACCGGTTTGGCTGTCCGCGATACTGACGAGATTGTCGCCGGGACTTTTGAAATGTCGATCCCGGAAATCTTCGCCGAACATGGTGAACAGAAATTCCGAGATGCCGAAACAGAAGCACTTCGCCGCGTACGAACTGAAAAAGAGCTGATAATCATTACAGGCGGCGGCATCGTTTTACGCAAAGAAAACATCACGATCTTACGAAACCACGCTGTAACCGTGTGGCTTGACGGAGATGAAGAAACGCTCTTTGCGCGTGCCTCTGGAAAACAGAACAGACCATTGCTGCAGACGAAGAATCCCAGAAAAACTTTCTCGCAAATCCTTGCTGCGCGGAGGCCCCTTTACGCGGAGCTCGCAGACATCCGGGTCGACACCTCGGCACTCACTGCAGAAGAAGTCGCCGTGGCGATTCTGGCGAAACTTAAAAGAACGGATCCGAAACTGAAATCACCTCGCCGAAAGAAAAAATGATCGCCCGGATTTCGGCGATAGAGCTGAAGGCGCAGCTCGTTTCTTATGCGAGAGAGACCGGGTTCGATTCCTGCCGCGTAGCTCGTTGCAACTCGCCCAGGCATGCAAACGCGTTTCGTGAATGGTTGCGCGACAGCGCGCACGGCGAAATGAATTACATGCAGCGAGGCGAAGAAAAACGTTGTGATCCGGAGAAGATCTTACCGGGGGCGCAGTCGATTGTTGTCTTGGCGCTGAATTATTTCCAGGGAATTGAAAATGGCATCGGCTTCCAGCCAATGGGCGATGGGCAGGATGCCGATCCCACGAGCGCCGCTAAAGGAAAGATTGCGCGCTATGCATGGGGCGAAGATTACCACGATCTGATCGCGGCAAAGCTGGACAAGATCGACGAGTTCCTTCGCACATTTGGCGGACAGCAGAAATGTTATACTGATACCGGCCCGGTACTGGAGCGAGATCATGCCGCGGAAGGGGGAATTGGGTGGCAGGGTAAAAGCACCATGTTGATCCATGAGCGGCTCGGGACCTGGTTTTTCCTTGCGGAAGTTTTGACCACGCTTGCATTGCCGACGGATGAACCAGCCCGTGATCGCTGTGGAACATGCGACCGCTGCATTACTGCTTGTCCAACAGGCGCGATCACCGCTCCGCATCGATTGGATGCGCGCCGCTGCATTTCGTACCTGACAATCGAACTGAAGACCGCCATTCCCGTAGAGTTTCGCCCGCTTCTGGGAGATCGCATCTTCGGATGTGATGATTGTCTGGAGGCCTGTCCCTGGAACCGGTTCGCCCAAGCCTCTCAGGAGAGCGCGTTCTCGGCCCGCCAATCTACGACGGGCATGTCGCTTCGCGAATACCTGGAGCTAACCGATACGGAGTTTCGAACGCTCTTCAGGAACTCGCCTATAAAACGAATCAAGCGCCGAGGATTTCTGCGCAACGTGTGTGTCGCGCTCGGGAATATCGGGGATCCATCCGATCTTCCAGCACTCGAACGCGCGGCAGTCGACGCAGAGCCGCTGATCGCGGAGCACGCTGCATGGGCAATTCAGCGAATTCGCGACCGGCACAGACACACGCATCCGCAAATTGTTTGAATCCAAACCCACCGCGGACGCATCTCACTGATTGAGGGCCATGAACGTGCGCTATTGGCGAAGGTCTAAAGAGGGATAGCTTCAGCCGCGTAAGCGACCATTCCATGCACCAAGCCTTAACCAACCCGCCACTTGTCCGTGAGGCTGCGAAGAAGCGCCGGCAGGGACGGCGACGCAAAATTCTTTTTGCGTCCGCCGGCGCAATTCTGGTTGTGATCATCTCCCTGGTCG
>JAICUQ010000085.1 GCA_025935755.1 Chthoniobacterales bacterium | reverse complement strand
GTTGATTCCCATCGCCTCGACCAAATAGCGTTTCACGCTATCGGCGCGGCGTTGACTCAAATCGAGATTGTATTCAAACGTGCCGAATGAATCGGTGTAGCCTTCCACTGAAAATGTGGCCCTCGGGTTGCGCTGAATCAGAGTACCTAGCTTTTGCAGTTGGCCGATTGCGCTCGTTTGCAGCACGTCGCTGTCGTATTGGAAAATCTGATCGTCGGGCAGACGCAATTTTGTGCCTGACCCGAGGGGACCCTTTTGTGCAAGCAATTGGTCCAGGTCGCTGAAGCCCGGTGCGTGTCCTTTGTTCGGACCGGCGCTATCGCCAGGCAATTTGCTTGTGAAAGTATTCGGCCGCTTGATCGCGGTGCTGGTCGCCAGCTCTGTTCCGCTGAGAGCAGGCTGTGGGCGGCCGGACACGGAACTGTTGTTCAGCAACGATTGCTCATGCACCGCGTTTGGATCGCTCGACAGTGTTTGCGCAGTGGAACGCTCAATCTCGTTCAGCACAGAGTTAACGTCAGGCTGGTCGACCTTGGGTTGGTCGGGTAAGACGTCACGCATGTCGTCCGGCAACGCTGTGCTCGCTTGAACTTCCTGCAGCAATTTGTCGAATGACTTCTTCTCATCCGGCAACGGCACATCTGTGTTATCGGGATTCGGTTTAGCGGCCGGATTGATTTGATCGGAACTGCTCTTATCGAGGTTCGACTCAAGAACACGCTTCACCTTGAACGTGGGCGTCTGCTCGTTTTGGGCGAGCACTGTGTCAGGAGAGGCGAATCGGGTGCGATAAAAATAAGTACACAACGCGAAATGTATTCCCAGCGACACGATTAATCCGAGCCAGAGCCAGTTACGCTCCCTGCTGCCGCTCAGCAAACCTTCTGTCTCGAACCGGTCGAGATCGTCGAAATCGGAAACCCTCATGCGATTGCGAACATATCACACTTCAATGGTGAAGCACGAATACGGCACGGCAAGGACCAACCACGAATACCAATGAAGCGCTGTCTTCCGGAGCGAATCCCGCGGACGCGGGAGGAGTCGAAGGACCCCGCGGATCGACCTCTAGTTTGAGCTACGAGGTTCCTCGACTCCGCTCGGAATGACGGGCAGATCGCCCACGCCGCTGGCTCCACGTGTCCGTTCGATGAACGCTCGCGAAGCGCGGCGTATTTCCTCCGCTACACGCGCTTCGGGCGATACAAATTTCGGCGTAAACCATGGAAACAATCCGATCAAATCATGGGTGACCAGGATTTGGCCGTCGCAATGCTCGCCCGAGCCGATCCCGATCGTGGGGATGCCGATCGTGCTGGTGATCTGTTTAGCGACATCAGCCATGACAATCTCGAGCACGACTGAAAATGCGCCTGCGTGTTCCACCGTACGTGCATCCGCCAGCAATGCTTCGACCTCCGATTGTGTGCGGCCTTTGATTCGATAACCGCCTTGTTCCCGCACCGTTTGCGGCAGCATTCCAATGTGCGCCATGAACGGTATCCCGGCTTGCGTGATCGCTTCGATCTGCGCCACACGATCTACGCCGCCTTCGAGCTTCACCGCCTGCGCGCCGGCATTGATGAATTTCCTTGCCGTTTCCAAAGCTTGTTCGGGCGTGTCGTAAGTGTGAATTGGCATATCGGCGACGAGCAACGCCTGCTTAACGCCGCGTGCCGCCGCGCGCGTGTGATGCAACATTTCGTCGAGAGTTACGTCGGTAGTGTCTTCGTAACCCAGAACCACCATGCCGACAGAATCGCCCACCAGGATGATGTCTATGCCACTCTCGTCGAGCAGACGGGCGGTGGGATAATCGTATGCCGTGAGCGCGGTGATCTTCTCGCCGCATTGTTTCATCTTGCGAAAATCTTTCATGCTGCCACTCGTCGGAAGATCAGCCGCCCTCTCCATAACGCAAGCTCGATGGAAAGCGGCGCAGCGCCGCACTCCAAAACGCAAGCGCGTCATGGTGCGCGGTAGTTCGGCCACGTTTTGGAGTGCGGCAGTGCTCTGCCGCTTTCGAATGGGATGATGATAACCGGCTCCGGGTGAAATCCACCGCTGAGGCCGGTTTAATGATATCTCGGCGGGGGCGTCTGACACAGACGCCCTACCATTTCGGCAAACAGTGGAACGCGCGCCGGGCGGTTTCGCACGCAGTGCTTTGGAATGCCGTGCCGGCAGCAGCTTGGCGTCGCGAACCGGACCTGGCGTGGCGTCGCGCATCGCTTCTGCGATTACCACCCTTCCGCGAACTGGATCACCTCGCCAGGCTGTTCGACTTCGCCTAACAATTCCCGAATAGTTTTCTTCTGACCAGGCAAAATGAGATCGGGATTGATATCAGCCAGCGGCCGCAGGACAAACTCTCTTAAGTGCGTTCGCGGGTGTGGCAGTTGCAAACGCTGCTGATTGATTTGTTGATCTCCGCAGTACAGCAGATCGATGTCGATGGTGCGCGGTGCGTTCTTTGCGTGATCCCGTTTCCGCCCTAACGCTTCCTCGATCTCAATGAATCGTTCCAGCAGACACGTGGGATCGTCCTCAAAATCGAATTCGACGACTGCGTTCAAAAATTTTTTAACGCCAGGTTCGCATCCAACCGGTTCAGTCTCGTAAACCGGCGACGAAGTTATCGGCGGCTTTACATCAGGCAGATCGGAAATTGCGTTTCGCGCTGCACGCAAGTTCTCAAGCCGATCTCTCATATTCGAGCCGAGTGCGACTGCCGTTCTCATTTTCGTTTGGTCATGTCGAGCGAAGTCGAGATATCCCGTTGCTGAACCTTCAACCTCTGCTGCGGGATTTCGACTGCGCATCGCTTCGCTCGAAATGACGAAATGCTACAGCCCCAACACATCCTGCATCGAATAGAGTCCCGCCGCCTTGTTGATAATCCATTTCGCAGCGCGTAAAGCGCCTGCCGCGAAAATCGCACGGTCTGCGGCGCGATGTGTTAGCTCTAATCGTTCGCCGGGTCCTGCGAAAATTACGGTATGTTCGCCGACAACCTCTCCTTCGCGGATTGATTGAATCGATATTTCGCTGTTGCGCAGCGTGTTCAAAATCTCACCCAAGCTTTTGGCTGTACCGCTCGGCGAATCTTTTTTCATTTTGTGATGCGTTTCGATAATTTCGGGATCGAAGTCTGAGCCGAGCAATTCCGCGGTCTTTCGCGTCAGCCAAAAGAGCACGTTGACTCCGACGCTGAAATTCGATGCTAGAACGATCGCTACCGACCGGCCTGTTTCTTCAAGGATTTCGCGTTGGCGCTGAGAATGCCCGGTCGTTCCGATGACGAGCGGTTTGCGATGGTGTAATGCGGCGCGACAGATCTCCTCGAGGCTTTCGGCCTGGCTGAAATCGATCGCCACGTCAGAATTTTTCAGGCCGGATTCGATTGAATCACCTAGATCACATAACGCTGCGATCTGAATTTCCGGATCGTTCTGCGCCACATCGACCACACTTTTTCCCATGCGCCCGGCTGCGCCGATGATCGTCAGGCGTATGGGAGCTGATTTCATATTGTACTAAGAAAGCGGCGCAACAGCGCCGCACCGATGATCGTCAGGCGTATGGCAGCTGATTTCATGTTGGATTAAGAAAGTGGCGCAACAGCGCCGCAGTCCGAAACCTGGCGGCCATTACGAGCGTGCATTTCTCGTTTTGCGTTTTGGAGTGCGGCGGTGCTCGCCGCTTTTGTTAGGTTCCACGGAAAGATCATTCCTGCCGCTTGAATTCATCAAGTGTCTTGCGCAGTCGCGCGTTGTTAGCTTCGCTCATCTCGCACAGCGGCAAACGCACTTCAGACGACATGGTGCCGCGCCAACCGAGCGCCGCTTTCACGGGAACGGGATTGGGCTCAATGAACAAATCTTTGAACAGCGGCAGGAGTCGCCTGTGCAATTTTTCCGCCGTTTTTAAGTCGCCAGATTCACAGGCGCGCACGAGGGCGCACACTTCCGATGGAAACAGATTCGAGGCCACGCTGACGACACCGACAGCTCCCAAAGCCATAAACGGAAGCGTTAGCGAATCGTCGCCGCTCAAAATCGTAAACGCATCGGGCAAGTGCCGGCGCAATTCACCAATGCGCTCGACGCTGCCGCTGGCTTCTTTGATCGACACGATATTGCGGCACTCTTTAGCCAGACGGGCCGCGGTCTCGGGGATGATGTCCACACCGCAGCGTCCCGGGATGTTATAGAGCATGATCGGCAGGCGCGTGGTATCGGCAATTGCTTTGAAATGCCGGAAAAGGCCTTGCTGGCTCGGTTTGTTGTAGTACGGCGCGACGAGCAGCGCGGCATCGACGCCGAGGTTCTCGGCGTTTTTCGTTAGGTCTATCGCGTGTTCTGTGGAATTTGAACCTGTTCCCGCGAACACGAGACAACGTTTGTTCGCCCTGGTCACTGCAACGCGGATCACTTCGTCGCGTTCTTCGTGGGAGAGAGTGGGTGATTCGCCGGTGGTGCCTATCGCGACGATTCCGGTGATACCTGCCGCGATTTGCGAGTCGATCAGTTGTTCGAATGCGGAAACATCAATCCCGCCATCGCGAAATGGCGTGACCAATGCCGTGAACGTGCCGCGAAACATATTTTCTATTCAATCGTCATGTCGAGCGAAGTCGAGACATCCCGTTGCGGAACCCGGCATTATTCACCGCGATTGATGGGCTGCACTTCGCTGCGCGCGGAACGCCCCGGGTCTATGGTGCCTTCAAACACAAACTCCGCCGGCCCGGTGAGCGTGACGGTGCGAAACTGGTGCTGATTTTTTTCAAAGCCGACCTGCAATTCGTCTCCACCGCGTGCAAGGATGGTGACCGGTGCTTCGCCTTCTTCGATCGCAGCGAACACGAGTGCGCTCGCGACGATGCCGGTCCCGCAGGCAAGGGTTTCATCCTCCACGCCCCGTTCATACGTGCGAATGGCGATGTTGTTGGGGCCGCGCTTTTCGATGAAGTTCACGTTTGTACCGTTCGGTGAAAACATCTTATGATAACGAATGGCCGCGCCTTCGCGACGCACATCAACATCATCGATTTTCGCGACCGGGATCACTACATGCGGCACTCCGCTGTTGATGAAGTGAATCGGCTTTTTTTCCGAACCACTCGATAAGTCGATATTGAGCCGGAGATCAGTGGGCTCGGTCATTCGGAGAGTGACCAGATAATCCTTCAACTCAGCGGAAATCACGCCGGCTGGTGTTTCGAATGAAATTTTTTGTTTCTCTCCGCCAACCGCGTTTGCGAAGCGGGCGAAACAACGCGCGCCATTGCCGCACATCTCCGCCTCTCCGCCATCGGCGTTGAAGTAACGCATCCGAAAATCTGCCTTGTTCGCCGGCTTTTCGAGTAACAGGATCCCGTCGGCGCCGATGCCGCGGTGCCGATCGCACAATTTCGCGATTTGATCCCGATCCAAATCGATATTCCCTGTTCTGTTATCGAACAGGATAAAATCGTTTCCGGCGCCATTCATTTTTGTGAAGCGCAGCATTATCAGAATTGTAGCGGCACGTAAGCCGCTTGTCATGTTGAGGGTACCGGATTGAGTTCCTGCCGCAGCCATCCTGCGCCAGAGCGGAGCGAAGTCGAAGGGATCCCGCGGATTGACCTCTAGTTTGAGCTACGGGGTTCCTCGACTTCGCTCGGAACGACGAGGGGCATTGCGACCTCCGATTTTAACGCTTACTTATCGGCCGTGAAAAACTTCAGTGTGTGCATCGCATTTGTAATCGTCAGCCTCGGATCCCAGCTCTCGTTTGCCGGCGATTGCAACGATGTGGTCCTGGACCAGGTGAGAAAGATGCCTAGCGGTGGCCGTTATTCGGTTTCGCATTTTGCGAAGATTCGCCTCCAATCGTCGGCACATTTCGAATCGGGAAAATTTTTTATTATTCCCGCGGGTCCGAGCTTCTGCTCGGGCGCGACCTACCTGGTGTTCATCAGAACCATCGAAGCCTTGCGTGAACGCGGACAGCTTAATCTGGATTACAACACGCTTGAACGGCTGATCATTCGAGACCAACGCGACGGAGAAGGCGTTTGGGGCCGTTGGAATGCAAATGGCCCGGGCACGGCACGTCTCTTTCATGAGCTGCGGCTGGGTCGAAATTTTGATAATATCGATCAAGCCAAGCCCGGTGACTTCATGAAAATTTTCTGGTCCCGTTCAGTAGGCAGAAACGAGCACGGCCACTCCACGATTTTTCTGGGGACTGAAAATCGCCCTGATGGTCAATACGTTCGCTATTGGTCAAGCAATGTTCCGTCCGGTTACGGCGAGAAGAGTGTGCCGCGAAGCAAGATCGCGTATGCATTGTTCTCGCGGCTCGAAACACCGGGCAATCTGGAGCGAATCACGACCGCGCCTTTAGTCGATACGTATTTGGCTTCGCTCCTCCGAAGTCGCTCTAGCATTTCGGAAGCCGGCACAAAGTGCGGGTTATAGTCGCCTTAAATTCCTCATTCGGCGCAACAAGAGTCCGGGCCGCGTAAGAAATACTGCGGCGGAATGCGCTTGCGTTTAGGTAGGCGTGTCTTTAGAACGGGTTCATGCTTGTCCAAACCTTAAAACGTCATTGGTGGGTTCCAGTTCTACGGGGTGTCGCTGCAATCATCTTCGGAATAATCGCGTTTACTCATCCGGTTATGGCCGCCGCGACGCTTGTGCTGTTCTTTGGAGCCTGGGTCCTGATTGATGGTATTTTTCGAATCATTGGGGCGATTGGGCATCGTTCTTCCGACCCGGATTGGGGCTGGCAACTGGTTATTGGAATTCTGGGAATCGTGGTGGGCTTTATGACATTCCACGCACCGGGGGTAACTGCACTGGCACTGGTGATCTACATCGCTGCCTGGGCATTGATGATCGGTGTGACTGAGATTGCACTCGCAATCAAAATGCGGCGGACAATCAAAGGCGAATGGTTTCTAATTTTGATGGGCCTCGCTTCGATCATTTTCGCGTGCCTTCTCTTCTGGAATCCACTCGCTGGTGCAGCGACGCTGATCTGGATCATCGCCTGGTACGCCGTGATAGTGGGCGTGCTGGAAATCATTTTTGGCTTTCGCTTGTTCAGGTTGCCTGTTCCCGCGGCTGCATAGACTAGAAACTCTGTTCGAACCGGAGGTTTGAGACTCCCCTTGCGCGCTTTAGGTTTGCCAAAACCATTGGCTGACCCCGCCTTTTCCGCAACGGATGGTATCAGTGCCGGTTTGTTGAATCCAACCCGGCTTAACACCAGTGGCCGACCAATTAGGGTACGGCGCTCGAATTATGAGCGTTCCTAACTCACGTCCGGAATTTTCAACGGCGAAGAGAAATCCCTGTTTACGATGACCATCCAATGAAAACTCCCACTGTTGCTGCTGGGCGAGCACGAAATCGTGCCCCTTCTGATGGCGTTAACTTCGACACCGGTCTGTTGCTTTCCGCATTGATGGCCTTCAGGCGCGGCGATTTTTCCGCAAGATTGCCCGACGATTGGACAGGCTTGCCGGGTAAGATCGCAGACACATTCAATGCAGTGATCGAAACCAACGAACGGATGGCGCGCGAGCTCGAGCGCATCGGCCGGGTTGTCGGCAAAGAAGGCCGGATTACGCAGCGCGCTTCGATTGGCGAGGTGACTAATTCCTGGGCGGATGCAGTTGCGTCGATCAATGATTTGATCGGCGATCTTGTGCGACCCACTGCCGAAATGGCCAGGGTCATCGGCGCGGTCGCAAAAGGAGATTTGTCTCAAAGGATGGCGAGCGAGATCGAGGGTCGCCCGGTGAAAGGTGAATTTTTGCACACCGCCAAAACTGTGAACGCGATGGTGGGCCAACTTGGGGCGTTTGCCTCGGAAGTGACTCGAGTCGCTCGCGAGGTCGGCACGGAAGGCAAACTCGGTGGACAGGCCAAGGTCAAAGGGGTTGCCGGAACGTGGAGAGACCTGACGGAAAACGTGAATCTGATGGCGTCGAATCTTACCTCACAGGTTCGGAACATCGCTGCCGTCACCACTGCCGTTGCAAACGGAGACCTTGCAAAAAAAATCACTGTCGATGTTCGCGGTGAATTTCTCGAGTTAAAGGACACCATCAATAAAATGGTGGACCAGTTGCGGTCGTTCGCGTCAGAGGTCACCCGCGTGGCTCGCGAGGTCGGTACAGAAGGCAAGCTCGAGGGTCAGGCGAAGGTCGAAGGCGTTTCCGGCACTTGGAAAGACCTGACGGATTCGGTCAACTCGATGGCGTCGAATCTCACGTCACAGGTTCGCAACATCGCTGCAGTCACAACGGCAGTCGCAAACGGCGATCTCTCGAAAAAAATCACCGTAAAGGTCAAAGGCGAAATGTTAGAGCTGAAAAACGTGATCAACACCATGGTGGACCAGCTTTCGTCTTTCGCTGCGGAGGTGACCCGCGTCGCGCGCGAAGTCGGCACGGACGGAAAACTCGGGGGCCAGGCTGCTGTCGAAGGCGCAGCCGGGACTTGGAAAGACCTGACCGACTCGGTCAACTCGATGGCGTCCAATTTAACCGCCCAGGTTCGTAACATCGCCGATGTCACCACTGCCGTGGCGAAGGGTGATTTGTCCAAAAAAATCACTGTCGATGTCCGTGGCGAAATTCTCGAACTCAAGGACACGATCAACACCATGGTCGATCAACTTCGATCCTTTGCCGCGGAAGTGACCCGCGTCGCCCGGGAGGTTGGCACCGAAGGCAAGCTCGGCGGCCAGGCCGACGTGAAAGGCGTCGCCGGTACATGGAAGGACCTGACTGACTCCGTCAATTTCATGGCGTCGAACCTAACGACTCAGGTGCGCAACATCGCCGCCGTCACCACGGCAGTCGCTACTGGCGATCTCAGCAAGAAGATCACCGTGGACGTAAAAGGCGAAATCCTTGAATTGAAAAACACCGTCAACACCATGGTGGATCAGCTGTCGTCCTTTGCCGATGAAGTCACTCGCGTAGCTCGTGAGGTAGGCATGGAAGGAAAGCTCGGCGGCCAAGCCCTGGTGAAAGGCGTTTCCGGCACTTGGAAAGACCTGACCGACAACGTGAACTTCATGGCTTCTAACCTGACCGACCAGGTGCGTGGCATTGCTCAAGTCGTCACAGCAGTCGCAAACGGCGATTTGAACCGAAAACTTTTCCTGGAAGCCAAAGGCGAAATTGCAGAACTCGCCGGGACCATTAACAACATGATCGATACGCTGGCAATATTTGCCGATCAGGTCACGACCGTCGCGCGCGAGGTCGGCGTAGAAGGAAAACTCGGGGGCCAGGGAAACGTGCCGGGCGCCGCGGGAACATGGCGCGATTTAACCGACAACGTGAATCGCTTGGCCGCCAATCTCACCACGCAGCTTCGTGCGATTGCTAATGTCGCGGCGGCAGTGACGAAAGGCGATCTTACACGATCGATTCAGGTGGAGGCTCAGGGTGAAGTCGCATCCGTGAAAGAATTGATCAATGAGATGATCCGAAATCTGCGCGACACAACGCTGCGCAACGAAGAGCAGGACTGGCTGAAAACTAACCTGACGAGATTTACCCGGATTTTGCAGGGACAGCGCGATTTTCTCACGGTCGGGAATCTCATTTTATCCGAACTCGCGCCGCTTGTTTCGGCGCAACAAGGCGCGTTGTACATGATCGACGCTCCGAACGGCGAGCCCGAGCTCAGCCTGCTTGCGACCTATGCTCAACACGACGGGGACGGCGCGGCGAGCCGTTTCAAAATGGGCGAAGGATTGGTGGGGCAGGCTGCTTTGGAAAAACGGCGTATCCTTTTAACCGATGTGCCAGGCAATTATTCCAAGATAAAATCGGGTCTGGGTGAGTTTCACCCAATGAACGTGGTGGTTTTGCCGATTCTTTTCGAAGGCGAAGTCAAAGCAGTCATGGAGCTTTCCTCGGTTAAGCGATTTAGCCCTGCGCACCGGGCATTTTTGGATCAATTGACCGAGAGCATCGGGATTGTGCTCAACACGATCGAAGCAAGCACCCGAACAGAAAACTTGCTCAAGCAGTCGCAATCGCTGGCAGCCGAGCTGCAAAAAACAAACCTCGAGTTGGAAGAGAAGGCGCGCTCGAATCTGGCCAAAGATCAATTTCTGGCCATGCTGAGCCACGAATTGCGTACGCCTCTCACGCCAGTGCTTGCGGCTGCTCTCGAGTTGGAAAATGAGCCGGACGTTCGTGAGGATGTTCGCCAGTCACTGCAAATGATCCGACGCAACGTGGAACTGGAAGCGCGGCTCATCGATGACTTGTTGGACTTGACCCGTATCGATCAAGGCAAGGTGCAGCTCAATTTCGAAATCCTTGATGCAGAAAAACTGCTGCAAAACGCCCTCGAAATCTGCCAGCCGGAGATTGATCGGAAACATCTCAATGCATCTCTCAATCCAGGCGCAAGAAGAGTGCACATGCGCGCGGACCCGGCGCGATTGCAGCAAATCTTTTGGAATCTGATCAACAACGCCGTGAAATTTACACCGCCCAACGGTCAAATCGTCATCACTACAAGTAACCATTCAGACGGACAACTCCGCGTTGAAATCGCGGACACTGGAATGGGGATTGAGCCGGAGGAGCTGCCAAAAATTTTCGATGCATTCGAACAGGGCAGCCGAACTCAATCCGGAGGATTAGGTTTGGGGCTCGCCATCAGTAAAACTCTTGTTGAAGCGCATAAGGGAACGATCAATGCGGAAAGTGCCGGCCGAAACGAAGGCTCGAAGTTCACCCTGGTGTTTCCCACGAGCGAAAAAACGGAGCCGCAAGTTGCGCCGGCGATGTCTCCGACCCTGGCTCAACGGCAGCCGATGCGGATTCTGTTGGTCGAAGATCACGAAGACACCAATCGCGCCCTAACAAATCTGCTTCGCCGGCGTGGTTATCAGGTCCAATCGGCACTGACGTTTCAATCTGCCCTGGAGCTCAGCGCAAAAGAGAAATTTGACGTGCTGATCAGCGATTTGGGTTTGCCCGATGGAAACGGAATCGATCTGATCCAGAAGCTCGCTTCAAAACCGCCCCTCGGAATTGCTCTCACCGGTTTTGGAATGGAACAGGATATTCGCAGAAGCCGCGACGTAGGTTTCCAGCATCATCTGGTAAAACCCATCGATCTTAACAAGCTGGACGCATTGATACAGGAAAGTGCCGTCGGCGCAGCAAGGCTTCAGTGAACGCTCATCTAGCTTGAGGCGGTGTATGACAGTAGTTGGATTTTTTCGCTTTGCTGTTGATCGATGTTACCGAATTGTGGTCGGTTTTGGCTTCAGGATGAAACTTATTTCCTGAATGGAAAACACCACCGATCGATCCGGACGACAATTGATCACTGACGCGGTCGCGCGATCAATTGACCAGTCACGTTCGATGTGCGGACACACTGATGGGCTTCGCCTTCACTTCGAACGTCAATGCGTGGTGAAAGTTCTGTCCCGGCCGTATGCGGTCCCTCGCGCGTTGGTGCCGACGATTCGGAAGTGATACGCGGTACCTGCATTCAAGCCCGAGATGTTCGCGCTGACGTTCTGGTAATTGTTGCCGGTCTTGGTCTGATTGGGTGTTCTCGATCCATAGGCGGTGGTCCTTCCATATTGGAAGTACACAGTAGTGTTCAAACCGTGCGGATAGATGCTTCCGTTCAGCTTCGCTGAATGGCTCGCAATCAAAGTTGCAGGATTGGTTACACCGGCAGGGGAGCCAGTCGCGGTACGTGTCGTTACGCTTACAACATTAGAGTTGCCACTTGCGCCGTTGGCATTGTAGGCCCGAACCCGATAGTAGTATCTGGTGCTAGGGCTTAATCCGGTAACAGCGTGGCTGAGCGCGTTCCCGACGTCCAAATTTTGATATCCTGCAATGTAACTGGAAAAGGAATTGTTGGCCGCCACATCGAGTTTATATCCGCTTGCGCCGTTCACCGTATGCCAGTTGGCTCGGAAACTGTGGCTTGTTACAAACGTTCCCGAAACAGCTACCGGCGCGGAGGGCGTTCCTGAAAATATGTATTGTCGTATCTGAGGATAGAAGTTGGCGAACTTGCTGTAATCGCTGTGCCGGTCAGTGCACGACGGCGTAGGCCCGCAACTTAAGACGCCCACCAGATAGTGCCCGTTTGAGGTGAACAGGCCGGACCCACTGGCTCCAGGCTCGGCTACTCCAGATGTCCAATCAGTTCTGTAACCGCTGACCAAGCCTGTAGCCGGACACCCGTAGTTCGTGCTCGTAATACTGCCGGTCGCCCTGCGCAAGTACGACCCAACAGACGGCGGGATAAACCCGCCGGGATGATGAAGCCCGAAAACGCCAGTGCCGGTTGATTGGAGCGCTGACGTCCATCCCGAAAAGTACACTCCAGCAGGAGGATTGTTTTGCAGACGCACCAGTGAAAAATCATTAAAAGCTTGCGCCCGAAGAAAAATGGCTCCGGGTGGTGAATGGATCACACTTCGCAAAACACCGCTGTTGCAATTGGTGGTCTGATAAAACCAATAGACTTCCACCGTCTGAGCCACTGCCTGCGTGTTGACGCAGTGATTAGCCGTTAGAAAGTATGGAGTTCTATCCTGCGCAAGGTTGTTCAGAAGCGTGCCCGTGCAAACGAACATGCCATTGTCGTTGAACAGTATTCTTCCCACGGAATTTTTCTCGTGGTCGCTGTAACATGAAGCATCAAGTTCGCAATTCAGAACGTTGGGTTGAGCGGACTGGAGTTGCCAATTGAGCTCGGCGAACATGTGCGATACCTCGGAGATCTCGAATCCCTGGCCGGTTTCATCAGTTCTCTTGTAGAACTCGATAACGACTGTGTCTCCGTCGACGGTGCCGGACCAGAAATCTCCGCTTCCCCACGGCCCCTTCTCCGTGAACGGACCAAAAACAATGCTATCAGGCGAGGTGCCATACACATATACCTCCTCACCATCGGCAAGCGCAAAGTTGCGAAAATGTACGCCCGTTCCGGAAGCGCCCGAGGTCTTTATTATCAGCACAACTAACTGAGAGCCATCTGGATTAACGAATTTCTGTGCTCGGGTGCTCGGCGAAACTTCGACGGCTCTGTTGACCCCGATCTGATTGTCAGTTAGCGCAAACGAACGAACATCCAGGCGATCCAACGTTAGGCTCGGTTGATTCAGATCTATTTGCGTCCCGTATCGCACGCTTGGCAGATCGACCTCAGTGCGAGTACGCATCCCTCCGTTCTCAGTGCTGTCCGAGATCATCCCGGGCACTGTTACATCAGGCTCAGCTTGAGCGTTGCCGGTTGCGTGGGTTTTGGTAGAGGCGAACAGCATCGTCAGCAATGCTGCTGAGAGCAGGGTCAAGCTCGTTAGGCTTCTAATCTTCCTTTGCATGCGTCAGGACCGCGTTTGTAGATATTCTCCCGAAATAGAGGGGCGAAAGTTTCGAAATCGCACCGGGATTTGGGTAGAGGCTCGTGGCAACCTGGCCTGATCCCTGATTAAATGAACGAGTCGTTTTGGTCACGGTTAACCCTCCGGAAAGAGGGTCAGGTGGGGCTCCGGGGGGAGACATCTAACGATTTTCACGCGAGCGCGACTCTGCTGCTGCCGAGGGATAGTGTCAATGCGATTTTCTTCAGGCGGGGCACGCTTGCCAAGCATAGTAGCGAAAGCCTCTGGCTTGCGAATCCTTAGCGAACGCAAGCCAGAGCGTTGCGCTACTCTAACAGGCAGGACGAAAAATCCTTCTGTCATCGCGAGGGCACATAATCCATTGAAGCCATTCACGAAATCAAACTCACCACGAACTCGTCGCGGCGACCAGCAAGATTCTGGTTGCGAACTCGCTCAGCTCTGGAGAAAGTTACGCGACATCAGGAACGACTCCGAAATGAGTCTGGCAACCGAGCAGTGGAGAGCCACGGTGCCTTGAGCGGTAACGAGAGTTACCGCCGATGTGCGGCGAAATAGTTCGCCGAACAAGAATCTTCACCGGAAAGTGGTAAACCGCCGACCCTGATGGTCTGGTGGTTTTTGTTTTGCCGCTAGTTCCTGATGCAACCGAAAGGCCAAATCATGAACGAAGACCAGCAGCGGCAAATCAAGATCGATGCGGACATCGACGAGGTAATTAAGACCATCCAGGGGCTAGGTCTCAAATGCGACGAGAAAACAATTCCAACCAATGACCGCAGTGAAAACTTGGGTCCCAGGCGCAATCGTTCGATGCGATTCGCGGCATGGACCATCACGGCGTTCATAATTGGAGCCTTCACCGGAGTCGTTGGTGCCCACAAGTTGCATTTGTCCAGCGCTGCTGATCACCCTCCAGTTAATCGATCGCCTGAAATCCGACGCGCAATCCCCGTGCAGCCGGAGATCCGGAGGGCGATTCCCGTCAAGCCGGAGATCAGGAAGGCAATCCCTTTGACTCACAACTCTATTTATAGCCATCCAGGTCAGCGCTCACACCACAGCTCGAAGATTCAAGCGCGTGCTTCGAGGTCTACTTGACGATGATCGTGCCTTTCATGACCGGGTGAAATGTACACGAGTAGGAAAAATTTCCTGCTTCCTTAAAGGTATGTTGCCAAGCGGCGTCAGAGGCGATTGACCCCGAATCGAACGTGGCCGACGTGGCC
>JAICUQ010000225.1 GCA_025935755.1 Chthoniobacterales bacterium | reverse complement strand
TGCCGGCGATGACCTAACGACTGCATGCGCCGGCGAACGGATTGCACCAAATCCTGCGAGATATCGGCATGAATCAATTCTTCGCGATCTGGTGAAGCGGCTGCGATTACAATCCCGCGGGGGTCAATAATCGCGGAGTTGCCACAAAACCAAAGATCATCGTCTTTGCCGACGCGGTTGGACACGATCATGTAGCTTTGGTTTTCAATGGCACGCGCTTGAACGAGTACACGAAAATGTTCGTCACGTGGAAACGGCCAGGCGGATGACAAGAGAAAAGCGCCGACGTTCTGCTCGGTGGTCATTTTGCGATACATCTCCGGAAAGCGAAGATCATAGCAGATGCTGAAACCAAAGCGCAGATCGCCGAGCACAAAGCTTTCGAACTTATCGCCGGGAGCAAAGCAGGTTTGTTCGTCTACTGGCGCAACTGCATACAAATGAGTCTTGCGATATTTCGCCACGATGTCGCCCTTCGCATCGACCACAACCTGTGAGTTGTAGATCGATGATCCATCTCGCTCGGAGACCCCGCTAACGATGGCTATTGAAAGTCTTTTCGCAGTTTCTTGGAGGCTTACAACGAACCCGGTTTTCCAGTGATCCGCATGCTTCTGTATCACTGGCATCGAATAACCAGTGTCAGTCATCTCGGGAAATAAGATCAACTCTGCGCCCACCTCTCTGGCGCGCTCAGAGAAATCGCGTACTTTCGAAAGATTTGCTTCCGGGTCGCCAAGCGAAGAAGAGATCTGAGCAACTGCGACTTTCATTGATCGTAACGATAATCTAGAGGCCTGTTGTAGTGTGCGCTGTCCTCAGGGCAATCGGAATGGAGCAAGGCCAGGGGTGACTCCGCTCAGGAGAGCGGACGCTACAGCTGCGAGGAAGCGCGAGGTACAAAATTTTAAAGTTTCTCACGCCGCAATTGGCCTGCGGTATCCAAAAAACTCACGCTTCTTGATAATGTGCGCGACTTCCGGTGGAACCATTTGCTCCCATCTGCTGTCGCCGGACTGTAACTTTGCCAGCACGTCGGCCGGATGAATGCGTAAGTACTCGGGATGATAATCGGTGATCTCCTGGACGTATTGATTGTCGATCAGATACTGAAATAACGAGCGAAGATTCGGGGCAACTTTGACCTGGGTTGCTGTAACGATTTTTCCCGTCGCTTCGTCGATGCGTGGATAAACGTAAAGCTTCAGTCCTCCCTTAAACATTCTGCCCAGCGCCTCCAGGATTCCGCCCTCCAGGTTAACGTAATATTTCTCGTTTAAGATCTCGGTTAAACTCGGCACGCCCATGACAAGGCCGATCGCCTTGTTTGTGTAGCGAAAAAGATATCCCGCAAGCCTGTAATATTCGCGGAACTTCGAGATCAGGACGGGTCGCCCCAGCGCACGAAGGCTGTCAACGCGAGCGAGGAAATCGGCGTGCTTGACCTCGCCGTCAGCCCGCAAATTTTCGAGGGTCATTTCCATGAGCTCCACGATATCCTCGTCGGCGCAACTGCAGTGTTTCTGAAACACCTGTCGTGCGCCGTCCAGCATGTCATTGGTCGCATGCGTGACAGGCCGAAAACTCCCGCGCTCGACCAGGATCGCTCTTTTGTAGAAAACTTCCGCAGGCTGAACAGTCTCGCCATCTGCCTTGAACATCACTGCATCTGTCAGGCCCTGGCTGACTAACTGCAAACTCATCAATCGATTATCGACCTTTTCAAATAAAGGCCCTGAAAATTTGATCATATCGACTTCGAGTCGTCCGGGCTGAAGATTTTCCTGGAGCGAGGAAATCAGTTTTTCCGGCTGCGGAAGGTAAAAGGCGCCGTAAAGCAAATTCAATCCTATGATCCCCAGAGCTTCTTGTTGGTCGACGTTTGTTTCATCGAGCAGCCGAACATGGATGATGATCTGGCTTGGTTGCGTGCGGGGTTGCGATTGGAACCGCACTGCCAGCCAGCCATGCGATTCATTTCGCTCTTTGAAACTGCGCGCCGCGATTGTGTCGGCAAAAACGAAGAATGTTTTATCGGCTCCAAATTTTTGATCCAGGCGTTCGATCAAAAGATCATATTCATGATCGAGCATGGTCTGGAGCCGAACGCGGCTAACGTAGCGGTCGGCTAGCCCGTAAATGGCGTCGCTGAATGTCATGTCGTAGGCAGACATGGTCTTGGCGATTGTGCCCGCTGCGCCGCCTACGCGGAAGAATCTGCGCGCTACTTCCTGTCCCGCGCCAATCTCGGCAAACGTTCCGTACTTTGTTGAATCTAGATTGATGTGGAGAGCCTTCTCGTCAGAGCCGATCTCCATCTGCGGATTCATGTAATTTCTCTAACGGCGATTGTCGGCGGCTGCAAATCGGCCTGCGATGCAAGTTGTGGGCGTGTGTGTCAGACGCCTCTTCTTCGTTGTGTTCAAGGCGTCTGATACAGACGCCCTACGAAAACTGTTACAGCCGGACTGGCTGCGTTCATGGTGTGAATCCAGCCGCGCAGGTCGTTAGGTAAAACGGGTACATCCAATCGCCGAGTGTACTGAGGATCTCGATGTGCGGATTCATGTAATTGTCGAACGGCGATCGGCGATTATAGCAGGCGGCGCCTCCACGCGCAGTGGAGGTGTTTGTGACGGCACGCGAATCCGTTCGGATGAAAGCGCCAGGGCACCCCAAAACGTGGCCGCAGTCTTTGGGTCGGCAGAATCGCCTGCGTTTTGGAGTGCGGCGGTGCTCCGCCGCTTTCCTCACGCGGTCGAGTTCAGCCGTGTTACAGCCGGACTTGCTCAGCGTTCCTGGTCTGGATCCAGCCGCGCAGATCGTTAGGCAGAGCGGCGTACATCCAATCGCCGCGTGTACTAAGGATCTTGATTTCACTGCCAGGCGGCAAGGCCAGAACACTGTTTGCTGTGTCCGCTGTAGCGAGGCGAGCCTGGACATCGTTGCCTGTCACGATGGCAAGCCCGCGTCCTTCGCTGCCATTGTCGAGCGTGTGAATCGCCCAGACGGCTGCAGCGCCAGCCACCAGACATGAAATCGATAAGAATAAAAGCGCGGCGGACCGCCGACGCCCGAAGAGCAGCACCACAATTCCAAAAATCCCCAGCCACAAAGCAATCGCCGCTGCGATGGTGAACTGATTGATGCTCGCGAATCGGAGGTAACGTTCCACTTTGGTCGGTTGCAGTTCCAACGCGCGCGCTTCGTCACGGGCAATCTGTAAATTGGCTGTTGCTTCCGGATGATGATTGTCCAATGCCAGGGCGCGTTCGTAATTCAGGATGGCATGGCCAAAATCGCGCGTGCGGAAATAGGCGTTGCCAAGATTGTAAAACAAATTTGCGTTCCACTGACCGGCGTGAACCAAGTCCTGGTAACCGGCGATGGCTTCCTTGAAATGACCCTGCGCGAACTCCTGGTTCGCTTTTGCAAATTCACCATCTGGTTTCGCGAAGGCGAGGGAAGGTACAACGAGGCAAATCAGCGCGCAGAAAAGGCAGCGCGAGCGTCCTCGCTTGCGCGCCGGGGAGATTTCGCAAGCGGGGACGCTTGCGCTACCATATTTATGCGTCGTCATGCCTTCAGACTTTCAATCAACTCGAGCACGTCCTTCCGGTTTTCCGGAGAGATCGATCCCGGCCCGTTGTGTGTTCCGCTGTATTGCCACTCGTCGTTTTGCTCGAACAAACGCCGAAGCCGATCGCGCGAATCCGTGTCGAGCTTGAAGGTTTCCGCTGCACTTTCCGCGTCGACGATATTTGGGTCGACGCCTCGGTTACGTGACGCGAGCGCAGCTTTCAATCGAACAACACGCGAGGCTTCGGCATAATATTCGCGCGGCGACGCATCGTCGCGGCGCAACTTGTGCATCAACTCGGCTGCTTCATGTTGCAACGCACCGATGCGACGCGCCTCGCGATCGTCCAGTCTGGCCCGGCGAATCTTCCAGCCTACGAATATAAACAGCGCCGCCAATGGCAGCGATTGCGCCACCCAGAAACCGCGATGCGTGTAGAGCGGTTGGAACGATGCCACGGTTCGCGATG
>JAICUQ010000125.1 GCA_025935755.1 Chthoniobacterales bacterium | reverse complement strand
GATTCGTTACGTAAAGAACGCCGCGCCGGCGGACCAGAAATATCCCTTTGGTTTTCCCAACACAAAGTTGCCCGATGCAACGCCTGCGCAAAAGGACGCGATCAATGCTGAGATCGATCGGCTTTTGGATCTGTATGACGCGGTGAGCGATCTCGCCATTGCTGAAGGCGTCCATCAGATCGTCATGGGAAATTACGATCGGGCGGCGGCGACGCTGGATGCTTACGGTCAGGCGACGTTCCCGCCGGTGCCGGAAGTGGTGCAAACACCTCGAAGCGGGATTGCGTTAACGCATCGCGTGGCTCTGCATTTCGACACCGGCGTGGCTGTTGGTCCCAACGACAATCCGCGTGTCAAAGCGGAACCGGCAATGAATCGCTGGTTGAAGGATGTTTTGCCGCCCGCAACAAAACTGAGTTGCAAAGTGAATTACAAAGACGCCGCCACGAAAGCTGACAAACACACTTTTATCAACTTGGCCGACCTCGGCTTACGACCGATAGACCTGCTATATGTCATGGCGCCCGATAATCTACAGGCGCGCTCCGAACTGGAAGATCGCATTCGCGATGTGGTGTTGCGGGATGCCGCACTGAAAGTTCGGCCCGATCTTCTCGGAGACATCTCTTACATCGAGAGCAGCCCCGGTGATTTCAGTTTTTTCCAGGTCGCGCCACTTATCCGCAGCTTGCGCGTGCTTCTGTTGCGTTCGCGCACGTTGCGGCCCACCGACGCTGCTCTTCCCACCGACGTCACGAGTCAAAACTCCGGGACCGTCAGCCTTGAGCGCACACGCGTGGATTTTCTGCCCGGCAAATTAACCGACGTGAACAACACGAAGCTTGCGCCGCTGCAAAACCAATTGAAGACGGATCTGGATGCTGTCTATGCCGATCCGGAGCATCCCGATCCTTCTCCGCTTCTGCCGAAGATCGACAATTACATTGCGGCCATCGTCGAGGTTTGTCGCGATCTTGCGCGCTACGGTTTGCCGCAAACTGGCTTTGGCATTTTTTACGAAACCAAATCGGGCCTATTTCAACAGCTGTTCAAGAAAACCGACTCAGTGGTGGAACGATGGAAGGGAAAACTTGACGAATACGATGCGCTCATGACGACGTTGCCAACCGTTGTTGATGAAGCCGAACGGATCGCGTTGATCTTGAAAGCCGAGCGTGCCATCTCAACGAGCGCGACAGATGCCACCGGCAAAACCTCAGCGCAATTGCTGGTAATCGTTCAAGGGAAAGAGTCGGCGTTTCGCACGCGGCAAGGCGATTTTGAAGACCTGAAAAAGACAAACGCCACGACGTTGCAGGGGTTGATCAACGAGTTCAATGGTCTGTTGCCTGTTACCGACTTCGATCTGCAGGAAGTCACGACCGACGACGAAGAGAAACAGATCATTATTCTCGCCGAAGACATTCGCAGCCGGGCTGAACAACTTATCGCGGACATCGAGAAGCGTGTCGACGCGCTCAATAACAAATTGAACGATTTCGATGTTGCAGCCGATGCGGAAGAACGTGTGCAAATCCTCACCGATGCGGCGCGATCGGTGTTCGGCGACGAATTCCTGCTGGTGCCGTCATTTACGATTGCGGCGAATCAAACGGCGGAATGGAACAACGCCTACGCAAATCGCGCGGCATTGCTCGATTATCAAAAGACAACTTTGAAAAATGATTTTCCGGTAGACGACTGGATCTATGGCCTGGCGCGCGTGCGCGAGAAGATGCGGCACATCGAGAATCTGTTGTTTCTCACGGAGGCTCTCGATACAAAGTCGCCGGAGCTCGAGCCGGTGCAGTTCCCGTTCAGCGCCGATGCGGCATGGATGGCGCTCGAGTTTCCGCCGGAAGCAAAGTCAAAATTGGAACGCGAGCTTTTGCTGTACACAGCCGCTTACGCCAAACCATTCGACGGCACGCAAACGCAATGCGGATTGCTACTCGACGACTGGACTGAAGTCGTTCCCGGGGAGACGGAGACCACCGGCATCGCATTTCATTTCGACAAACCAAACTGCGAACCGCCGCAGGTCATTCTCCTCGTCACGCCCACACAATTTACAGGCGCGTGGAAATGGGACGACCTGGTTACCACGCTTCATGACACACTCGACATGGCGCGAACGCGTGCCGTCGAGCCGCAGCAGCTCGATCAGACCGAACTTTCCGTGTTCCTTCCCGCGACCATCACGGCCACGACGTGGCAGCCGATCACAATCGCGGCCGATCTGGCACGCGTGAACAATTATCTGGCCAAAGTCCCATGAGCGCGCCTCTCGTTATCCGCAATCTCGCGCCGGTCCTCTCAGGCGAAACATTGTTGCCAACGTTTACGCGTTACAATCGATTGGAAAGTCGCCCGCGTACCGACAACTTCAGTCGCGCGCTTCGCGCGGAAATTCGCGACGCCTTGTGGATGATTTGTAAGCAATGGCAGATGGGCGAATTCCTCGGTGACGATGCAGGGACGCCGGTCGCGGCGAAAGTTCATATCAAGGGACAACAAATCGCGAAATACAAACCGAACGGCAACGACACCGAGGCATTCGATCTCGAAACGCCGCTTGAAGGAACAGTGGAGCGCCGTCTGATCCCGTTTCAGGCGGGTGAATTGCAACTCGCACTGGATCTGCGTCTGCAGATGGGACGTCGCTGGCTCAAGATGATCCCCGCCGGCGCGGCGGATGAATTCAAAAACACCTACTCGATTGTTGCTCCTGATCCGCCAGTCACGGACGTGCCCCTCATCTGCGCACATTTGGAGGCGTGGCAACAATTCAAAGCGGTTGCCGGCCGTATGATGGACGGGGCCAGGCTCTATTTTCATCTCAAGGAAAATCCAGCTAATCTCGCTTCTGATGGCGTTGCCGGCCTCACGCCATCGCAAAAAGCAGCGGCAGACACTGCGGGGCCGCTCTTTGTCGAATGGTTCGAGAAGCTGTATCTGATGCCGGGCAAAGCAAAAGGTGACGCCTGGTTACCTGAACGTTTGGAATATCAATTCGCGTGTGGAGTGCCTGATGGGTTAGGCGGCGAGAAAGTGCTCACTGCTGAAGAGTACTATCAGGATCGCATCGATTGGTTCAGCTTCGATTGGGACAAAGGTCAGCAAACGCTCGGCGATGCCCCGGGCGCAGCGTCTGATCTGCCGCTGGAAAAGAAATATGTTACGCAGAGCTTCATTCCCGCGCCCGTCCGTTTTAACGGGATGCCCGATACGCGCTGGTGGGCGTTCGAAGACGGCAAGACGAACTTCGGCGACATTAAACCGGGCACGACCGATCTGGCCAAGCTCCTCTTGATCGAGTTTGGGCTGGTGTATGCAAACGATTGGTTTCTACTTCCCTACACGGTACCCGTCGGTTCGGCTCTCAACATCGAGGGACTCGCTGTGACGAACACGTTTGGCGAGCGTTTCTGGGTCGAACCTGCCGGGCGGGGTTCGGATGAAGCGTGGCAGCGTTGGGCCATGTTTGCACTGAACATCAAAGGCACCGCAGACGAGCCGGCAGACCTGACTTTGCTCGTTCTGCCGACGGTCCCGAAAATTCAGGAAAGCTCACCTTTGGAAGAAGTCGCCTTTATTCGCGACGAAATGGCAAACATGGTGTGGGGCATTGAGACGGTGGTGCCGATGGCACACGGCTGGAGCCGCGAGGGCAATATCGCTGCAGCCGAATTGGACGCTTATTTGAGAGCGGCGCTGCCAGAGCCACCGCGGTTCGAAGCAAAAGCATCGTTTCGTTATAACATCATGACCACGGTGCCGGAGAACTGGATCCCATTCGTTCCTGAACATGTTCCCAACGACAATCGCCAGATCCAGCTGCGTCGCGCAGCTATGCCGCGTTATCCCTTTGATCTCAACTCCGATTTCAAGCGGGTTCGTCCGCGCACAACATTATTGCGTGAAGGTCTCGATACGAACAAGCCCTACTACATTCACGAGGAAGAAGTGCCGCGCGCCGGGATGCGGGTAGCGGAACTTTACCAACGAACTCGTTGGAAGAACGGAAAGGTGTTCGTTTGGCTGGGCATTAGCAAAAATACCGGGCGCGGCGAAGGTCACAGCGGTCTGGCCTTCGACCAAATTGTTCCTGCTAGCTAACGCCTCACGGCGGTGCGTGAGAGGCGATCGTGATTTCAACCAGATGCTGTAGCCGCTTCGCTGTGCGAAGCGTGCGCCTCGCCCATAAGGCAACGGCTACAGCTATTTTGTCGGCGGCGCTTCGGTCTTCGTGTCGTCCGCGCCCGGCGCGCGATCGAGTCCGCGGCGTTTCAGCAATGGCTCGATGTACGGATCGCGTCCAACGAAATTCTTGAATAGCTCGAGAGCGTCCGCGGATCCGCCGCGCGAGAGCAACATGGCGCGAAACCGGTCGCCGTTCTCGCGTGTCAATCCGCCGTGTTGTTTAAACCACTCGACGGTGTCGGCGTCGAGCACTTCGCTCCAGATATACGAGTAATAACCAGCCGAGTAGCCGCCCGCGAATGAGTGCGAAAAATAAAAACTACGATATCGCGGCGGCACCGGCGGGAAATCAACCCCGGCCTTGTGCAAAGCCTCTGCTTCGAACGCGACTGCATCTTTCGGAACGTCAGGCGGATTCAGTTGATGCCACGCCTGGTCGAGTAGCGAAGCCGACAAGTATTCAGTGGTCTTGAATCCCTGATTGAATTTTTCCGCGGCTTTAACCTTGTCGAGCAACGCCTGTGGTATCGGTTCGCCGGTCTTGTAATGTTTCGCGTAATTCGCGAGCACCTCCGGCCACGTGGCCCACATTTCATTCACCTGCGACGGGTACTCGACGAAATCACGCGGTACACTTGTTCCGCTGAACCGCGGATATTTTACGTTTGAAAACATCCCGTGAAGCGCGTGCCCGAATTCGTGAAATGCGGTGCGTACTTGATCCTGGGTGAGCAGAGTCGGTTCACCCGGAGGCGGCTTCGGAATATTGAGATGATTAGCGACGACCGGTTTGGTCCCGAACAGATCGCTTTGTGCGACATAAGAATTCATCCAGGCGCCGCCGCGTTTGGATGCTCGCGCGTAGTAGTCGCCGATGAAAATCGCCAGCGGTTTGCCATCGCGGTCAGACACTTCCCACACGCGCACGTCCGGCTGATAGACCGGCAGGTCGTGCCGTTCCTTGAATGTGAGCCCGTATTCCTTGTTCGCGGCGAAGAACACGCCATCGACGATGACATGATTCAGTTCGTAATACGGGCGCACCTCCGATTCATCGAAGTTGTATTTGGCTTTGCGCACTTTCTCGGAATAAAAATCCCAATCGCCTGCCGCGATCTGGAACCCGCCTTTTTCCTGATCTACAATTTTCTGTTGCTCGGCTGCTTCACGTTTCGCGTTAGCCACGGCCGGTGGCGCTAGATCGGCCAGCAGTTTGTTTACGGTTGGGACATTATGCGCTGTTTGATCTTCGAGCTGGTAGGCCGCCCAATTATCGTAGCCTAACAACTTAGCTTTCTGCGCGCGAAGCCCGGCGATCCGCAGCACGATGTTGCGGGTATCGAACTCGCCACCTTTGCTGTTGCGCGCGAGCGACGCCTGCATGATCCGCTCGCGCAACGGTCGATTTTGCAAAGAGCCGAGCAAGGGCTGGCCGGTGGTGTTCTGCAGTTGGATGACGAACTTGCCTTCCTTCTGTTCTGCCTTCGCGGCGTTGATCACGGTCTTTATCTGATCGTCCGTGAGCCCGGCGAGATCTTCTTTCTTATCGACCACTACGGATGACGCGTTTCGCTCCTTCAAAACATTTTGCTCAAAATCAGTCTGCAGTTTGGCCAGCTCGCCGTTGAGCGCTTTCAGCTTCTGTTTGTCCGAATCCGACAGCTTGGCTCCAGCGCGCACGAAATCCTTGTAGTAACGCTCGAGCAAATATGCCGATTCAGGGTCGAGCCCGAGCTTATCGCGCTGCTCGTAGAGTGCCTGGACTCGGGCGAATAACTTCGGATCTAGAAAAATCTCGTCACGGTGCGCCGCAAGTTTCGGGGCAATTTCTTTATCGATCTTTTGTCTGGTGGGGTTGGTGTCGCAGGCGTTGAGATTCGAAAATGTGCGGTAGGCGCGGTCGAGTAATCGGCCGGTGCGCTCGAGCGCGACGATGGTGTTGTCGAACGTCGGTTTGTCAGGATTGTTCGCGACCGGCTCGATCTCCTTCAGTTGATCACGCATTCCGGCTTCGATCGCGGGGATGAAATGCTCATCCTTGATCTCGTCAAACGCCGGATAGTGATATGGCAAGGCGCTCCCGGCTGTTAGCGGATTGTCCTTGAGATCGGTGGCGAACACGGCGGTGATTTGCGCAAGGTTGAGCAGCGCGCAAGTAAAGAAGTAAAGACGCAGTGACATAAGGGCTACTTTTCGTGTGTTGCGCGAGGCGCGCAACATAGCGGGCGAGGCGCCCGGACTCCCTATGTCGTTGTCGGCAGGCCAGCCGCTTTCCAGGCTCTCAGGCCGCCGGCAATGGAACGGACGTTTTTGTAACCCATTCTTTGCAGGTTCTCCGCGGCGAGTGCGGAGCGGCCGCCGCCGCCGCAATGACAAATGATGGTCGCGTTTCGATCGGGAACTTCTTCTTCAATGTCGAACTCGAGCGTGCCGCGACTAATGTGAGTCGCGCCGGGAATATGTTCTTTATCCCATTCATCTTTGTCGCGGACGTCGACGACGACTGCTTCGCCGCTGTTTAATTTTGCAGCGGCATCTTTAGGGGAAATCTCGGTGATGTGCTTTTTCGCTTGCGCGACCAATTTATGAAAACCTCTGTGCTCAGCCATACCTGAATGTGTAACCACGAATGTACACGAATAAACACGAATTAGTATGGATGACGAATTCGAATGACGAGTGACCGATGACGAACTAAATCCGAATGGCAAAACCAAAATGGACCGGTCATTGTACGCGCTGAGTTGTTCGACATTTTCGCAATTGCAATCTCGTGAGGCAAACAATCCTGGCCAGCGAACGGATGAATATCTGACACTGCATCCGGATAATTCATCCAACGTCAGTAAGTAATTCCCTTTTTCGCAGCTTGAGCGTGTAACGTTTCAGTTACTTTTTGATCGAAGGCGTCGCCTTTGCCTTCCGCTGCGAGTCGTTTGTTTTCCGATTGGATGTAGGCTTCGCGTTTCTTCGACAGTTCGACAATCTGGTTTTGCAGATCGGCACGTTCATCACGGGATTTGGCAATACGCTTTTGAAGTTCCTCGCGATCCAATTTCTGGAGTTCCGCGGGAAGTTGTTTCTGGTCGATCTCCTCGAGTTTGACACTCTTATTGTTCAACGCGTCAACTAACTCGCCGCGGCCCTGCATGGCTTTGCCAGTCTTACTATTGTAGGTCAGCCGATCGGCCATGGCAGCAACCGGAGCACTCTTGGCCGCTGCAAACTTCGCGTGGACTTCTGCCTGGAGTGTACTGTCGCCGTATGGAATCAGAGTCGCCCCGATGCGTTCGTTTAGCCGGCTTAGCTCTTTGTCCATCGGCGTTGAAATGACAGCAACGTTGCCCGACTGCGAAATGCCGACGTAACTGCCTTCCGCCAGTTTCGCGATCTCCTGCCAGATCGGTTTGGTCTCGGCCATCCCGCCACATTGAATGGTATTGATGATGAGATCCTTTTTCGCTGCTTCCCGGCAGAGATCCGGGTATTTCGGGCCATTCGGATAATCCATGTGCGGTGGCGCGTCACCGACCAGAAAAATAATTTTCAAGACTTTCCTGTCACTGCTCCACGGCATCTTGTGAATGGCTTCGGCAAGCGCTTCGTTCACGCTTTCCGGTGCATCGCCGCCGCCGCCGGCCTGGAACTGGCGCAGGTGCCCGTAGATGGCGTCGATGTCGTCGGTGAGACTGAAAGATTTCACAACGTAGTCATCGCCGCGATCACGATAGCCGATGAGCCCGAGCTTTAACTCCGGTATTGGTTTCGCGCTGATCATTTCATTGGCGATCGACCAGATCTTTTGTTTTGCGCCTTCGATCAAACCGCCCATTGACCCGGTGGTATCGAGAACGAAGCAGACCTCGATGCGCGGTTTGGATTGACGTGTTGGCGTGCTCGTGCCGAACAACGGCTGGCACAGGCCGAGCATTGAACAAGCGAACAAGATGATCGGCAGAATGCCGGGGTTACGAGTTGTTAGGGCTTTCATTAGACGGTTATTCAGCGATTTCATAGACAGTGTCGTCGAGCTTGAGCACGACGTTTTGACCCAGTGCCAGCCACGGGCCGGCTTCGGGATGTTTGGATAGGAGGTTGAAGTATTCTTCGGAGTTAAATTGAATGCGTTGTCGTTTCGTGGTGTTCTGCGCGTTTGAATCGATCCATTGATTTCCGTTTTGGAAAAATGCGCGACCGTTCACGAACCTGGACTGCTGGGTGTACTGGCTGAGGCGTGCCGCAGCCGGAGTGGCAACAGGAGCCGCAGCGGCAAACCCCCGCAACGATTCAGCGCTGCCGGATGCGATCGATGCCGGCGCCTGCTGGGCGAACTTGAACGCGTTCTGACTGCGGGCATTAGCCACACCGTCCTCTCCTTCTTTCTTGTCCTTGAATGCGCTCCAGGCCTTGGCGACTTCGCCACGTGTCGGTTCGTCGGCGCTCATGCTCTGCATGGATCGATCGGCCATCGGCACGCGCCGGCGATCTTCGTCTTCTACGATGAGGTAAGCAGTGTAAGGCGTAACGATCCCGTATTTCCGGGCCAGCTCGGTTGTTTCATCGCGAAGCTCGGCGGTTTCACCGCGGACTCGGATTTCATCGAGGAGAAAGCCGACACGGCGCGTTGCCCAAAGCCGCGGCACGTAATCGTCGGTGGTCTTGTGATCATCGAAATGCAGCTTGTAAGTAAACGTCTGCTCGCGGCCGCCGGCGTTGCCGGTCAGCTTTGCTTCGACATCGCCGGCGCCGCTGTATCGACCCGCTATGACCAGTTGATCTCCTTTGAACAGATCCGGCAGATCCGCCGGATACATTTTCGATGTGCGAACACCACCGCCGAGATCGAGTTTTAGATTCGTTAGGGCGGGTTCTTTGATCCGCGTATAAAAGTTCGAAACTTTGAGTTCGAGATCTTCGTTCGCGAGCACGTACTGGCTAAAGGCGCGCGTGCCTTCAGCGATTTGATCAAGCAATTGTGTATTTACGTCCGAGCCGATCCCGAACGAGAAGATCCGGACGCCGGTCGCCTTTTTGATGTCGGCAACGATTTCTTCAGGATTGCGTGTCCCTACGGTGGGCAATCCATCGGTTAGGAAGATCACCACAAACGGGCGATCGCTTCTTCCCGGCCGGACTTTGAGTGCGCTTTGCAGCGCATCGGCAATCGCAGTGCCGCCGATTGGCTTGAAGTTGTCGATGAAATCGTTCGCGCGTTTGCGGTGATCGGCGTCGGTTGATACCAGCTCGCGGAATAACGGCTCGGCTTCCGTCGAAAACCGGACGATCTCGAACCGATCGTCTGCGTTGAGGTTTTCCACGCAAAACCGCAACGCTTTTTGCGCCTGTTGCAGTTTCTGGCCTGCCATTGACCCGGATGTGTCCACCACAAAGACGACGTCTTTCGCAGCCGGCTTTGCTTGGTTGCTAACCGTCGGCGCAGCCAGGAGTAAAAAGTAGCCATCGTCACTATCCGGTTTGTAAGTGATTAATTTCAGGCCGACGTCTCGCGTGTCGGAGCTATAGACGAGCTGAAAATCTGTGTCCGGCTTTTCGTTTTTGCTTTCATAACCAATGACTGCGCGGTTCGGGCCGTCTCGCTTGATCTCAACTTTGTGGGTGGGGGAATAAATTGAGGCGAGCGGCTCCGCGCTCTTCAACTCGACTTTCACGCTCAGATTTTTGATCGGCTGTGCGGAGAATTTCTCAGTGCTCAGGGGGTAGAGATAGGTGACCGTGCCCGCGTCGGAGCGGAGCAGTTCCGTGTAGGAAACCTTGATCGGCTTCCGGCTGTGCGGTTCGATCGGAAAGATGCGGACTTTGAACAGGTCGCGTCCGGCGTATTCGAGCAGGGCCGGGTCGCGCATTTTTCGAACGATATCCTCATAGATTCCGCGCGCCTTGTCAGCCGGAAGCAATTCGGCATCGACGCTTTTGCCGGCGATTTCCATGCTGAATTTGTCGATGTGCGCCCCTTTCGGAACAGGGAACATGTAAAAACCTTCGAGGCGTTGGTCGTTAGGGTTGTAGAACTCCTGGTCGATTGATGTGGTGGCGACCTGGCCATCGATTTTGACGTTCACCTGGTGACTGGTGACTTCCAGCGGGGCGAACGGGAAATGAATCGGAGGAACGTAGATCGGACGCTCGACGATGATGAACCCATCTCCGCGAGAATGGGAGATGCTTCCGAGGAGAAAGAGCCCAATCGCCAGCATCAATTTTTTGTTCATGGAGCATTAGTCGGGAACTCCGGAGAAATGCTCCCGGCCTGGCGAAAAGATTATTTTTGATCAGCAGGCTAGTCGCGACAGTCAGACACCGATAAGATGCTCCGTC
>JAICUQ010000056.1 GCA_025935755.1 Chthoniobacterales bacterium | reverse complement strand
ATATTTCAATCGTCGATTCCGCAGACAATTGCGCAATAGCAGTGCAGGAAACATTGGATCAACATTCGTTGCGCTCGTCGGCGACAGGGCAAGGTCAATTGCATGTCGCTCTCACTGATTCAGCCGATAACTTCCTCAACGTCGCACGCGACGCGCTGAAGCTGGACCTCGGCGCGATTGAACTCCAACCTTTGACCTAGCTTTCGGCAACGTTTTGATCACCAAATCGTAAGAGTGATCAATCATCTTTCGGAGCTCATCATCTGGAATCCCGCTTTCAATCTTAACGGTGTTCCAGTGTTTCTTGTTCATGTGGTAACCGGGCCTGACTTGCTCGTACCGATCCCGAAGGTCGAGCGCTAACTCAGGATCGCATTTTAAATTTACAGTCGGCGGCACTTCGTCGAGCGCGGCTAAGGCGAACATTTTGTCGCCGACCTTGAACACGAGAACATCGGGCCCAAACGGAGTTCCCTCGGTGGCACCGGGTTTCCTCAGGCAGTATTCGCGAAATTCGGCCAGATCCATTGCTAACTGTAGGGGCGGTTTGTGAACGCCGGCCCGCGCTCACAGAGCGCTGCTACAAAATCAAACGACCCGCGACACTAAACGTCCAGCCAGATCCTTGATGGCAACCCGTTCCTGTTGCATCGAATCCCGATCGCGCAGGGTCACTGTGTCGCGCAGCGCCGGGTCTCGTTCGCCGAGCGTCTCGAAATCAACAGTCACACCGAAAGGCGTACCGATTTCGTCCTGGCGGCGGTATCGCCGGCCGATGGCGCCGGTTTCGTCGTAAAACACGGTCATCTGCGGACGCAACAAGGCGACGACCTCCTTCGCTTTCGCAACGAGCGGCTCCTTGTTTTTGAGCAGCGGAAAAATAGCGCACTTAATCGGTGCCATTCGCGGATGCAGACGCAACACGACACGCGATTCCATCTGGCCTTTGTCGTTAGGCGCTTCATCCTCCGCATAAGCCTCACAAATCATTGCGAGCACGGTTCGATCGACGCCGGCGCTCGGCTCAACGACATGCGGGACGAATTTTTCCCTGGTTTCCTCATCAAAGTACTCAAGGGATTTGCCGCTGGCCTTTTGATGTTGTGACAAATCGTAGTCGGTGCGGTAGGCGACTCCTTCGAGCTCCTGCCGGCCGAATGGAAACTCGTATTCGATGTCGTAAGTGCCTTTGGAATAAAAGGCGCGCTCGGCATCCGGAACATTGAGCACGTGCAATTTCGCGGAGGCGATACCGATGTTTTCGTAAAACTTCAGTCGCTCTTCCTTCCAATATTCCAGCAAATCCATCCCCTGCTCCGGCCGGCAAAAATATTCGAGCTCCATCTGCTCAAACTCTCGCGAACGGAATGTAAAATTGCGCGGATTAATTTCGTTTCGAAACGCTTTTCCGATTTGCGCGATACCAAACGGCAATTTCTTGCGCGACATTTCGAGAATATTTTTGAACTGAACGAAGATCGATTGTGCGGTTTCAGGACGGAGGTAGGCGATCGAGCTTTCTTCGGCAGACGCTCCAACATGCGTCTCGAACATCAGATTAAACTGCCGCGCTTCCGTTAAATCTTTGCCGCCACAGTTTGGACATTGTTTAACGCCTTTTTTCTCCACGAGTTGATCGGCGCGCAAGTGAGCCTTGCAAGTGCGGCAATCAACCATTGGATCCGAGAATCCCTCCACATGGCCGGAGGCCTTAAGAACAGCAGGATGCGTCAGGATCGCGCCGTCCATTCCAACTACGTCATCGCGCTCGTGCACCATGACGCGCCACCAGTAGTTCTTCAGATTGCGCTTGAGTTCGACGCCAAGCGGCCCGTAATCCCAGGCGCCGTTGAGACCGCCGTAGATTTCGCTCGACTGAAAAATGAAACCGCGCCGCTTGCAGAGGCTGACGATCTTCTCCATCCGCTGGGCATCGGTTGGCGTGCTCATGTTTTGGACAAACGATTGACGCAGTTTCTTGTCATTCCGAGCGAAGTCGAGGAATCTCTGTTTTCGATTTCGGAAATATCGAGAGATGTCTCGACTCCGCTCGACATGACATTCCGACGGTACGCTGTGTAGGGGCGAACGGTTTTACGTCTGCGGTTCGACTGTGACCTCGGTCTTTACCGAATTGGCGATAAAGCATTGCTCGTGGGCGCCATGATTCATCTCCGCAATTTCCTGCGGCGTTGGTTGTTTGTCGCCGGAGAATTTCAAACGCTGTCGAAGGATTACGCGTGTGATGGCCAGTCTTCCCTCGGCATTTTTCTCCATGTAGCCAATGGCGTTATCGTTGTATTCGTCGAGTACAAACCTCTTTTTACAGGCGATCGCGAGAAACGTCAGCATGTGGCAGCTCGACAGTGATGCGACGAACGCTTCTTCCGGATCGACCAGGCTCGGATTGCCTAAATAGGCGGGCGCCGCTGATGCCTGCATTTCGTGACCGCCTTCGAATTTCCAGGTGTGATCCCGTGAATACTTCTGATACTCGAACGGCTTATCGCCGCGTTGCCAAGTGAGAGTAACTTTGTGTTCTGACATTCGTTTACATAGAACGCCGAACGCTATGGGGCAAGCGCTTCGGTTACAGGCAATGCGCTGTAGCGTCCGCTGTCCTCAGCGGAGTTTGAGAAGTGATGTCTCCCCTGCCCGAATGCGCTGAGGACAGCGCACGCTACAGCAGGCTTGCGCTGGTGGCTGCCCTCTTTATTATCTCCGCTTCTGAAAAACCGCGCGATTAGCTCAGTGGTAGAGCACTTGCTTCACACGCAAGGGGTCGCTGGTTCGATACCAGCATCGCGCACCAGATCCCTCCTTTCACGCTGCTGCGCATAACCCCGCGAATTCCTATGGCCTTAATCCAAGATGTTCTCGAAATCGTTAGAAAACGTAACCGTAACGAGCCTGAGTTTCTCCAGGCGGTGACGGAGGTGCTGGAGTCGATCCGGCCAGTCATCGATCGCAGCAAGAAACTGCGCGATGCCAGAATCCTGGAGCGTCTGGTCGAACCGGAGCGATTGATTCAGTTTCGCGTCCCGTGGATCGACGACAAAGGACAGATCCAGGTGAACCGTGGATTTCGGGTGCAGATGAATAGCGCGCTTGGCCCTTACAAAGGCGGGTTACGGTTTCATCCAACCGTCTACGCAGGGATCATTAAGTTCCTCGCCTTTGAACAAGTGTTTAAGAATTCGTTGACGGGTCTGCCAATGGGCGGCGGCAAAGGTGGCTCGGATTTTGATCCAAAAGGCAAATCCGATCGAGAGGTCATGCGTTTTTGCCAGTCGTTCATGACCGAACTCTTCCGGCACATCGGTCCCAACACCGATGTACCCGCGGGTGATATCGGCGTTGGCGGACGCGAGATCGGCTATTTGTTTGGTCAGTACAAACGATTGGCTAACGAATTTACCGGTGTGTTAACTGGAAAAGGCCTCAACTGGGGCGGCTCGCTCATTCGACCGGAGGCCACCGGCTACGGCGCTGTTTATTTCGCGCAGGAGATGCTTAAGACGCGCGATGAAACCATCGAAGGCAAGGTTTGCACAGTTTCAGGCGCCGGTAACGCAGCTCAATACACGGTCGAGAAATTGCTCCAATGCGGCGCGAAACCAGTCTCGATGTCCGATTCCAGCGGCTACATCTACGACAAGAACGGCATCACAGAAGAGAAACTCGCGTTCGTCATGAGCATCAAAAACGTACGACGCGGACGGATCAATGAGTATGCGAAAAAGTTCCGCGGTTCCAAGTATGTCGCAGGCCAGCGGCCATGGGGAATTAAATGTGACTGCGCTTTCCCGTGTGCGACCGAGAACGAGATCACAGCTGAAGACGCAAAGAAACTGGTCAACAATGGGTGTTACCTCGTGTCTGAGGCGGCCAACATGCCGAGCGTTCCAGCAGCAGTCGATCTGTTCGTTCAGAAAAAAATTCTGTTCGGCCCGGGGAAAGCCGCTAATGCGGGAGGTGTAGCGACTTCGGGTCTGGAGATGAGCCAGAATTCGATGCGTTTGCCGTGGCCTCGCGAGGAAGTCGACTCACGATTACGCCATATCATGTCCACGATTTTCAAGATCTCGTGGGAGACCGCGGAAGAGTACGGCGAACCCGGCAATCTGGTGGTCGGCGCAAACATCGCTGGTTTCGTGAAGGTCGCCGACGCCATGCTCGATCAAGGCGTCGTTTGAAAACGACGGCGACAAAATCGGAACGCTGCGGAACCGGCGCACCTAACGATTAGCTGGCGGAGGGGCGGCTTTCCAGCCGCCGGCGCGGATCTGGAGATCGCCCTTCCTTGAATCCTACACGATCGGCGGCGCCAGGCCCCATTTAGCCAGGCGAAAACGCACAGCCGTGGCCATGCAGCCCAATCCGTAGCGCACGCTCCGGCGGAAATTGATCGATGAGGCCTCCGGCATGTAACGCGCCGGGCACGTCACCTCGCCAATGGGCACGCCGAGTGCAATGATTTGCGCGAGGATCTGATTGTCGAAAACGAAATCGTCAGAGTTTGTTTGTAACGGCAGCCGCTCCAACAATTGACGCGAAAAAGCGCGATAGCCGGTGTGATATTCGGAAAGCTTCGCTCCGATCAGAAAATTCTCAGCCAATGTGAGAAGCCTGTTTGAGACGTATTTCCACCAGGGCATGCCACCGCGCAGCGCGCCTCCTCCGAGAATGCGCGAGCCAAGTACGCAGGGATACAAACCACTTGCCACCAGGGCAGTCATCGCTGGCATCAGCTGCGGTGTGTACTGATAATCGGGGTGAATCATAATGATGATGTCTGCGCCTGCCGCCAATGCGAGCCGGTAACAAGTTTTTTGGTTCGCTCCGTAACCGCGATTCTCCGGATGCACTTCCACCTGTACCTTTGGCAGGGTACGGGCAATCGCCACCGTTTCATCGTGACTGGCGTCGTCCACGACAATAACTAAATCGACGATGCCATGCGCCATCACTTCGTCGTAAGTCTGGCGTAATGTGCGCGCCGCGTTATACGCGGGCATCACCACTACAATTTTCCGGCCTTTTACCATTATTGTTAGGAACGCGTTTCGTTAATTGTTATTCTTAGCGAAGCAAAGCTGTAACGCAGCCCCGAAAATTTGTTGGCGCGAGCCCGGGTTTTCAATCTCACTTAATATTTGAGCCTCCTCCGCCGCGTCGATAACCGGAAATGTTTGAAAACTTCGCCTCATGCTTCGGATTTCGTTGCGGCGCTTCGCTCAACATGACAGGCCAGTTATGACATGGTCGTAGTCGAATATCCGTCTAACTTGCAAGCCCGATGACGATTTTTTACGACCCAAGCTGCCTGCAATATTCGAGCGCCGGCCACCCGGAACGGCCTGAGCGGATCGCCAATACGGTGCCCATGATCAAGGATCGGCATCCTGACTGGCAATGGCGCAAACCGAGTGCAGCAACAGATGTGCAGTTGCTGCGCGCACATTCACGGGAGCACATCCATCACATTGTAAAGTCGCAGGACGACTTCGACGCCGACACACCATTTTATCCGAACATTGCCGGGCACGCGCGGCATTCAGCCGGTGCGGCAATCAATGCGGCTGCTTCCGCGCTCGGTGGAGAAAGGGCTTTCAGTTTGATGCGACCGCCCGGACATCACGCTACGCGAGATCGCGCAATGGGTTTTTGTTATTTCAGTAATGTTGCCATCGCCGCACTCGACGCGCTGTCCGCAGCCGGCATCGCTGATCCCGCCCCGGCCGGGACATCGGCTCACTCCAAGGTCGCGGATCATCAGCCATCCCCGGCAACAACAAAGGTCAAACGCGTGGCCATTTGGGATTTTGATGGACACCACGGGAACGGCACCGAGGCGATTGTCGCGCGCAATGATCAAATTCGATTTGCCTCGATTCATCAGTTCCCCGCTTATCCCGGGACTGGAGGGAAATCCTTCGCGAATATCGATAACTATCCCGTCCCGCCGTACACGCCGCGCGAGCGAATCCTGGAGATCGCGCGGCGTTCTCTCGAGGAATTGATGGCCTTCGAACCTGATTTGCTCCTGGTGTCCGCAGGGTTCGATGCCTACGCGGGTGATCCGCTGCTGCAGCTAACGCTCGAGCGGGAAGACTTCGCCACATTCGGCGACTGGTTAGGCAAAATCGATGTTCCGGTCGCGGTAATGCTGGAAGGCGGCTACAGCAATGATTTACCGGAATTGATCGATGCGTTTTTGAGCGCGTGGGCAGATTGATGTTGAAGCGATGAAGCAATTGGCTGCAACGTCGCCAGAATCCGTCAATCCTTTCGGTTTTGTTTTCATAGCGCGTATCAATTCTGCGGCCGCCTCTCTGATATCCGTATCGCCGTACTGGCGTGCCCTCGCTTTCGCTGCGAGCAAGCCGCACCGATGCACGTTCTTGAAATCGCCGTAAGGAAATTTATATCTGCGCTTCGAAGTCTCTGAAAAACGACGATCGATGCCCAGATGCCACTTAGCATACTCTCCGAATCCATGGATCCGGATGAATTCATTCTCTTGCACGACTGAAGGGCGATGTTCGGTCCACGCCCCCTTGCCATCCGCAACGACCTCTCCCTGCTTGATAAGCTCCATGGCGAACATGGACGCAATTTGATTTAATTCGACGCCGTTCCCTGTACCGGAGGCGACGACGGTAATCGGAACAAGAAAAAGGGCGATGGGGACCCAATGTATGAAGGCAGCTCTTCGAATGGCAGCTTTCACTATTCCGTCTCAATAGTAGCGCATGCCGCCGGCTTGCGAACCCCTAACAAACGGCAGCCAGAGGCTTGCGCTACCCATACAGGTGAAACATCGCGGCAATTTAAATCAATCGGGCCGGCGGGATTCGAACCCACGACCTCTTGAACCCCATTCAAGCGTTCTACCAAGCTGAACTACGGCCCGATTTCGGACGGGAGTATTGACCAATTGCGACCAAATCGCCAGTCCAGTCCACATTTCCATCTGGCGGCGACGCACCACATCGTCGGTCGAATGTCGCCAAGACGATACTTGTCCAGGTAGCGCGAGCGTCTCGCTTGCGACTTTCCATCCGATTTTGCGCGGCGCGAGCGGGACGCTCGCGCTACATTAGCCGATGTTAAGTGCTGGAATAGTCGGATTACCAAACGTCGGGAAATCAACGCTTTTCAATGCCGTTACACGCACACACAAAGCGCCGGCGGAGAACTATCCGTTTTGCACGATCGATCCGAACGTAGGCGTCGTCATCGTGCCCGATCCGCGGTTGGAAAAAATCGCCGGGATTTCTCACTCGAAGAAAATCACGCCGACAGCGATCGAATTTGTGGATATCGCCGGGTTGGTCAAAGGCGCGAGCGCCGGCGAAGGCCTCGGCAATCAGTTCCTTCATCACATCCGCGAAGTCGAAGCGATCGTTCAGGTGGTGCGTTGTTTTGAGAATCCAGACGTTCATCATGTCAGCGCCACCATTGATCCAGTTCGCGACATTGAAGTCATCAACACCGAGCTCGTCCTCGCCGACCTCGCTTCGTTGCAGAAGAGACGCGACAGAATGCAGAAGCAACTTCACGCCGGCGAAAAAGCAGCGGTCATCGAAAGCGCGATCATCGGGAAATTGCTTGCGCATCTCGACCGCGGGAAACCGGCGGTGACTGCCGGGTTGACTCCCGAAGAGAAGGCCGTCGCGCGAGGTTTCTTCCTGCTTACATCAAAGCCAACGATTTTTGCCTGCAACGTG
Source organism: Chthoniobacterales bacterium (assembly GCA_025935755.1). Taxonomy (GTDB): domain Bacteria; phylum Verrucomicrobiota; class Verrucomicrobiia; order Chthoniobacterales; family UBA10450; genus Udaeobacter. The sequence goes on along the minus strand of JAICUQ010000056.1, from coordinate 12,146 downwards.
GCGGAATCCGATTTGGCAGCGATTTCCAAACGTGATTCGGCCAATCCGGCAACGCGATACGTGGAGCTCGTCCAGAATTATGCAAATCACCATTTCGCTACCGAAGCGATCGTGGTCAGCGCGCATATCGAGAGCGAGTTGGTTGATCTTAGCGAACAGGAAGCGCTCGAATATCTACGCGGTCTCGGAGTGGAAGACAGCGGCGTGCACGCGCTCATCCGCGCAGTTTATCATTTGCTCGGACTTCGCACGTTTTTTACCAGCGGCGAGAAAGAGACCCGAGCCTGGACCATTCACGCCGGCGACAAAGCGCCCGCCGCGGCCGGTGCGATTCACTCCGATTTCGAACGCGGATTTATCGCGGCAGAAACCATTCACTACAACGATTTGATGGCAGCCGGTTCTTTAGCCAAAGCACGCGACACCGGCAAATTGCGCCTGGAAGGAAAAGAGTACGAAGTGCGGGACGGCGACGTGATTCTGTTTCGATTCAACGTCTGACCCGCTCGTTAGCAGTCCTAGAACGTTACAAGGTTAGAACAGGTACAACGGGCAAAAGCCTCCTCCACCCCTGCAAATGTAACAATTTTAACCTTTGTAACTGTTTTAACTTCGCTGTCCGTGCATCTTGAATCGATGCAAGGTTAAGAGGAAGATTTCCTCGGTCCTACCCTTCGTACAGAATTCGGCCGCAATTCTCGCAATTGACGATTTCTTTTCCTGCCTTCACGCTGGCCGCCGTGGCCGTCGTCACTTTCATGTGGCAGCCGGTACAAACGCCATGTTCTACTGCCACAACCGCGGCGTCTCCTTTGCTATTAAAAAGGCGTTCGAACTGATCGAGGACATCGTCGTCGATTTGAGCGGCAAGCGCTTGTCGTTCAGCCTCGAGTTCCTGCTGCTGCGCTCCCAGGGCTTGGGATTTCGTTTCCAGATCGGCGAGTTGCCGCGAAATGCTGTCTTTCATTGCCCGCGCCGCTTTATCGGACGCTTCGATTTCGCTTTTGAGCTTGTCTGCCTCGATCATCAATTCGAGTTCCTGATCCTCGAGTTTCCGTATCTCATTTTCGTAACGTTGAATCTCATGGCCGATCGCCTGAAACTCATCATTCTTGCGCGTCTGATACTGCTGCGTCTTGAGACGCGCGATGCTTTCGGTGCGAGTGCCCACGTCGAGTTCCAGTTTTTTCCGTTCGACTTCGATTTGGCGTCCTTTTTGTTTCAACGATTCAAGGCCCGCCGCGCTTGCTGACAGTTGCGCTTCAAGATGAGCGCGTTCTAACGGCACGGTTTTAATCTCAGCCTGGATGTGCCGGATCTTTTGTTGTCGATCTTGAAGAACGAGCAGTTGTTCCAGTTCCGAATGCACGAGCGCTCAACCTATTGATTCGGCAAAGCGACGTCAATCATTGGCCAACGGGGCTCGGTCGATTCAAAGCGTCGAGCACCTGCTGTGGCCGTGCGCGCACCGCAATGTTATCGGTCAGGTTCACCCACCGAACGATGCCATCCGAATCGAGCAGAAACTCGGCCGGCCGTGCGATATCCGCTCCTTTTGGCCCAGCCCCGGGATGTAATAGATCGTATCTGCGAATGACCTTCGCGTCCGGATCGGAAAGCAGCGGAAAAGTGTACCCGAGTTTTTGCGACTGCCGCTTGCTGACGTCCGATGGATCGACACTGATCCCGACGACACGAATACCGCGCGCGTCGAATTCCGAAAGCCGATGCTGGAAACCCCGCAACTCGGAGTTACACAAAGGTCACCAAAAACCCCGATAAAAAATCAGAAGGGCGCCTTTTGAGTTTGAAAGCAAATCGCCCAGCCCGACAGGTTGTCCGTTTTGATCGAGCAGGAAAAAATCAGGCGCCTTTTGGCCAACATGCGGCGCCCCGGCTGAAGCCGGGACTTGATGCAGGACGTAGAAGATGACGTAACTGAAAAACGCAACACAAAGCACGGCTATCGCCGCGAAGAAAGAGCCAAAGATTTTTCCACGATACGCCTGCGGCCGGCCGAACGCCCGGAACAAACCGACTATCAACAACGCGGCGCCAATTCCGAACAGTAAAAAATTCGCCCACGGAAAATCGCGCGTGATTGGAAACCGGGCGAAGAACTCATACGAGAACAGTCCTGCGAGAACGAGCACGAACCCCACCCAGATCGGCCAATTCCATTTTCGTTTCATGTTGATTGATCGCGATCAGGGCGAACGCGTGGCGTGGCGAGCCGGCGCCATTCGCAAAACCCAGCGATAGAGCACGAATGTGATAACGGCGAACGCAATGCCACCCACAATTTTGCCGGTGGTTTCAAAACCCGGACCCACCAGTGCCAGTGGTTCCTTCGGATTGGAAAAGCCCAGCTTATCAGCAAACGCAACCAATCCCGCGACGATGACCGCCAGAAGGCTTTCGCCGACGATCAATCCTGATGCGAGAAGCACACCGAGTTGCTTCGTGGCATCCGGCCGCGGCGTGCGTTCGGCCCGACGATCAAACATCCAGCCGACGACCGCGCCGACTGCTACCATCAATGTTGTTGAGGTCGGCAGGTAAATGCCCAAACCAACCGCCAATGGCGGCAGGCGCGGCCCATTTACAGTACGCGCAAGAATCTCGTCGAGTACGATAATGCCAATGCCTATCAACGCGCCGGTCACGATCAAACTCCAATCGATGTTATGCGTGATGACGCCCTGGCCCAGCGCCGAGATTAAGCCCGCTTGCGGAGCAGGCAGTGCGCGCGCAGGATCCGCGCCTGGCGCGCCGTTGAAACCGTAGGCCTGATTCAAAAGATTCATCACCGGCGGAATGACAACTGCGCCTGCGATCACCCCAATGACCAGCGCCCATTGTTGCTTTTCGGGCGTAGCGTTAACGAGTTGACCGGTTTTAAGATCCTGGAGGTTGTTATTGGCGATTGAAGCAACCGCGAACACGATCGCAGTAACAAACAGCGCGAATGCTACCAGCGACTTCCCGGCGCCTGGCGCGACTTGTGATTGAACCCCGAACACGAGTAGCAATGCAGCGATCACCACCACCAGAATGCCGATCCCTGACAACGGGCTGTTTGAAGAACCAATAAGCCCCGCCATGTAGCCGCAAACCGCCGAGACCAGGAAGCTGAGGATCACCACAAAAAGCACACCACCACTTGCAAGCAGCCACGCATGGTCGCCCAATCCGCTCACGTGCGCGAAATTCCAGAGCAAATAACCAACAGGAATCAGGCAGAGCAAAGAAACCAGTCCAACGGTACCGATCGGAATATCGCGCTCAGTAATCGGCAGCTCGTCCGCCCGGCCAGCTTTACGGGCGCGTGACGCCGCCAACGCGCTCGTTAGGCCACCGACTACTGGCTTTACTAATTTGAACAACGTCCAAATCGCCGAAATGCCGATCGCACCGGCGCCAACGAAACGCACTTTGGTGCTCCATGTCTGCTGCGCGAACGCAGCGGCCGCCGTTGTGAGATCGCCGGTCAGAGCTGAAAAATGTGGAACGCCCCAACCCCAGCCGATGATCGCGCCAACAAACATTGCGATACCGACCCAAAGCCCGACCAAATGACCGATTCCTACGAACATGAAAGAAAGGCCAAAGTCGAAACCAGTCACGGAACCTCTGCTGCCGAAACGGAAATATTCCGCCACGTCGCTGGCAAAAATCTTTGTCTGGACGATCGCATAGAATACCGCCGACACGATTGAGCCCCACAAAACAGCGAGCAGACCAGCGCGGCCGTGCTCAACATCCTTCGCTTCTCCCGCTTCGCCGCTGCTCCCGACCTTTAATACCTCGGCACAAGCGACTCCCTCCGGGTACGGCAAATCTGAATTTGTCACTAACGCGCGCCGCAGCGGGATTGAATACATCACACCGAGAACCCCGCCAAGCGCGCAAATCCAGAATGAGGTCCAGAACGGAAAATCGCTCCAGTAACCGATCATGATTAGTCCTGGCAAAACAAAAATGATCGACGAGAGCGTGCCCGCTGCCGAAGCGACCGTTTGCACGATGTTGTTTTCCTGAATTGTCGCGTTGCGAAAACTGCGCAGAATGGCCATCGAAATCACGGCCGCCGGGATTGAAGTTGAAAAAGTGAGGGCAGCTTTGAGCCCGGCGTACACATTGGCTGCAGTGAACACCAATGTAATAATGATGCCGATGATGAGACCGCGTATCGTGAGTTCTTTACGCACAGGACTCGGAGAATAGTGTGCAATCACCGAACGGGTCAAGGCATTGCGATCAATCGATGGACCGGTTTCTGCCTCAAGGGAGAATGGAGCGGTTGGGAACCGCGACATGGCCTGTCAACACACTGTAACTGACGCTTCTCCGCTCACTGTTTCCGCCGCTGTTCGCCTCTCCCCTTGCAAGGGAAGAGGATTTAGGTGAGGGGTCAGCCTCGGTATGGCCAACGGGTGGAAAATAATCCTTCACTTCCCCCCTTCTCCGTTTTCAAAAGGCGAGGCGCCCCGCCTCAACGCCCTGGCGGAAAATCGGCCCGACCTGTTTGTTGTGTTTTTCGACCGAGTCCTGATCTGATTCGCACATGTCGACGATCGATAGCGCAAATCCCCCGCAGGAATACCCGGATATCGTCGGCGCGCGGCCGACGAATCCGCTGGCAGCGAACTTCAAACCCTTCATTCCGGCGTCCGCTCGATTGCCAGAGCTCACGTGGCCGCATCTGATTACCGGCACCATTCTGGGAATCATTTTCGGCGCTTCATCACTTTACCTTGTACTCAAAGTCGGATTGACCGTGAGCGCGTCGATCCCCGTAGCGGTGCTTTCAATCACCATCTTCCGGATCGCCTCCAGAGTTTTCCGGACACGCGACGCAACGATCCTGCAAAACAACATTGTGCAAACCGCAGGGTCGGCGGGTGAATCGATCGCGTTCGGTCTCGGCGTCACGATGCCTGCGATCATGATTCTCGGATTCGAGCTTGAAATCACGCGAGCAATTCTCGTCGCCGTTCTGGGCGGATTACTCGGAATCCTGATGATGATCCCGCTGCGACGCGCATTGATTGTCGCCGAGCACGGTGTTTTGAAATATCCCGAGGGCACGGCTTGTGCCGAAGTACTGAAGGCAGCCGTCTCGAAGGAATCAATCGCGGTTGCAGATAAAACACACACCACTGCGAATGCCGAAATCGTCAACGAAGAAGCAGCGAGGGGCGGCGGGAAGGTCATCTTCACCGGCTTCGGGATCGGTCTTCTGTACCAGGCCGCGATGGGCGCGTTTAGAATGTGGAAAGACACGCCTGAGAAAATATTTGGCGCGCCCTTCAAAGGCGGCTCAATCTCCGCGACGATCGAACCAGCTTTGCTTGGTGTCGGTTACATCATCGGGCCGCGGATTTCATCGATCATGTGCGCGGGCGGCGTGCTCTCCTATTTGGTTCTGATTCCTGCGATCAAATTTTTCGGTGACAACATCCCGGGAGCGCTCGCACCGGGAAGCATTCCCATCAGTCAAATGGGTCCCGACGATATTCGCGAGGCGTACATCCTTTACATCGGGGCGGGAGCGGTTGCCGCCGGCGGAATCATTAGCTTGTTCCGCTCGATTCCCACCATCTGGCATGGATTACGAGGCGGTTTGTCGGATCTGCTGGGCCAGCAAACTTTGCGCGGAAATGTACGGCGAACGGATCACGATATGTCCATGCGCGTCGTGATCATCGGCTGTCTCGCGATCATTGCCGTCATCATGGCAGTTCCGCAATTGCATCTGCAGGGAAATTTTCTCGGCGCGTTTCTGATCGTGGTGTTCAGCTTTCTGTTTGTCACGGTCTCGTCGCGATTGACTGGAGAGATTGGATCGTCTTCAACTCCGATTTCCGGAATGACGGTGGCGACGTTGCTGCTCACCTGCCTGGCATTTCTGATTGTCGGATGGACCGCCCCGCCCTATTTCGTGACAGCGCTTTCAATTGGAGGAATCGTCTGCATCGCTGCGTCGAATGGCGGCACCATCTCGCAGGATCTGAAAACAGGTTTTCTCGTTGGATCAACACCGCGGGCACAGCAAATTGCAATCCTATTCGGTTCGCTCGCCTCGGCGCTGACACTTGGATACGTGCTCTTATTTTTAAACGACGCGTACACCGTTTACGTGCCGGTCCCGGCAAGCACCGAACTGCGCGCACCGGCGAATGAAATCGGACACACGGCAAAGGTGGAAGGCGTACAGGCCGCTTCCGATCTGAAAACGTATCGGGTCTGGCAGCGCCTGGATCCGGAGGGCGGTCCTGCTCAACGCTATTTGGTTAACGAGCAGGGCGTTCCTGTTTATCTTGTGGATCCGGGCATCAACGGCACACATAAAGTTCGCCCTGACGGCTCGACAGTGCAGAAGTTCGACGCGCCGAAAGCAACTTTGATGTCCTACATCATCAAAGGCATCCTCAGTCACAACTTGCCGTGGGCTCTTGTATTGTTAGGCGCGATGATTGCCGTCGTGCTTGAAATGAGCGGCATTCCGTCGCTGGCATTCGCTGTTGGAGTTTATCTTCCCATTGCCTCTTCCACTCCAATTCTTGTCGGCGGAATGGTTCGTTTGCTGGTGGATCGGTATTTGAAAGTGAAATTCCATCATAAGAACCTGTCCGAAACGGAGCTCACTGCGGAAGGCGACAAGAGTCCCGGAGTTTTGCTGGCATCGGGTTACATCGCCGGCGGCGCAATAACCGGGATTGTAATTGCTGCCAAAGAAATGGTGGGCCCGCTTGCCGCGGCTGGACAACGGATCGACGCATGGCAAACCGCTCACAACCCATTCCTGAGCGGCCCCTACGCAGATCTACTGGCCTTGATTCCGTTTTTCATAATCGCTCTGGTTCTATATCTCGTCGGCCGCGATCTCTTGCTCGTGACTCGATCGAGAGCCCGGTAGGTAGACGCGACGCCGTCGCCGCGTTTCATCCCGGGCAATGTCGCGAAGCGCCGCATCTGCCAATGATGCGCGACGGCGCGCCGCCTCCAGCGCAATTTCCGGTCAGAATCTCTCGACAGGCGAGATCTGGCGTTCGAGCACGGCCTTGCCGGGTTCCTCTTCACCGACCACGGCGGCGCGCAGATCCGCGATTTCCTGGTTGATTTCCTGAAACGCGTTCTCCGAGAATTCGTTAGGCGGGGAAACGTTTTTCTTAAAGTCGCTCACGTATTTCTGCGCACGCTCGATTTGGTCCGAAGGCAACGAGCCAAGAATCTGGTGCACGGTTTCGATTTCCGGTACCCGATGACAAAGCATCACAATATTGTTTCCGGCGTCGATGGTGCGCCGAATGGTTTCGTCTAGACGATAGCCGGTCAGAATCGCGCCCATGTCGAGATCGTCGGTCATCACCAGACCGTCGAAACCGAACTCATCGCGCAACAATTCTGTAACGATCCGGCGCGACACGGTCGCCGGCGTAGGCTGCGACTCAAAACACGGGTACCACCCATGGCAAATCATCATACTGTCCACGTCGCGTACGAACTGTCGAAACACGGCCAGCTCGTTCTCATCAAGCTCTTCCCGCGTGCGATCGATGCGCGGTAACTGGTAATGAGCATCGGACGTTGCAGCCGAGTAACCGGGAAAATGCTTGCCGCAGCTGGCGATCCCCTGCCCTCTCATTCCTTCGTTGAACGCTCCTGCATTGCGCACCACTTGCTCGACGGTTTTCCCGTAACACCGGCCGCGCAACGAATTCTCGGCGTCATCATCAAAGGAAATGTCGAGCACCGGGCAAAGATCGAGATTGAATCCGAAGAGACGCAGCAAACGCCCCGTGATATCGCCGTGACGCCGAATCAAATCGATGTCGTTCTTGTCCCGCAGTTGTTGCGCGTTCGGCGGTTCCTCTCCGATCAGGCGCAACCGCGAGACGCGTCCGCCTTCCTGATCAATGGTGATGATTGGTTCGATGTCGCTCAGGTCGCGCAAATCATCGATGAGCTTTCGCAACTGTGTCGCGCTTTCGAGATTCCGTCCGAAAAGAATGTATGCTCCGGGTTGGACGCGCCGGAACAAACGAGCTGTTTCCGGATCGAGTTCTTTCCCGGGAACACCCGTCATGATCAACTGACCAAGCGTATCGGACTTCATGGCGCGCAAAGATGAACGCTCAACTCGTTTCGGGCAAGCCGCTCGCACTTCAGTGTTGGACGTTCGATGTTGGGCGTTGGGCGTTTCTTCTTCTTCAACCAAATCCCCGCAACACCTCAATGCGGTCATCCTGAGCCGATCCCGCAACTGCCGGAGCAGTCGAAGGAGCCCGTGAAATGTTCGGAATGACTTTGAATTGTGTTCGTCGTGATCCTTCGTGACCTTCGCGGAAAAATTGGTATAAGCGGTTAGGCAGTTTTATGGCGCGACTCACAAGATTGCTAATAGGCATAAACATCGCCGTTTTCGCACTTCAAGCGATATCCGGCCCGCGTTTGCTGGCTAATTTCGCGCTTTGGCCGGTTGGCCATTTTTTTGTCGCACAGTTCGACACCCCCGTCGGATTCAAGCTGTGGCAGTTGGTTACCTGCGGCTTTCTCCATGCGAATTTTCTTCATCTGGCGATCAACATGTACGCGCTTTGGATGTTCGGCTCGGATGTCGAACGAACTCTTGGTCAGCGATATTATCTCACGCTCTATTTTGCTTCCCTGCTCTGTTCCAGCGTGACTCAGTTGCTAGTCGTCTCAATGATGACACCGACCGGTGTCTATCCGACAGTCGGCGCGTCCGGCGCAATTTTCGGAATTTTGCTGGCGTTCGGTCTTCTCTTTCCGCGCCGGACCATCATCCTGTTAATTCCGCCGATTCCGATGCCTGCCATCGTGTTCGTCATCCTGTACGCCCTTCTGGAATTATTTAGCGGCGTTTTCGGAACCAGCCAGGGCGTCGCGCATTTTGCGCATCTTGGCGGAATGATTGGCGGTTACCTGACGCTTCGGCATTGGCGGAGGCGCGGACGCGTCGGTTACTAAAACATAAGCTCGTCAGGCGAGCGGCTTTGCCTCAAGTTGGAGTTGATTTCTTACTGAAGAACAACTGCGCCATCTGGTTTGGACGAGGCCTCACAAAAAACCCGGGCTGACCTAACGAGCATCCACGCTGCGCCAGGCAGGTCCGGGTATGTGATCGCTCTATGCTGCGTGGCTGCGATCGGAGGCTTCCTCTTCGGCTTCGATAGCGGCGTCATCAACGGAACCGTTGATGCCCTGGCAAAAGCGTTCGGCACTGACGCGGCGGGAACCGGCTTTGCCGTCGCATCAGTCTTGTTAGGCTGCGCGGTTGGCGCCTTCGGCGCGGGCAGGTTGGCTGATTCCATCGGGCGCCGCCCGACCATGCTTCTGAACGCAATCTTGTTTTTGATGACCGCGGTCGCGACGGGCGCCGCGAACTCGGGCGCGGTATTCATCGCGGCCCGGATCACAGCAGGCGTGGCAATCGGTGGCGCCAGCGTGTTAACGCCGATGTACATCGCCGAAGTCGCTCCGCCGCATATCCGAGGCCGCCTGGCTTCGCTCCAACAACTGGCCATTGTGGTCGGGCTGTTTAGCGCATTTCTTAGCAATGCGGTTATCGCCAAAGTTGCTGGCGGCGCGAGCGAGACTTTTTGGTTTGGAGCCCTCACATGGCGTTGGATGTTTTGGATGGAAGTATTGCCTGCGATTGCATTCTTGTTAGGCAGCACGATCATTCCCGAATCGCCGCGTTATCTGGTTTTCGTGCGCAAACACGAACAGGCGCGGAAAGTCTTCGCGCGAATCGGGCTCGATGCCGATCGACTCGTGCGGCAGGTCGAGCGAAGCCTTCAGGCCGAACGCCGTCCCCGGCTGTCGGATCTTATTGTCCCCGGCACAAGACGCATCGCTCCGGTGCTGTGGGTGGGAATGGGCCTCGCTGTTTTCCAGCAATTCGTCGGCATCAATATCATTTTCTATTTCGGCGAAATTTTGTGGAAAGCAGCTGGCGCAACCGAACAATGGGCACTGCGGATCAATGTGCTCACCGGCCTGGTGAACATCCTCGCTACCATCCCGGCCATCATGCTGATCGACCGTGTCGGCCGCAAACCGCTGCTGCTCGTCGGATCAGCGGGGATGACGCTAACGCTCGGCGCGATGGCAGCCGTGTTTGCTTTCGCTGGTTCAGGTCCCGACGGCAAGCCAATGCTAAGCCACGGCGCCGCGGTGTTCGGGCTCATCGCCGCGAATTTGTACATCGTCGCATTCGCCGTCTCCTGGGGCCCGGTGATGTGGGTGTTGTTAGGCGAAATGTTCCCCAACGAAATTCGCGGCGCTGCTCTCGCCATATCGGGCGCGACCAATTGGGTGGCCAATTTCACCGTTACGGTCAGTTTTTTGCCGCTGCTCAAGGCGATCGGCCTGACTGGCGCGTACGCTTTTTACGCGATAGCCGCGGCGATTTCGTTCCCGTTTGTGTGGTTCACCGTCGGCGAGACGAAAGACAAGGCATTGGAACAGATGAAGAATATTCCCAGCGCCGACAGTGATTAGTCGCGTGTGGTGCGTGTATCAACACGATTTGCAATCCGTCTACGGCTCACCCCGTGTTCCTCGTCGAGGTCGCGGATTTGCCTGATGATTTGCGCGAGCTTTCTGCCGGTTGCGGTCAGTTCATATTCCACCCGGAGAATTCGATCGCGGAATTCGGTTCGGCTGATGAGTTGGTAGTCCAGCAACTTCCGCAGCCGCTCGTTCAAGACCTTCGTCGAAATCCCCGGTATGAATCGCTCGAGTTGACCAGGGCGCTGCACGCCGCGGTCAATTGCCGCCAAAACCGCCGAGGACCATTTGCAGCCCACCACATCCTCCAACCGGCGGTACGAATTCCGTTCGCCTAACGAGAGATATCGATCTGCCCTTTTTCATTTTTTTCAGGCCAACACGAGGTATCAAGAACTATAGCAAATCTTCACAGCCTGGGTACCCGGGAACAAAACGGTAACCAGGTCACCGAATTGATTTCGCAGGCACAGCGCGCTTTGAAGTGCGGCGACACGTCGCCGCTTTTGCAGCTCATAAGTTTCGCTCCCTCTTCGTTCCCATTTTCCCGGGAAATGCGGGATCAATCACATCTGTAGGGCGTCTCTGTGAGACGCCGTCTGCATCACATGGCGTCTGGCACAGACGCCCTACAATTTATGCTCGTGCATTCGTTGCCATGGACTTGAGCGTTCATGGCCGGCGTGCAAAGTGCGAGTATGCCTGACGATCTCTTATCGCGATTTCTGCGCTACGTCCGTGTCGATACTCAGTCGGACGAGACCAGTAACACCTTTCCGAGCACACCCGGTCAATTGGTGTTGCTGGAAATGCTCAAGCAGGAGCTAAGTGAACTGGGAGCGGCCGACGTGCAAATGACAAAGGATGGCTACGTCATGGCCAGCATACCTGCGAATACGCGGAAAGCCCGGGTGCCAACGGTGGCCTTCTTCGCCCACGTGGATACGGCGCCAGATTGCTCGGGCAAAAATGTTAAACCCGTGGTTCATCGCAAGTACGACGGCAGAGAGATCAAGTTCCCGGATAATCCTGGATTAACTCTGGATCCGGCGACGTCGCCGGAGCTTCGGTCGGCCATTGGCAAAGACATCGTTACGGCCAGCGGCACTACGTTGCTCGGTTCAGACGACAAATCAGGTGTGGCGGTCGTGATGACTCTGGTCGAGGCGTTGCTTCGGGAAACGAAGCGCAAACACGGCCTCATCCGGGTCTGTTTCACTCCCGATGAAGAAATCGGGCGCGGCGTGGACAAACTGGATTTGCGGAGCCTCGGAGCGGATGTCGGCTACACCTTGGACGGCGGCGCGCCGGGCGAGATTTCATGGGAAACATTTTCCGGCGATGCCGCTGAGGTTATCATCGATGGCGTCACCACTCATCCGATGGAAGCGAGAGCAAAAGGGATGGTGAACGCGGCCTATCTCGCCGGCAAACTTCTGGCCGCGTTGCCGCGCGAACGCTGCGCGCCGGAGACAACCGAAGGACGCGAGGGATTCATTCACCCGACCGGTATCGAGGGCCGGACTGAGCGTGCCACAGTGAAATTCATCCTGCGCGATTTCGAACTGAACGGGCTGGCTGCGAAGCGCGAGATCGTGCGTGGT
>JAICUQ010000123.1 GCA_025935755.1 Chthoniobacterales bacterium | reverse complement strand
GGGAGGGGAACTTTTGGTCATGGATATTGGGGTTAGCTGCGCATCATATTGCTCATGAGAGGCGAGCGAAAGGAAAAAGAACTGCAAAAGCGAGATTGCTTGACAACGGATTTTCCATTCGGTGTATGTAGATCATGCCCGATCAAGAGCCTATTCCACCGCCGTCTCCGTCAGGTCCGGGTCCTGAGCTCGGGCCAAAATCAACATCAACTGGGTTACCTTCAAACGTAGCGGCTGCACTTGCATGTATCCCGCTAGTTGGCGGTATTATTTTTTACATCGTCGAGAAGCACGACGTTTTCGTGCGTTTCTATGCCATGCAATCGATCATCTTTGGCGGCGCATGGCTGTTGTTTAGTATTGTTTCGCGAATTTTGTTCCTGATCCTTTGGTCAATTCCGGCGATTGGCGGGATCCTGGTGTTTTTTTGGGGAATCATCCAGGCGCTCATTCACATAGCGTTTCTCGTTGTATGGATTGTCGCCACCGTGAAAGCGTTCACAGGCGTGCGCTGGGATATTCCGTATGTCGGGCCAGTGGCACGGCGGCAAGAAGGAACGGTCTAGAAGATTCCCGTCATTCCGAGCGAAGTCGAGGAACCCCGCGGCACAACTTTCAGTTAACACAGCGAGATCCATCGCTTGCGCTCAGGATGACAATTTGCGGTGTTGGAAGTTAGAATCGGAATTTTACTTTCGTCCGAGCAACTTCACGACCACTTCCGTCAGAATCAGCTCGTGATCCAGCTGTGTGGTTACGAGCTTCACGTTTGCGTCGAGGCACGCGCGCATCGCCTCGATTAGTCGGTCGGTTTCAAACTGATTCGCATGTTGCGCAGCGATGGCCAGACCATAGGCATTGATTGAGCCGTCTTTTTTTCGAGGCAAATGCTCTATGGCTTTTGCGGGCAGCCGGTTCATCGCGGCAATGAATTGGAACGGCGAATGGGGACGCCGAATCCCATGTTGTTCCATCAGATCTTTTGCCAGCAACAAATTGCGAATCGTCGGGATAATCGCAGCCAGCAAAATTCCCAGCGCCTTTTCACCTTGCTCCAACAATCGTCGCACGAGCATCAGCGCGAGTTCCAGATCCTGAACACTCAATGCGTTGCCAAGTTCGAAAATCACTCCCGCGCGTGACAAGGGAACCAATTCGCGCACGATCTCGACCGTGACTCGTGGCACAGCCATCCTGGCTGTGGGGCTGTCAGGCATCTTGCCTGCCGTATCTGACTTAGCAGGTGGGCCTCCTGGCCTTACAGAGTGGACACGTGAGCTACAATAAAGATCAATTTTCTCCAGCTCATTTTCGATTTGTCTCGTGTCGCCTCCGGTCAGCAAAACGAACAATTCCAGAGCAGACTCATCGAATTCCAACTTTCGCTTTTTTGCCCGGCCCAGGACAATTTCAGTCGCTTCTTCTTCCCAACCGGCGCGTCCCGAATCGAGCCGGTCGAACACCTGCAGTTCGGAGCGTTTCACCAATGTCTTGTAAAAAGAGCGGCGCTTGTCCACTTCGGTAGCGCTGATCAAAAGCGTCACTCCATCACCGAGACCACTCTCAATAAGGTCGGATAATTCTTCGAGTGCCGATTGCACTGTAGAAGAGCGCGCCTTTATATCATCGCCGAGGAAGTTTGCGTTTTTCAACCAAACCACTTTTGTGCTCCCGAAGAATGGAAGGGTTTGCAACGCCTCGATCGCGGATCGAACTCGGGCGGCCGCTTGATCGGCGTGATCGGCTACGCCATCGATTATTTCCAGACCAAAATCGCCAGCGTCATTTGGCACCAGTTTTTGCGCCAGCTCCGCGGCCGCGCGTTTCACTTCAGCCTCATCCGAGCCGACTACCGTGTATATGTTTGCGGTTTCGGTTTTGGCTTTCGTCTTTGGCATCGCCGATTTCAATCGCATGCGCGGCGATTATCGACAAGGTGGATCGTCTTGTCCTCAAGACGATGGCAAAATCCGACAAGGTGGATCCTCTTGTCCTCAAGACGATGGCAAAACCCGACAAGGTGGATCCTCTTGTCCTCAAGACGATGGCAAAACGTCGAAGGCGCAAATATCAGCCGGTAACGCCGTGACTCCAAGGCGTTGAAGACAACGCGTTCCACCTACACGCGTGAGCGGCGGCGGCCTGAATTGCGCGTGTATTTTACCGGTCGACGCTTCGGTTCGATCTTCGATAAGCCGGAGCCGTTTTTTACCTCCATGATTTGATCGCGCAATAGCGCAGCACGCTCGAATTCGAGATTTGCCGAAGCTTCCTGCATTTCCTCCTCCAATTCGCGCAGTAACTCCGAGAGGTTGAAATCGCCGCCGGCTTCACGGATCACGGACGATTCCACTTCGCGTCCCCGCAGAATTGTATGCAGACTTTCCTGGACGGCGCGCCGGACAGTTTGCGGCGTGATGCCGTGCGTCTCGTTGTATTCCATCTGCTTGGCGCGGCGATATTCGGAAATTGAGATGAGCGCTTCCATGCTCTGCGTGATGATGTCGGCGAAGAGCACCACCTCGCCGTTGATATGGCGAGCTGCGCGGCCTGCTGTCTGGATCAACGAAGTCTGACTGCGTAAAAATCCTTCCTTGTCCGCGTCCAGAATGCACACAAGCGAAACCTCGGGCAGATCGAGACCTTCGCGGAGCAGATTGATCCCGACGAGAATATCGAACTCGGCCGCGCGCAACCCGCGCAAAATTTCCACACGCTCGATTGCGTCGATGTCGCTATGCAGATATCGCACTTTCAAACCGACATCGCGCAGATAGTCGGCCAGATCTTCCGCGGTTCGCTTGGTCAACGTCGTTACCAGAACGCGCTCGCTTTTTTCCACGCGCTGCCGGCAAAGCTCGATCGTTTCATCGATCTGATTCTTGAGCGGCTTCAGAGTTATTTTCGGATCGAGAAGTCCGGTAGGCCGAATGATCTGCTCGACCACAAGGGGTGCGCCCGGGGTGTTCGTATCGAATTTTTCCGGCGGATCATCCGTTCGAGAAGCTAGCGGGAGACTCTGGCTTGCGTCGCGACTGGATTGCAAGCGTGACGGATGCGCCACATTTTCGCCGGGTAGCACGAACGGAACCAGCTCTTCTTCTCCGATACGCTGTCGCTTATGCGGCATGTATCCTGCATTGCCGACTACGCTATTTCGAATTTCAAATTCCGCAGGTGTCGCGCTGACGTAGATGGTCTGGTTCGTCAGTTTCATGAATTCATCGAAATTCAGGGGACGATTGTCGAGTGCGCTCGGCAGGCGAAAACCGTAATTTACGAGCACAGTTTTTCGGGACCGATCGCCTTCGTACATGCCGCCGATCTGAGGGATGGTGGCATGCGATTCATCGATGACGGTGAGAAAATCGTCGGGAAAAAAATCGATGATCGTGTAAGGCTTCGAGCCGGGAGGGCGTCCCGACAAATGCCGCGAATAGTTCTCGATCCCGTTGCAAAAACCCATTTCCTGCAGCATTTCCAAATCGTATTCCGTGCGCATTCGCAGCCGTTGCGCTTCGAGAAGTTTGTTTTGCGATTCAAGTCCGACGATCCGTTGCTCAAGCTCTTCACGGATCGTGCGGAGTGCACGATTCAGCTTGTCCGCTGGCGTCACGAATTGTTTGGCAGGGAAAAATGTGATGAAGTTCAGCGTTTCGTGTGTGTGACCCGTCAACGGATCAAATCGCCGGATTGCATCGATTTCGTCCCCGAAAAACTCAAGCCGGATTCCTTCTTCATCAGCAGTGGCAGGATAAACTTCAACCACGTCACCGCGCACACGGAACCTGCCACGCGCAAAATTCACGTCGTTGCGCTCGTATAGCATGTCGATGAGACGACCGAGCACCGCTTCGCGAGTAATGTGCTGGCCGTGCTTCACAGTGAGCAACATCCGTTCATAATCCTCGGGCGACGTCACTCCGTAGATGCATGAGACACTCGCCACCACGATGACGTCGCGTCTTGAAAGCAGTGCGCTCGCAGTCGACAGACGCAACCGCTCGATCTCTTCGTTGATGGAGGAATCCTTTTCGATGTAGGTGTCGGAGCGGGGGATATAAGCTTCCGGTTGGTAATAATCGAAGTAGCTGACGAAATATTCGACAGCATTCCGCGGGAAAAATTGTTTGAACTCGGAGTAAAGTTGCGCCGCCAACGTTTTGTTGTGCGAGATAACCAGCGTCGGCTTATCCAGTTTTTGAATGACGTTTGCAACGGTGAACGTCTTGCCTGAACCAGTCACTCCGAGGAGTGTCTGGTGGCGGTTCCCAGCCTCGACAGACTTCAACAGCTTTGCGATAGCCTGGCTTTGATCGCCGCGAGGTTTGAAGTTGGATTCGAGCTGAAACGGCATCCGGAATTTTAGCACAACATCGAGGACAGCGTGGGCGCTGAGTTTGGCGCCAGGGTTTGGTGGAAATAGGATTTCAGAAATCGAAAACTTCGCGGAAGATTGCCGTTCAAATCTATGCCCTCCGAAGCGGAAACGTCAGTGCAACTACAGATTGGCCACGTTCTGTTCATGGATCTGGTCGGTTATTCGACCCTGCTCCTTGATGAACAACGTCAATACCTCGAGCAACTGACCGAAATTGTCCGCGGCACAGAGCAGGTGCACAGCGCTAAAGAAGCGGGCAAGCTGATCCGACTTCCGGTCGGAGACGGGATGGCGCTCGTTTTTTTCGACAGTCCGGAAGCGCCAGTGCGGTGTGCAATGGAGATCAGCAGGAAGCTGAAAGACTATCCGCAACTGAAGCTGCGAATGGGGATTCATAGTGGCCCGATCAACAAAGTTCGCGACGTAAACGATTCAGCAAACGTCGCCGGCGCCGGGATCAATCTCGCGCAACGTATTATGGATTGTGGAGATGATCGGCACATTTTGTTGTCCGAAAGAGTCGCCGAAGACTTGGGCCACTCGCGAGAATGGGGTCCGTATCTGCACGACCTCGGCCAATGCGCCGTGAAGCATGGCGTCTCGGTCTTTCTTGTGAATTTCTATGGGGACGACGTTGGGAATCCTGAGTTGCCGAAAAAGGTGCAGCAATCGCGCTCGGAAGAAGCGGCCAAAGCCGATGCCGCTCGCGCCCCGAAAAGGGTTCGAGCGATGTACCTGGCAATCGCGGCGATAATTTTGCTGGTCGGCGCGACGGCTCTGGGCATCTGGTTTTATTCGCGGCACAACTCAGCAACTGCGGCTACTGAGGAGAAAAGTATCGCGGTGTTGCCGTTCGAGAATCTCAGCTCGGAAAAGGATAACGCCTTCTTTGCGGACGGCGTACAGGATGACATCCTGACGACTCTGGCAAAGATCAAAGATCTCAGAGTGATCAGTCGTTCGTCGGTGATGAGTTTCCGTGGAGTCGCGGCTCAAGACGTCCGCAATGTCGGGCAGAAGCTCGGGGTGGCCAACGTTCTCGAGGGTAGTGTACGCAAAGAAGGCGATCGCGTCGTACTGAATGTCCAGTTGATCGATACTCGAAAAAACCGCCAGATTTGGGCAAGCCATTACGATCGCACTTTGGATGATTCCCTTGGATTGCAGGGAGACTTGGCCAATGAAATCGCCGATGCCCTTCGGGCAACGCTTAGCGATGACGAGAAGGCGCTGGCGTCAGCGAAACCGACGCGAAGCGCCGACGCGTACGTTTTTTATCTGCGCGCGAACCAGATCTCCCACAACCCCGATACGCTGCTGGAGGGTTACAAGACGGCCGAGCAGCTTTACATGCAGGCAATCGAACTCGATCCGAATTTCGCACTCGCGCACGCGCGGCTGGCATCTGTTTGCGCCGAGGTTTTCCGATATTACGAGCCGACCGAGAGTTGGAGAACAAAAGCCCGCGCCGAAGCGGAAGCTGCCCTTCGGCTGCAACCGAATCTTGCAGAAGCCCACTTTGCACTCGGCGAATGCATCTACTGGATCGACCAGGACTACGACAAGGCTCTGGAACAATTCGAGATCGCGTCTCGTTTATCGCCTAGCAATGCGGACACACGGCGCTTGATCGCGGCGATTGAGCGCCGGCAGGGCAAATGGCAGGCGGCGCTCGAAACCTACGAACAGGTGGCGAAGCTCGATCCGCAAAATCCGAACACTGCTCGCGAACTTCTTTATACAAACTCGTCAATGCGCCGATGGCCGCAGGCGGCGCGTTGGGCTGAGCAGATGGGCGCGCTGGCTCCGGCATCGCTCGTCGCGAAAATCCAGCGCGGCTACGTTGAGTTCAATTGGAAAGGGGACACTCGTTTGCTGCAATCGGTGTTAAATGAAATTCCAGCGGGCGTTGATCCGGATGGCAGTGTCACTGCCGCCCGATGGGACGTCGCCATGTTGCAACGCGATTATGCGGCGGCTAAAAACGTTCTGGAAACATCGTCGGCCGACGAAATTTCCTATAGCGTGGCCGGATTGACTCCGAAAATCTTCCTGGAAGGCTGCACGTACGCTGCGCAGGGAGATAACGCGAACGCTCTAAAGACATTTGAACAGGCAAGACCCGCTTTTGAAGCAGCAGTGCAAGAAGCACCGGAAAGCGCTGAGCGGCATGCAGGCCTTGGATGGCTTTATGCATTAATGGGCCGGAAGAACGATGCGATCGCGGAAGGAAGACGAGCGGTTGAACTTAAACCGGAATCGAAAGATGCCGTCGACGGTTCACTCATGAGTGGTTATCTCGCGCTTATCTACGCCCGGGTCGGTGAAAATGATCTGGCTATTCCATTGATCGCGCGCCTGCTCACCACCCCGGGCGCAGTGGATAGCGCAGATTACAGCATCACCGTTAACGATCTGAAATATCGCTGGGAGTGGGACCCGATTCGGAACGACCCGCGCTTTAAAAAACTGATCGCAGAGACCAGCCCGTGAACTAAAAATAGTACGCTTGTAGCGATCGAAAATTTAGATTCAGCTAGCACGGCTGATCCATTCATAAGTGAACGCGAACACATTTTTTGCCGAGCTAAAGCGAAGAAAGGTTTACAGCGTCGCAATCGCGTACGTCGTAGGCGGGTGGGCGCTTGCGCAAGGTCTCGCGCAGGTCCTTCCTGTATTCGATATCCCGAACTGGGTAGTTCGGCTCCTGGTCGTCCTGATTGTGCTCGGGTTTCCAGTGGCCGTTACACTTTCCTGGTTTTTCGATGTAACTCGATACGGAATCGTACGCACTCCAGATCGGGAACCGTCACAGAGAATCGATCATGCCGATCCGTACACGTCACAGGAGAAGTCGATTGCAGTTTTACCGTTCAAGGATCTGAGCGCCGGCCCGGAGCGCGATTATCTCGGCGAAGGCATCGCCGAGGAAATTCTCACCGCGCTTTCCAAGGTCGATAATTTGCGAGTGGCCGCGCGGCGTTCATCATTTTGGTTCAAAGATCGGGACGCACCACTGAGCGAGGTCGCCAGCAAACTCAACGTAGAACATGTAGTCGAAGGAAGTATCCGACGAGACGGTAACCGGATTCGGGTGACCGCCGAACTGACCGAGTGCTGCAAAGGATTCACCCTGTGGTCGGAAACATTCGAGCGCGAATTCCAGGGAATCTTTGCGCTCCAGGACGAGATCACATGCGCCATTGTCGATGCTCTGAAATTGAAATTAGAGATCGCGCCGGCAACGGCCCGCGCGCACAGCATGGAAGCGTACGATCTTTACCTTCGTGGTTTGTTTTTGTCGGACAAAAGCACCGAGGAATCACTGCGAAAAAGCCTCGAGTTTTTCCAGAGCGCGCTCGACAAAGATCCGCGATTCGCGCGGGCCTGGACCGGCACTGCCAAGTCGTGGCTATGGTTGGCCGATGGTTATATTGAACCGCTCGAAGCTTACTCAAAGGTGCGCGAAGCTGCCGTCAATGCGATCAGCATCGACGATAGCGAAGCCGAAGCGCATGTTTACCTGGCGGAAACAAAACGGATCCTCGATTGGGATCTTCGCGGCGCTGAAGAGGAGTACGTCCGCGCATTTGAAGTGGACTCAAATTTGACGCCTTCGAACTATTTCATCGCGGCCTTTTACGCGGCGATCGGTGATCGAGAGAAAGCCCTCAAATATCTGAGCCGGACGGCGAAAATCGATCCAGCGTCACTCTGGGTGAGCAATTTCGCCTGCGAAATCTATCGGTATTTCGGCTTGATCGATGAAGCGATGGCTGCGGGCGAGCGCGCGTTGCAGCTCGATCCAACTTTTGCCTATGGCGAGCCGTTGTTGGCTGCTCTTTATCGCGAGATGGGGCGGTTTGATGACGCGATCGGGTTGTATAAAAAATCGCAGGCCATCAGTGGCCGCGTGCCGTTTGGTCTGGCAATTACCTACGGCAAAATGGACCAGCGGGATGAGGCAAAAGAGATTCTTAAGGCCGCTTGCGAAAGTCGCCGTGGTTATACGCCAGGGGATGCCATTGCGCATGTGCATGTCGTGTTGGACGAACACGAAGACGCCATGCGCGAATTACAGCGTGCTTATGAGGAGCATTCCTCGTCATTGCACTTCATCGGCATCGCGCCCGAATTCGTGCCGCTGCGTACGGATAAACGTTTCGTTTCGATCGTGGAACGAATCGGGCTGAACCCGCAAAAGGTTTTCGCGATAAATGCTCGAGCAGCGACGGCTTCCCCGCCGGCGAGGGCAACCTGACGACTGGCACGCCGTCACTCCCTGGGCGTCACTGGACGATGACGTCTCGCCCGTGGCCGTGAGAGCGCACGCCCAGGTTGTTCAAATCCTGCTGCGCCACGTGCATTCCGAAAAGCAAGGCTGCGATGAGCCCAAAATACAGAACTGACATGATCCAACGCTGCGACGGTGTGACTTCGAAATAACGCTGCTCTTCTTCGGTTCTCTTACGGAACAGCGAATAGATCCTGGGCAACGACAAAAGGACGATCAGCCAGATAATGAAGTTCGGAAATTTCCATCCGAACCAGACGAGCAGTGCAAAGCCGGGTAACCATAACCAGCGGGACAACGCGGTGACGATGCGTCCGCCATCGAGCATTCCGACTGGCGTTAGATTAAACAGGTTCAGAAAATATCCGAACCATCCCAGTGCAACGAAAATGGGAGCAGCAGAAAATTCGCCCAACGCGTGGCACACCAGTGCACCCAAGCTCCCAAGCAACGGCCCACCAATACCTACACATGCTTCCATCCACGCATTGCGCGGTGCTTCCTTAAGCGCAATAAACGCGCCCATAAATGGAATAAAAACTGGCGCGCCTACTTTGAGTCCGAATTTTTTCGCGACAATCAAATGTCCGGTCTCGTGTACAAGCAAAAGAAGGACAAAGCCCACGCCGAACGCCCAGCCCCACAGCTGCATATAAACCAGGATCATTAGCAGCATGGTGCCGCCTGACTTCAGCAGGATGGGCAGGACGAATTTGAATTTCGCCAGGAACTTGGCAATGACGATACCTATGACCGCGAATGGGCCGAGTGCCTTTTTGATGCGGCTCCAGGCCGTCTCCTCAGTCGGCGCCTGGTATTCCGGCGTTCGTTCGGTCTGAAGGTTTACGTCTTGCACGGTAGAAATGTGCATGGCGTTTGAGTGAAACGCCAATTTCCATCGGTCGCATGCTGCAGCCGAAAATTCAGCGAGTTGCGCTGGCTGTTTTCGCCTTTTCCTCCGTCGAAGGGTAAGTCTGCAGCCACGCGCTCCACTTCATGTTTTCTCTCCACATGGTGATGCCGGAGTGGCCGTAATGCTGTTCCGCTTCGTACTCGTCGTCTTTTACCACCGGGCACCAGAATAAGCGGCCGGCCCTGCGCCAACCGTCGAGAAGAATCCCATCTTCGAACTTCTGATTCCGGGCGGTCACGACCAGGGCGTTGTTTTCACTCGACGTGTTCGGGTACGCTTCACCCCAGTGGAGCACGAGGGTCTTGGGCTCGAGTTTTATCAATTCCGTTCCTATGTCCTGCGCCCAATGCCCGCACCACCCGCGCTTTCGGAGGCCAACATTGTAAAGAAACACCGTAAACTCCGGGTTGAGAACGACGCGATATTCTTTCTTGAGCCGGCGAGCCGTCGTATGCGCAGTATAAGAAATTGCCTGCGCTTCAGCGGGATCGACATCCGGCCCAAGTCCAGTCAGAGCTTTGGCCAGATCTTTGATTGATCTTTCGTCACCGGCATGCGCCATGCCGGCCAGGAGTACGAGTGCGAAAACGAAAAGAGGCGTGCGAATTTTCATTATCTCCTCAGGGCCCCCTGCATTTCGCACTCCCGCCTTAACAGCGCAATAGGAAACACCCGGAAATATCCGTTGATGAACTGATCACGGGGAAACACCCGAGAAAATTGGGGTCAGATCTAAGATTTGACCCTTTTATCCGTCCTCGGGTGAGCCAACGCGTTCGGGAGAACGCGTCCACCTGACGTCCTGGTCCAAGCTGGCTAAGAGCAGTTCTTGCCCAAGGATTAATCCACTGAATCGGGCAGCGCTCTTTGCGTTTCCGCGCTCGGTCGCGGGGAACGCGTCGACAAGCTGACTCCTAGTCCTTGTGGCGAATTGAGCCGGAAGCGCTTCGAGGATCTTGCGCTGGGTGTTAAGTCGCGCACGAGCCTTCTGTCAATGAAGTTCTTTGAAACCAAGGTGGATCGACTTCTCCGAAAGTC
>JAICUQ010000218.1 GCA_025935755.1 Chthoniobacterales bacterium | reverse complement strand
CGATCGCCCATGTTGTTCGCCCAATCAATGACATGTCAACAACTACATAATAAATATCGATCTTCGATATAGATTCGGTTGGCGACCGCTTGCCGCACGAATGCACCCTGCTGCTTTTTCACCCCGCCCCTTGGTTCTGAGTCGTGGTGGGCTCCGACGGATTCGCTCAAGACTTCGTTTTTTGTCGTTTACGATGGTTTTCGCGTTCAGAGAAAAGTACCCGTTGAACACCGTTCAAATCGCGGAATTGCTGGAGAGTCCGCTGTCCGCAGCGGATTCTGCCAATGTGAAGAGTTGCGCCTGAACCGGTTAGCCACTCAAATCGCAGGCGAAACTCGCCCCCGCGAGAAACAAAATTGCCAGCAACGCAAATAACCGATCCATCGCAATCGAGAGCGCAGCGCCGATGTTTTTGCCCGGTGCCTGTTTGGAAGTGAAGTAAAGCCTCATCGCGTCACCTCCCCACGCCTCCGGGAAGGAACTGGTTGAAGAACAGACGGATCATCACGATCGCACCCGCGCGTAGCGAACTGATCCTGATGCCTTGGATGCGAAGAAGAATTTGCCACCGCGCCGTGGCAGCAGTTCTACCGGCTGTAACAGATCCAGCCGAGGAACACCCAGCGAAAGGGGGCAAGCCGCAGCGCCGCTGCGATTTGTGCTCGTCTTTGCGGATCACGAAACTCATACCAGATACCGGCGGCAGTTACGATTATTTGAAGTAACAGGATGGCAGCGCGTTTCATGAGAAATTCTCCATTGTGTCTTGTTGAGCAGGCCGAGACATCCAGTTACTTCAATGATCACATGTTTAATTTGAACGGCGACCGCCTAACGATTTGCCATTCTAAAACCGGTTCGAAGCTGGGTCGGAAGTAGTGGCTGAATTCCTGGCTTCCTGGAATGACAACAATGAGTTGTGAATATGCCGGCTGAATATGATGCCGTTGTTGTGGGCTCGGGGCCAAACGGTCTGGCGGCTGCGATCACACTGGCCCAGGCGGGCTGTTCGGTTCTTGTCTGTGAAGCAAACACCACCATCGGCGGAGGCGCGCGTTCGGCCGAGCTGACTTTGCCAGGCTTTGTGCATGATGTCTGTTCGGCAGTTCATCCACTTGCAGCAGGCTCGCCATTTTTGAGTGCCCTCCCGCTGCAGCGGTTCGGGCTTCAATGGATCGAGCCCGAGATTCCGCTGGCGCACCCGTTGGATAACAATTCCGCTGTTTGTCTTCACAAGGATATCGATGTCACGGCGTCGCCATTGCATAACGATTCGGCGGCGTATCGACGCTTGATGAAGCCGCTCGCGGAAAACTGGAAAGATTTGTCGGTGGAGTTTCTGCAACCGATGTTGCATTGGCCGCGGCATCCGGCCGTTCTCGCGCGCTTTGGAATCCTGGCGCTCAGCCCTGCAACGTTGTTGGCGAAACTTTTGTTCCGGCAGGAACCAGCGCGGGCTCTCTTCGCCGGGATCGCCGCGCATTCATTTCTTCCTTTGGACGCACCGGTGTCCTCCGCATTCGGATTGGTCCTCGCGCTTGCGGGACACGCGGTGGGCTGGCCGATTCCACGTGGGGGATCGCAGCAGATTTCCAACGCGCTTGCCGCTTACCTCGGTGCGCTCGGAGGCAGCATCGAGGTGAATCGTCGCGTCGAGAATCTTCGCGACCTGCCGAAATCGCGCGCGATTCTTCTGGATGTTTCGGTCTGGGAATTCCTGCGAATCGCCGGTCCAGAATTGCCAGCGCGATACCGCCGCAAATTGCAATCGTTTCGACACGCGCCCGGGATTTTCAAAATCGATTATGCGCTCAGCGATCCCATTCCATGGAAAGCCGAAGCGTGTGGCCGAGCGGGAACAATTCATCTCGGTGGTAATCTTGACGAAATCGCGGCCACAGAACGCCAGGTTGCGCACGGACGAATTCCCGAGCGCCCCTTTGTGCTGGTTGCGCAACAAAGTCTCTTCGATGACACGCGCGCACCGCGTGGTCAGCACACTCTTTGGGCGTACTGCCACGTCCCGTTCAACTCCGATGTCGATATGTCGATGCAAATCGAAGCGCAGATTGAGCGCTTCGCTCCTGGCTTCCGCGATTGCATCCTCGCGCGCCACAAAACGTGTGCGGCCGATCTTGCGAAATCGAATTCGAATCTGACTGGAGGCGATATCAGCGGCGGCGCAGTGAACCTGACACAGCTGATCGCACGCCCAATCTTTAGCCCAACGCCTTACCGTACCGCATTGCGTGGCGTGTACCTATGCTCTGCATCTACGCCTCCCGGTGGCGGCGTTCACGGCATGTGCGGTTATCACGCTGCTCGAGCGGCGTTAAATGAAGTGTTCGGGCTGCGTTGAACCGGCAGTTCGAGTTACATTCAAACTCACCAATTGGTTTGCGTCGCTGAACCGCGCGAATTCTCTTCACCTGGCTTGAGATGGCGTCGAAGTCGCAGATTTCTGCTTTTGACGATGCGCCTTCGTTTGTTTCGTCGGTGGAGGCGTGGGGAATTGCCACTGGAGTTCTTGTTCGACATACTTCAGTCTCGACTTGGCATCAGCATCATTTGGTTTGAGTTGGAGTACTTTGCGGAAGTCATCGGCGGCCTTGGTGTAATTCTTCATCAACCGATACGTGAGCCCGCGCTGGCGGTATGCTTCCGCATTCTTCGGCTGCGCTTGAATGACTTTCGTTAAATCGGCAACAGCCTGGTCATATTTGTTGAGATTCCGGTACGCATAGCCTCGCTGTTCATAAGCGTGAAGGTCGTTCGGCGATTTTTCGATGACCGCCGAGTAATCCTGCGCTGCCTTGTCCCATTGCTGTTTCGACAAAAAAGCATACCCGCGGTATCGCCTGGCATTTGTAATCTTCGGGTCGAACTCGATGGCCCGGTTTAGATCCTTGATTGCCGCGTCGAATTTTCCCTGTTCGACTTCAATCTGGCCTTTCGCCGCATAAGTCTCCGCATCCTTTGGCCGAAACTCGATCAACTTGGACAAATCACTGAGCGCCTGCTCGCGTTTTCCGCTCAACCTGTAAGCCATGGCGCGATTCTCATAATTTTTTGGATCATCCGGCTCGAGCTGAATTGCCTTGGTGAATTCAGCAATCGCTCGGTCGTATTGCTTGTCCCGTGCGTATTTAACGCCCCGGTTCGTGTGCGCAGCGGAACTGGCGGCATTTCGAGATTGCGCCGCCGCCGCCGGGTCAGGTAACGCAAAGGAGAAGATTATGAGAAGTATTGCGACAACGTGACATCTGAAGATCGCGTCCACATCTATAAATATCGTTTGGAACCGGCGATTCAGACCCGTGAACTGAGTCCCGCTGTTTGGATTCTCATACGTTTTCCAGCGGGCATTAACTTTCGAACGTTCTTTAGCGCCAACAGTCGAAGGTAACATAGCAGCATGGAATATTGATTGTGGGTGGATCGCGTTGTGAATGGGTGATACCAGCGGTGTGAACGCCGCTCAATGCGATCAGGGTGAAGCGCGGCGAAGCGGCGTGATATTACGCCGGCTTCGCCGCCTTTGCACGTGTGTGCCCAGGTCAGCTATCGTTAGGCAAAAGTTCACAGGAGTGTCGCGTTAAGTCGCTTTTTCCGATCGGCTCTGCCTGAGATCGCCATCATAAGAACTGCTCCATGTTTGAAGCTCCATTGTTGATCTGCTTCTATGAAAAAACTGGTGAGCCGAATTTCGAAAGAACTGGAAAACGCAAATTATTGCGGCGTTTATGAACCCGAGCTATCGCGGTATTGGCCTAACAACGGCAACGCGCGCGAAAACGAATTTGCCTCGTTCGCCGAGTTACACGGCTTGGTTTTGCGGCTATTACAAGCGAGGGTTCTGCGCAATTTTCGATAAAGATCCATTTCGCTGAAGACAAGGAACGATCGCTCGGGCAGCGCCGAAAGATGACGGCTGGGAAGCCGGCACTCTCTAGGAGTTCGCCGGGTACCACACAGCGGTGCAACAGGGTTTGCTACATCGATTACGCCTTGTCTACTAGTGATAACGCTGGTACAACCGTTCGCCCGTGACTGACGTCAAGCATTCCGCCGCGTGACGATCGCCTGTTTTCTCACTGACCCTCAGTTTAATCGCCATCGGAGTGTTATATGGCGCGTATGTTTTCTGGCGCTCGCCCCGAATCATCTACGAACAGTGTCTCGCGTGCACCTATTTTGAGCCGCACGTAGTACACGATGGGATCCGCAGAACGTCGAAAAAACCTTCGGTAAATCTCGTTGACAGTCCTT
>JAICUQ010000247.1 GCA_025935755.1 Chthoniobacterales bacterium | reverse complement strand
GCACGGAAAGACCAAAGGGCTGAGCGAAACGGGAAGTGAGCGAATCAAATCCCGTTGCATCAGTTAGAGGTAACGTCCGGGGATCCTTGGAACCCCGCTGCGCTCCGCTCAGGATGACAAGCATGCAGTAAACTGGGCGCCGCCATTGAGGCGGTGATCGCGAGGTGCTTCGGCGAGCGCACGCATCTTTGCGTGCGCTGCTCGGCATCCTGCCCAACACAATGTGGCCGGCAAGATGCCGGCGTGTGCACGCTGGAAGCGTGCGCTCCCCAGACCGAAGCCAAATGTATACACCGGCTGTTTCTGTTTCGCGAACCTTGGGAGTGCCCTGCCCGCAGCAGCTTCGCGCAGCGATGCGGCGGCGACGCGTACCCGCGTCCTTTTCCGGAACCGAACTACGCGGTGGCGCTACCCTCGCCTGCGCCGAATTGGATTCCCTGTGCTAATGGCAGCTCGGTTGAAAAGTTGATCGTGTTGGTCTGACGCCGCATGTAATACTTCCAGCAATCGCTGCCGCTCTCGCGACCGCCGCCGGTTTGCTTCTCGCCGCCAAACGCGCCGCCAATCTCTGCGCCGCTGGTGCCAGTATTTACGTTGGCAATGCCGCAATCACTCCCGACAGCGCTCACGAATTTTTCCGCTTCACGCACGTCATTAGTGAAAATGGATGAGGTCAATCCCTGGGGCACTCCGTTCTGAATCGCGATTGCTTCATCGAAATCGCGATACGTCATGAGATAAAGCAGCGGTCCGAATGTTTCGTGCTTAACGATTTCGAAATCCGGTTTTGCAGCAGCCAGACACGGTTTCATGTAAGCGCCGCCAGGGACGGTGAGCCGTTCGCCGCCGTACAGCACTTCGCCGCCTTCATCTTTCAACTTTTGAATGGACTCCTGGACCATGTCGACAGCTTGCCTGTCGATGAGCGGACCCATCACTGTCTTGCGATCGAGCGGATTCCCAATGGGCAGGCTTTTATAACCGGCAAGCAGTTTGTCGCGTACCCTCGCTGCTATCAACTCATGCATGATCACGCGTCGCGTGGAAGTGCATCGTTGTCCTGCTGTGCCTACCGCGCCGAAAAAGATTGATTGCACCGCCATGTCGAGATCTGCGCTCGGCGTGACGATCAGCGCATTATTGCCGCCAAGTTCCAGAATGGTTCGACCGAGCCGCCCGTTAACCGCCCTCGCCACGTTGAATCCCATGTTGGTGGACCCTGTGGCTGAGACCAGCGGAATACGCGGATCGTCGGCCAATTTCTCACCAACGTTTTTCCGATCGCCGACCATCAGTGTGAAAATGGCCGGATCAGCGCCCGTTTCGCCACAGACGCGCTCGGCAATTTTGGTGACCGCGATTGCGGTGAGCGGCGTTTTTTCCGAGGGCTTCCAGATTGTGGCGTCACCACACACGGCAGCGAGTGCAGCATTCCACGACCAGACTGCGACCGGGAAATTGAAGGCACTTATCACTGCGATCACAC
The DNA here is from genome assembly GCA_025935755.1 of Chthoniobacterales bacterium. Classification (GTDB taxonomy): domain Bacteria; phylum Verrucomicrobiota; class Verrucomicrobiia; order Chthoniobacterales; family UBA10450; genus Udaeobacter. The sequence continues at coordinate 1,811 of JAICUQ010000247.1, read as the reverse complement.
CAAGCGGGTGCCATTGTTCCATCAGACGGTGGTTCGGGCGCTCCGACTGAATCGTCAGGCCATAAAGCATACGCGACTGGCCGACGGCGAAATCGCAGATGTCGATCATCTCCTGCACTTCGCCTTCGCCTTCAGCGATGATCTTCCCTGTCTCCAGCGTCACCAACTGGCCGAGCTCATGTTTCAATTCACGCAAGCCGTTGCCGAGCCGGCGAACTGTTTCGCCGCGCACCGGGCCGGGTGTAACCCGCCATTTTTCGAAAGCTTCCTGCGCGCGCGAAAGTGCTTTCTTGTAATCGTCGGCAGAGGCAGTGCGGACGCTGGCTAGTCGCCGTCCATCGATCGGTGAAATTTTATCGAACGTCGCACCACCGCCGCGCCATTCGCCATCGAACACGCCGGCGTTGTCGTCGCCGAGACCCAGTTTTTCCAGAGGTGTTTTCATAAATGCGTCAGCGCTTCGCGGGAATCTGGGGAGCACACGCGGCTAGCGTGCTGGCGAGGGCGGCCCGCCCTCCCGAACTTTTCTTCATACGGGCACTTTCTTTCCGCTCGGTCTTTCCCAAAAATTGTTTCGGCGAGCCGGCGAAAACAGCACGCGAGCCGCGTGCGCTCCCCAGAACGACGGACCGATCAGCTTTCATCTCGAACTCCTGCGGCTCCTGCAAAATTTCCTCATCAACTCCATCGCTTCATCAATCACTTCCGCGGTGATATCCAGCGCGGGACGGAAACGGATCGAGTGCTCGCCGGAACGAAGCGTCAAAACACCGAGATCGAAGAACCCATGCCAAAATTCTTCCCGCGTTTTCGCATCGGGCAGATCAAACGCAAGAAATGCTCCGCGCCCGCGCGCAGCGGAGATCAAGGAACACTCGTTTTGCAATTCGCGCAGTTGATCGAGGAAATAGGCGCCCACTTTTCCCGCATTCTCAACCAGACGTTCCTGTTCGATGATGCGCAGATAGTGGGTCGAGCGCACCATATCGGTGAAGTTCCCCCCCCAGGTTGAATTCAAGCGGCTCGGCAAGCGAAACGCGTTGTCTTTCACTTCATCGAGACGCGGCCCTGCCATGACACCGCAGACCTGAGCTTTTTTTCCGAACGCCATGAGGTCGGGCAAAACGCCGAAATGTTCGCAGCACCAATTGCGGCCTGTGGCACCCATACCGCACTGCACTTCGTCGAAGATCAACAGGAGTTCGTTTTCGTCGGCGATCGTTCGTAGTTTTTGCAGCCATTCACCTCGGAAATGGTTGTCGCCGCCTTCGCCCTGGATCGGCTCGATGATGATGGCGCAAATGTCGATGTTGCGTTGCTCGATGAACTCCCGGATCTCGCGCTCAGCCTTTTGTTCGCGTTCGATCACGTCCGCTTCGCGCCGGGATTCCGGTAGCGAGAAATCGATGCTCGGACAGGAGACGCGCGGCCAATCAAATTTCGCAAACAAATCCGTCTTACGCGGATCGGTATTGGTGAGACTCATCGTGTAACCGCTCCGCCCATGGAATGCGTGACGGAAATGCAAAACTTGTGTGCCGCGCTCGCCGTGACCCGCAGCCATGTTCTTGCGGACCTTCCAATCCATCGCTGCTTTCAAACAATTCTCCACTGCAAGTGCACCGCCTTCGATGAACAGATAACGCTCGAGCGGCGGCAAACCGACCACGCGCTCGAAGGTCGCGACAAATTCAGCGTAGCCGGATGAGTAAACATCCGAGTTCGCGACTTTCACCTTTGCTGCACGCAAGAGGTCGCGTTGCACTTGCGGATCATCGAAATATGGATGGTTAAATCCAACCGTCAGCGAG
>JAICUQ010000165.1 GCA_025935755.1 Chthoniobacterales bacterium | reverse complement strand
GCAGGATCAGCTCGTACGTGGAGTAATCGGTCTTTTCGAAAATGCTAATCACGCACTTCTTCAAGGATGAAACCTGATCTCGTGTCGGGATGATGATGGAAACCATCGGCGGTTCGTTAGGCAATGTGTATTTGGTTTGTAAATAGACGCCATGACTTGGTAGCACCGTTCCCACGATCCCTCTGCGTTTGAGATGCTCCTGCACCGCGCGTTGAGCAGCTTCCTGCGCGTACGGTTTGGCAGCCGGATTGGAAGCCGTGCTCTGGTCTCCTGCGCGCCAGTGATAAAGCACCCAGGGCAAGTGTTCGATCTCGTCAGGTTTAATCTGCTCTATGCAACGCAGCGCCAGATCATAATCCTGCGAACCCTCGAACCCGATCCGAAAACCACCGATACGACGGATCAAATCGGTTCGGTACACGCTGAAATGTGACATGAAGTTTTGTGCCAGAAAAAGCTCCGGGTTCCAATCGGACTTAAAATATGGCTCGCAGCGTCGATTGCGTTCTTCGAGCTTATCTTCATCGCTGTAGAGCAGTTGCAGGCCGCGATTTTTGTCCAACGCCAAAGCCATGAGGTAGAGCGCTGTCGGCGCGAGTTCATCGTCGTGATCGAGCAGCGCGACAAAATCGCCGGTGGCAAGACGCAGTGCATCGTTGGACGCAGCTGAGATGTGGCCGTTTTCCGTGCGTCGCATCAGCTTTATTCGCCGATCCCGACGCGCGCATCTTTCCAGGAAAGGCCAGATCTTACGATTAGTCGAGGCATCGTCCGCGATGCAAAGCTCCCAGTGGGCGTACAACTGTTTTCGTACCGACGAAATCGCACGCCGGAGCCACTTCAAATTCGAATTGTAAACAGGGAGTAAAACCGAAATGAGCGGCGAATAACTAAACTGTCCGATGTGTTCGCCGATGCGTTTGAGGTCTTCTCGTGAAAGCTGATCATAGCGTTCAATCCAATGCGCATAATCGCCGGCGATCCCGTCCTCATTTGACGGCTCGCGAAACATCGCGCCCCGCACAGGATGAATGAAAAACGTCTCCCACGCGCCATCGCCGCTGCGCGCTTCCAGGATGAATTCGCTGCGCCCGGGGGGGATAACGGCTTGTAGTGAAAAGCCGCTTCGTAATGCGCCTGGCCTATTATCGTGTCCAAGAGCGATGTCGGGCCGTGGCGTACCGAAACGGGCGGGAAACAATTTCTTCCGCACACGTGCGCGCACCTCGGTGATCTCATCCCCGGAGATCGCGAAACACCAGCCGGTAACTTTGAGCTGACGAGCTTTTTCGGGCCAAACCGTTGGACGGTCGAGCCAAAACTCGAATCGCCCGTTAGCACCGAAATTTGGAATGAAATATTTGGGATCGATAGGCGGTGCGGAATGTTCGTTCGGAGCGCCGACAACAGCCCGGCTGCAAATCTTTCGCCACACATCATCCGACTCCTGTACTTCAATTATCACGTGCGATTTTCGCCTTGGCAGAGGCACAGCGATCGCAAACCCGATTCGCTCTGAAGCAGCCCCTACGTCCTTGCGTTCGATTCCGTAGTTACCTAAAAATTTTTGACGGCCCCGACGGGCTCGGACCGAGCGGATTTTCTTGCCACGCTGACTCACACACCAGCCTGTGACGTACAGCGTTTTTGCGGGTCGCTCCCAATCGACCGGGTGATCGAACCACCAATAATATCGTTTTTCGGCACTCGCGATTTGCTCGCTGACAGCGCGCGGGCGGTTAGCCGCTCCAGCAAAAGCCGACGAGATGTTCACTGCGAAGTATCAGCTGTTTCCGATGATTTCCTGCTTAAACCCCGACGCGCGGATCCAGTCATCGTCGGTGCGAATTCGCACATCTGAAAACCCTGCGCGTTTCAGGTAGGTCTCGATTTCCTGAGGAGTAGAGTTCTGTGTCATGTGCGGCGGCCGGTTGGTAGGTGAGAATGAGCGGTGATTTTCGAAGACTTGCCAGCCGCCGTCCGTGCAAAGGTTGATATTATCCACATAAATGCGTCCTGCGGGACGCAACACGCGAAACGCTTCTGAAATGTAGTTGTATCGATCCCACGCTTCGAGGTGCATAAACACCACCGTGCAATAAACAACGTCCACCGAAGCATCCGCAACGCCGCTCAAATTATAGCCGGATATCTCCACTAGCTCCACATTCGAGAAACCCTTCAACCGGTTTGCGGTTAGCGCGAGCATGTTGGAGGCAACATCGCAGCCGATCCATTTTCGGCAGAGCGGCGCCACAACTTTGCCGACGCGCCCAACGCCGCAGCCGATTTCAAGAACGACATCGTCTCTTCGAATCCCGACGCTGTCCTGAAGGAATCTCAAAGTTTCCTCGCCGGTTGCTTGGAACGCGGCTTCTTCAGTCGCCCCGATAACATGCAATTTCGCCTGGTCTTCCGTCGCCGAAAGAGCAGACCAAACTTTCTTGTATTCGGATCGCGAAGGCGGGTGTTCCATCCGGCGTTAATTAGCCCGCGATTTTGATGCGTCAATATCTTCAGATTGTCCGTCTAGCTGACGACCAGCAATTCACGGGGTTCGCGGTGGAAATAGGTTCAGAAGGCCCGGTTGAGTTCGCGTCGTGTTCCATTTCGCAGTTCCGGAAGCTTGCCACGCTACTTGTTTTGCCCAACTCTCAGCCTGTCGATTACATGGATACACGCAGCGATGAATATGATCGATAGAGTTCGCAAGATAAGCTGGCGTCACATCGCCGTTCTGCTTTTTGCAATCGTGTGCTCTCTGCCTGCGCTGCTGATGTGGCATTGGATTTCCAGGAATTGGGTACCCATTCCAACGTGGGATGAATGGCACACGCCCGGAAGTCAATTCGCTTCGTGGTGTGCCGGGACGCTGACGATCAGCGAACTATTTTCGCTACACAATGAGAGTCGGAAATTTTTTCCGCGATTGCTGTACTTTACACTCGCCGCATTCGGCGGCTGGGATGTTCGCAAGGAAATGCGGGTCATGTTCGTTCTCGTCTGTACATTATGTGTCTTGCTCCAGTTTCTATTACGGAGAACACCGGGAGCCACGCTTCCATCATCTTTGTTAACGTGGGGTTTGATGGTCTCGCTCTGTTTTGCACCCGTGCAAGTGGAGAACTTTCTTTATGGCATCCAAGGCGAACCGCTTTTCATCGGAACTGCTGTGGTTGCCGTCGCTGCGTTGAATTTGTCGGGGATTTCATTCCGCACCAAAGTTTTGTGTAATGCTCTCCTCGCGTTCACGGCCACTTACACGTTTGCGAACGGCATGCTCCTTTGGGCGCTCGCATGGCCGCTTACTGCGACTAACGAATATACCTCATGCAGGAGGCGAATTTGGTGGTATGTCGCCTATGCAAGTGCTGGGATCATTTCTATTGGCTGCTATTTCATTGGCTATCATCGCCCAAGCTATCATCCAGAACTCGCATCAATTATCGGGAGCTTTGGACAGCTGTTTCATTACTTCATTCTGTGGGTCGGCAGGTATTTCGCGTCCGATTTTGCCGATCCGCTGATTTTGGGAATCATCGCACTGCTACTCTTCGCAGGTGCGGTCGGTTTTTCTTTCGACGCTATCAGGCGCGGCAGAGAGTGGCGTATATTTTACCCTTGGCTACTGGTCGGCGCCTACGCGTGCGCGACAGGGATCATTACCGCAATTGGGCGCCTTGGATTCGGCGTTCAGCAGGCCTTGGACGCACGTTACGTTGCCTTTAGCCTTTTCTTCTATATCGCGCTAGTTGGATTATATTTTGCAGTCTACTGTTCTCGTATTCGGACCGGATCTGTCGCGCTCCGCTCGTCCTTTCTAACGAATATGGTGTGGATGATTGCGTTATTGGCTTTGCTTTGGGCGGCATCTTACAAAAAGAACCTCGCCGTGCTGGCGGAGAATCACAGATACCGGGTTCACCTGCTGCATACGCTTGAATGGATAAACGCAATCCCGGACAATCCGGATCTCGCGCTGATTTTTCCGTACGTAGGCGGACTAAAGGAGTGGGCAGCCATCCTCGACAAGTGTCGGATATTGCGAGTGCCATTCGTCCACGAAGCACTAGCCACTGCTGTCCAACAATCACCGCCTCCATCAGACGGTTCATTCGGCCGAATTGAAACGTGTAACATAGATGCTAAAGGCACGTTGCACGCCACCGGTTGGGCGTGGCTGCCCGAACGAAATCGCCGGGCTGATTGCGTAGTGGTTGGGTCTGCAGATACGGAAGGTACTTTCAAACCGGTGACTGTTTTCGAAACCGGTGTCGCACGGCGTGAGTTAGCGAAAGCGCAACGGAACCCTTACTTTTTTGGTGCCGGCTTCGAAGGTACTGTCAAGCCGGCCCACGCTCTCAATGCAGAGTTAATCCTTAAGGGCTGGGCGATTGACCTTCGCACGCAGAAGGCATGGCCCCTGGCTGGACAGCCAGTATGTAAGCCATAAGTGCTTCGGTTTGATGTCGGGACCGTAATGATCCCAACATGTAGGTCCGTCGCTACGGAAAGTGTTAGGTGCAAATACAGCCATGAGCGTGTTCAATAACTACTACTGCTCAATACGACGAGGTTACGGTATCGGCTGATTTCAGGCTTGCCAAGAGAAGGCCTTTTCGATGCACTCCCACTATGGTCAATGTTTTACTTAGGACAACGAAGTTCTACTTAGCCTTGGCATTGCTTCTCGCCGCCGTGAGCAAGTTGGCTGCGCAAGGCATCCTCATCCCGGATACAACCCGTCGAGACATGGTCTTCGATTTTGCAGGCGACAACCTCTACATCTCGACATCGACCGGTCTCATTAAGACGTTTAACCTTACGACGCTGGCGTTTGGAAGGAGCTACGATTTGGGAGGGGCTTTGTGGGGAATCGATATTGCCAGAGATGATTCCTTCATCCTGGCTGCTCAAGACAGCGTCGGGCCCGCGCAAGGTGTTTTTCAGCGGGTCAATCTGGCGACCGGAGCGATCAGAAACATTCCTTATACGCGAGATTTTGGAGAGGGCGGTGCCTGGGACGTAGCGATTGGTTCGAATGGGATTGCTCTCATCACCACGTTGTACGACGGCTCCGGTTGGACGCCTTTGCGCCAGATCGACCTGAGCACGAATGAAGTCAGTCTTCGCACCGACGCGCCGGGTTCAGGGTTCGGTGGCGAAGTAAGAGGAGGCACCGGGATTCAGCGTAGCGCGAATGGCACGCGTCTCTTGCTGATGGAGGGCGATATTTCAAGTGGCCCGATTTTTACTTACCACGCTACGACTGACAGCTTCGGGCCGAGCTTCGAAACGAACGCTTATCTGGACGTGGGTAGCGCTGCGGTGAATCGGAATGGCGGGTTAATGGCGCTGCGGATCTATGGCTCGGCAGCTTCATTGAACACGTTGCCCAATTTTGATTTCGTTCACAGCTTCAATGGGATTGATCGCGGGGTCGCTTTCGATGCGACCCGCGCCGTGTTGTACGGAGTGAACAGCACGACCGCCCAAATCGTCGCTTACAATACCAATACGTATTCCGAATTGTTCAGACTCGACATCGGTGAAATTATCGGGCCTGGCACAATACTGTTCGGTACCGGAACGCTCGTACCCAGTGCGGATGGCCACTGGCTTGCACTCGAAACCGATTCAGGAATTCGTCTCTTTCAGATAGGGGCCGCGCCTCCATCACACCTAGGCAACATCAGCACACGGGCTTTTGTTCAGACTGGCGACAACGTGATGATTGGAGGTTTCGTTGTTCAAGGACCTTTCTCTAAGAGAGTAATTATTCGCGCCCTTGGCCCTGAACTCACGCGCTTCGGCGTTCCGAATGTGCTAACCGATCCGACTTTGGACGTGTACGACGCTAATGGGAGTTTGATTGCCTCTAACGACAGCTGGCAAAACACCGTAATCGGCGGGATCATCACTGCCGACCAGGTCCGCGATATCCGCAGCAGTGGGCACGCCCCAACGGGCCCAAGCGAATCTGCGATCATCGCGGATCTCCCCGCTGGCAACTACACGGCAATCGTGCGCGGTGCAAACAACACAACAGGGGTCGGCTTGGTTGAAGTATATGATCTGGCTCCTAGCGGCAATTCCACTCTTAGCAACATCAGCACACGCAGCTTTGTGCAAACCGGTGATAACGTGATGATTGGCGGTTTTATTGTTCAGGGAACTCAACCAAAGAAGGTGATTGTACGGGCGATTGGCCCTGAGCTTAGTCAATTTGGCGTGCCCGATTCATTATCCAATCCGACATTGGAACTGCATAACAGCACTGGTGAGTTGATTGCTTCTAACGATAACTGGCTGCACACCATCCTGGGTGGGATTATCACAACCGACCAGGTACGCGATATTCGGAACAGCGGCCATGCTCCAACTGATGGAAGAGAGTCGACGATTATTGCGACGCTGACGCCAGGTAACTACACCGCAATCGTGCGTGGTGTGAATAACAGTACGGGAGTGGGCCTCGTGGAAGTGTACGATTCGGATTGATAGAGAATGCTGGTCCCGATTCCGATTTCGTCAATCGCGGTCTTCCGATTATCTGTAGCCGCGTCCCTATAGGAGGCGTGCGTGTCGCCCGCAGGGCGACCGCTACAAAGTGTGATGTTGGCGTCCTTTGCGGCGAACGCTCCGATATTTTACCACATCCACAGAATTTTTTGCTTGCCAAATGAGACTGTTTTTGATCCACTCGCATTCATGGGCGCGGTTTTGGGGAGAGCGCGGATTACATCTTGCCTGGCTATAGCGCTCACAGTCCTCGCGGCGGACGAGTTACTGGCGCAAACACCGACGCCGACACCGACAGCCACTCCGTCAGGCACGCCATCGGCGACACCGGCGTCGCGGCTGAGCAACATCAGTACACGTGCCTTGGTGCAGGTCGGCGACGAGGTGATGATTGGTGGGTTCATCGTTCGAGGTGCCGACGAAAAAAAAGTCATCATCCGCGCCATTGGCCCTGAGCTCAGTCAGTACGGGGTGCCCGATTTTTTGGCCGATCCAACGCTGGAATTGCACGATGGGACCGGAGCGTTGATTGCTTCTAACGATAGTTGGTTGCATACGATATTGGGCGGGATCATCACCAGCGACCAGGTACGCGACATCAGGAATAGCGGCCATGCTCCGACCGATGCAAGAGAATCCGCGATCATAGCAGAACTGCCAGCAGGCAATTACACGGCGATTGTACGTGGCGTAAATAACACGATCGGCATTGCCCTGGCTGAGATATACGATTTAAGCCCGAACGACGATTCCAACCT
>JAICUQ010000078.1 GCA_025935755.1 Chthoniobacterales bacterium | reverse complement strand
TTCAACAAGTTCTTCCACCTGGCCCACGCTTCGTCGCGCGCTTTTCGATCGGCTTCGCGCATCTGCGGATTGGTCGGTTCGCCCGACCGCATGAAGCCGTGACCTGCGCCTTTGTAAATCACCGGTTCGTATTTCTTCCCGGCGGCTTTCATTAGTTCCTCCGCTTTGGGAATTGTCGCGTTTACGCGTTCGTCATTCTCTCCGTAAAAGCCGTACACCGGACACGCGATATTTTTTACCTGGTCGGCTGAATCCGGAGCGGTTCCATAGAATGAATAAGCAGCCTTCAGTTTCGGATTTTGATTTGCATACGCGAACGCAACGCCGCCGCCCCAGCAGAATCCGCACACTGCAATGTTGCCGTTGCAGGATGGAATCTTCGTGAGCGCATAATTGGCCGCTGCGTCCAGGTCTGTCTTCACCTGCTCGTTCGATAGCGCGGATGTTGCTTTGCGAGCAGCATCGAGGTCCTCGAACTTTTGGCCGTGCAAATCGGGCGCGATAGCGATCACACCGTTTTCGGCAAGCTCATCGCACAGGCTGCGGACCCAATCTGTTAGACCGAAGATCTCGGTCACCACGAGCACAGCGGGCGCTTTGTCATTCCGCTCGGGATAAACCACGAACGCTTTGACTGTGCGGTCACCGGATTTGATATCGATCCATTCGCCATGCCGGGGCGAATTGTTCAGGCGGTCGCGCCCGAAATCCTTGATTTCTTCCGCTACACATGAGGCATCGCACATAAGCAGAGCAATCAATGCTCCAATGAAGAATCGAATGAGATGGAATTTTCGTTTCATAGAAATCAATCCTCCAGCCTCGGCACAAACTTGTGCTCCAGCAACCGGCTTCACTGCCAAGTACAACCTAAGCAGGCGCGGGAGTCGCAGCCGTGGCTTTTCCTTTACTGAGCAAGGCGTCGACACTCCATCGGCCAGGTCCGTAAAAAAACATGAACAAGAACACCCAGCAGAGTACAACAGCCAGTTCGCCTTTATTCAGAATTGGAAAAAACTGCTCAGTCGGCGTCGGTGCATGACCAATTGCTTTTCCGGCCGCGTGCACCATGAAATAAGCCACGGCCATTTCACCAGCTGAGATAAACGCCGCGATCCGCGTCAGAAAACCAAACGCGATCATGAATCCGCCGACCAGTTCGATTATTCCGCCAAAGAGCGTCAAACCTTCGGCGCCGTGTCCGCCTCCAGGAAAGCCAAGGATCTTTTGCCCTCCATGACATGCGAAAATAAGTCCTATTATGAGTCGCATGATGCAGTAAACCGGGTCTGCGAAACGATTCAGCGAGTTCATTGCCACTCAAGCTGAACGATTTCTCGCCTGAGTGTCAAGTCTCACGTGACGGCAGACAATCGTGTTTGCGGAGCTTTCTAACCAGCTAAAAAGCAGACCGGAAAGTTTTTGGCGAGGCGCCAAAAACAGCGGGCGAGGGCGCCCGCGCTCCCCTCTCCCGTGTTGAAGGGTGCGCCGGCTGAAGTGCTACCGCAGGCAGGGTTGCCATACGTTACCGGCTACTGCGCAGCAGCTTCGGGTTTGGAATCACTAACCTTCTCAAACAAGAGCCACCAGTGGCGCGCAGACCAGACAGACAATCCCGACAAACCAAAAGTTGTGGACCTAACTGGTAAGGGCGGCCTTTTGTGCAAGCACGTGATACAAGATTCCCTCGCCTGTCTTGAAGCTTCCCAGGCACCAACCTTGTGACTCAAGATCGCTTCGAGCTCGGCGAGTCGTTGCTGAAAAATCGGATTGAAATGCGACGTGTGCTGCGACAGCACGTTCTGGTTGGATTGCACTGAGCGAGCAATAAACGACGACTGCGTCGTCAGTCGACTGGTGCGTCATTGAATGGAAGACAACAGTCGCGAGATAGATAATCCCAATGATTGCTAGCGCAGTGATGCCGAGTATCACGCCGGGCCGCAGAAACAGTGATCTCTTTTTCCGGACGATTGAATTTGCGGCGCAGATTCCTCCTGGTGAACTCGGATCGATGGCTTCTTAGCTGCAGCGTCTCCCATTCGCGTACGTTCCCGTCATTGCCGACGCTTCTTGGAGGCGTCCGCAAAAATGATCATCTTCACTACTGAATCGAACCAAGATGACGTGACAGCGTCCCAGATAAGAACGCGTTTGATCTTGCCGCCTGGACTGTGTTCGGCAGGATGCCGAACACCGCACGCGTCGAATCATGCGGCCTTTTTGGCCGGGTGAGCCTTCTTGCGCTTCGAGTGAGCTGTCGCTTTCCTTTTACCACCACTTTGCTCCAGGCTCTTTTGCAGGACCGATACAAGATCGATCACCTTCGTCGGTTTCGGCGCTTTCCTCGGCTTTTCCTCGATTTCTTTCCCGCCGGCTTCGACCTTCTCCTCGATCACATCCATGAGCGCCTCGCGATAGTCGTCCTTGTATTTCTCCGGCTGCCATTTTGAGGTCATGCTGTCGATGAGCGATTTGGCCATGTTCATTTCCCGTTTGCCAACTTCCAGTTTCTTCGGGACATGAAGTTTCTCCGGGTCGGCCAGTTCATCAGCGAAGTGCATTAGTTCGAGAACGAGTGCACCATCCTCCGGTTTCACACCAGCCAGGTATTGCCGGGTCTTGATGACTACCTTGGCGACGCCGACCTTGTTAGTCTCTTTTAATGCATCTCGCAGGAGTGCATACGCTTTGTCCCCGCCTTTTTGCGGTTCCAGGTAATATGGCTTGTAAAAATACATCGGGTCGATTTCTTCCAAATCGACGAAATCCTTGATGTCGACAGTCTGAGTCGCTTCGAGATCAACCCGCTGGAAGTCTTCCTCCTTCAGCACGACGTATTTGCCCTTTTCGTACTCGTAACCTTTGACGATCTGATCCCACGGAACCTCCCTGCCGTCCTTTTCAGCGACGCGTTTGTAATTGACCGGGCTTAGATCGGTTTTGCGTAGAAGCCGAAATTTCAATTCTTCGCGCCGAGTCGCTGCATACAGCGCGATTGGTATGTTGACCAGCCCGAAGCTGAGACTGCCTTTCCAGATCGCTCTTGCCATATCTAAATTGAGATCGTGCGAAGCCTCGATTTTGCGTGCGTGAAGGTGCCGATCGAATACCGGCCGACTCATTAACACCTCACTTGGGTCAGGTGTGCGCCGATTGTAGCGCGAGCCTCCGGCTTGCGGCCTTGGAAGTTTCGCAAGCGAGACGCTCGCGCCTACCTTAGCGTCGACAGACGAAACCGTTCAACGGTTTCCCGTTAGGCCGGGCCGATTCACCGGGCTGAAGCCACGGTGTTAGTGAACTTCGATCGAATCTACGCCGCTAGCTCGAGTTCGCGCCGCGAGATTCCGCGCAATTCAAAAAGCCGGATCAGGGTTTCTTCGATCAGGTTATTCGGGCAAGACGCGCCGGCAGTGATGCCGATCACTGCGGGCCCGTTCGGCAGCCAAAAGTGCGAAACAACTTCGCGTCTCTCATGCAAGTTGTAGTGCTTGATCTCCGTCGCCGAGACCAGTCGAGAAGCGTTCAACACAAAATAGGTCGGCAATTTCTCTTCACCCATCTCTGCAAGGTGGGATGTATTGGAACTGTTGTATCCCCCAACAACGAGCAGCAAGTCCATGCGAACATTCAACAATTCGCGCAAAGCATCCTGTCGCTCCTGCGTCGCGCCGCAGATCGTGTCAAAGAAACGGAAACTCTTCTGCGCAATCTCGGGTCCGTCGCGATCGATCACTGCCTGGCGAATCCGGCGTTGCACTTCCTCAGTTTCCCCACGCAACATCGTGGTCTGATTCGCCACGCCCACCGTTTTCAGGTGCACGTCAGGATCAAACCCGGGCGAGTGCGCGCCCTTGAATTTCTCAAGGAACGCCTGTTTATCGCCGCCGTGGCGGATGTAATCGCAAACATAATCGGTGTCCGCGAGAGTCAGGACTACCAGGTAATGACCTGCTCCGTCGCCAAGCGCGCGGGAACTGGTGGCCTTTGTTTCTTCATGCTCAGCCTTGCCGTGAATAATCGACGTGACCGACTCAATCGCGTATTTGCGCACCCGTTTCCACACGCTCATCACGTCGCCGCAGGTGGTATCGACAATCTGACAACCGCGATCCTTGATCTGTTGCTGGATCGACAACTCGGTTCCAAACGCCGGCACGATCACAACGTCGTTTGGATCGAGATCGGTGATGTCTGCTTCTTTATTTTGGCCTGTGAGATTCTTGATACCTAACGAGGCGATCTGATGATTGACCTCCGGATTATGAATGATCTCTCCCACAATGAACAACCGGCGGTCTTTGAAAACCTTCCGCGCGGCGTACGCCAGGTCGATCGCGCGCTCCACGCCGTAGCAAAAACCAAACTGCTTCGCCAGGCGCACAGTGGTGTCTCCTGCGGAAATGATTCCGCCGGCGCGACGGACTTTTTCAATGATATCGCTGCGGTAGTGTGACTCGACCTGTTGCTGCACGGCCGCCATCACATCCGGCGTGCGCAAGTTCACCCTCTGTCGGGCAGTTGTGCCACTGGATATCAGGTTCGTGCTCATAATCTCGTCGTTGTCATTCCGGGCGAAGTGCAGCGTAGTCGAGGGATTCCGCGAAACTATTGTACGGTCACGTCACCGGATATCTCGACTTCGCTCGACATGACTAGGCTGGCATTGTCGGTTGTTAACATGCCACGGGGCGGCGGTGGCCGCAATGCAAGTGAGGTTGCCTATTCTAGCAGAGGACCGCTCGGTTTCTCGAACGCAGCGTCCGAGATCATAACCGAAGCTGGAGGATCCGGGGTTCTGGAATCATCCACCCGCTGCACTTTCGGTCCAAGTGTTGCGTCTTCAGGCTGGGTGTAGGCGATGTTTACCGGAGTCCCGATGCGCACCAGCGCATAAAATTTTGCCGCCGCTTCACCGTGCAACCGAATGCAGCCATGAGTGTGCGGGGCTGGATGGATAAATCCCTGATGAAAACCATAGGCTGGAGCAAACTCGCACCAGTATCCCATTGGGTATCCGACGTAACGGCCCGGGCCGCCACCGGTAGAGGGTACGATCCGGCCGCCTTGCACGCTGAACCCATAAGATCCGGAGCGTTTGTGTTCCTGTTTGGAATAAATTCTGAAGCTGCCCTTCGGGGTAGGCTTCGCAGCCATACCAACGTTCACGGCTGCGGCCATCAAGCATCGATCGCCTTCCATCACATAGACGTTTTGCTGGGATAGCGAAACCAGAACACGCACCTTCGACGGGTCGTTCGGCTTATACGCAGTAACGTGGTACGGGCCGCCGGCGCTTACACGCCCTCCTGTGGCGCAGCCAGTAAGCAACAGAACCGAGCACGCAGCACCCACCAAAATGAACCGGTAAATATGTGACATACGGGCATACTGGATAAGGATTGGATCTGGTTTTGTCAACTTGCGATCGGGTAAACCAAGCGCAAACGCGGCCGTGAAAACGCGCACCCCGGCGCGTGTTCAGGCGATGAATATCTCCAGGAAAGCCACTTCAATCGCCAGGCCTTCGTGGATATTCCGGCTGAGATGATCGCGCAATTCTTCGAGCGAACGGATTCGCCGTAAAATTTCGGTGCTGCTGAATCGGGTTGCGAGCGCAGCCGTTTCTTGCTTCGCCATTGGTATCTCTCGTTGCGTCACGCCGTTGCTTGCGCGAAGAACGTCAGTCCACCAGGCAAACAAGACTTCGATCAACGCAACGCGCCGTTGCAGGTACAGACTTTCCGTTAGCGCCTTGTAATAATCCTCTCGTTCGTGCAGCCAGGCTCCATCGGTTGAATCTTTGTAACGTGTTTGCTCCTGTTTTAAGGCGTTATCAGTTTCGTTTCTCACCTCTTCGCGTATGGATCGGAGCAGTTGTTGAAATTCCTGGGCCAGTCGCGAGGCAAACGGCACACTCCATGTCGTTTGACGGGATGCCTGTTGCAGTATTCTTACGAGTTTCTCTTCCTCTTTCTTGGTTGCAGCCTCGCCATTGGACGCAAGCGGAATGGTGATACAACGCGAAAGAATCGTTTCCGGAAGCGCCTCGGGCAGTGCCGTGAGCAGGAGTAATAGTGAATCCTTTGGCGGTTCCTCGAGCGTTTTAAGAAATGCGTTCGCAGCTTGCGGCTGTAAACGATCTGCTTCGGAAATGATCGCAACTTTGCGTCCACCATCCGACGCCCGCATTTGCAGCACGTGTTCCAAGTCGCGGATTTGTTGAATGACGATGCGGCGCGATTTCGATTCCGGCTCAGCGAGGAAAATTCCGCGCGCGTTCGGCGTGAAAACTTTTTCGGGATCAATCCCGTTGACCATGTGGGCGAGGTCCGCGGCGAGTCGGCTCTTGCCGCTACCGGCCGAGCCGGAAATCAAATAGGCGTGCGCCAGCCGGTTTTGCTCATGCGCTCGCCGCAGGAATGCGAGTGCCGCTTTCGGTGAAAGAGCCATTCAGAATTTCGTTGTCCGTTTTTCGGTTACCGAAAGCTTCTTACCTGTTTTGATCGAGCTGGCTTAATTGCTCTCTCACTTCCGGATCATCGGGTCTAAGACGGAGGGCTTCTGTCAGCTCGGCAGAAGCTTCGTCGCGCCGGCCAAGCTGCAACAACAGGTGTCCCAGGTTCGCGTGCGCATCGGCAAAATCTGGATCGATTCGAAGCACTTCGCGAAAATGGCCCAGTGCTTCGTCATTTTTTCCGGTCACGGCGAGCGCAACCGCCAGATTATTGTGCGCCTTCGCATAATCCGGTTTGGTGCCAAGCGCGATTTCGTAATAATGAATCGCAGGGGTCCACTGATCTTTGAGTGCGAGCGCGTAACCAAGATTGTTGTTCGCCTCGGCATAGCTCGGTAAAATTTCAAGCGCCTTTTCAAAATGTGGAATGGCTTCATCGAGGCGTTGCCGGTGCATCAAGTCGTTACCGAGATTATTGTGCGCGATGTAATTTCCCTCCGTGCTGGCGAGGGAATGACTCCACAGCGTCTCACTATTTCGCCAGTATGACGCTTGAAGATGCGCCAGGGGGATCAGAACTATGAGCGCCAGTGCGCCGAGCGCAGTCAGGATTTCGCGACGCCAACGCCACTTCGCTGAGAGTTCGACTACGCCCCACGTGATCAGAACGCAAAAGCCAATCAGAGGCAGATACGTGTACCGATCCGCCCGCGCCTGCTCACCCACCTGAATAAAACCAATCACCGGCAACAACATGCCAAGATACCAAAGCCAGCCGACGATCAGATATGGCGAAGTCTTTCTTCGCGCCAAACAAAGGATCGACATCACAATAAGAAATACCGCTGACAAAACCACACCCCCCAGCGGCAATGCCCGCGGATATGGATAGAACAATGAGAGGTTTTGCGGCCAGACCGTGTTCCACAAGTACGTTCCGTAACTAAGAATGGCATTACCGGCGCGCATGCCGAATCCAAGCTTCGCCTCGGCTACGGCTCCGTACTTTCCTTGAATGACGAACGTGATCAGACTCCATAACGCGGCGATCAACACGAACGGAATTTTCTCCAGAATCAGACTTTTCGTTTTCGATTTACCGCCGCCAAATCTTTTCAGCGGCCAATAGTCCAGGAGCAATAATACAGCTGGGAGGCTAACCAGCATCGGCTTGGAAAGAATTCCCGCGGCAAACAAGCAAAGTGTCAAAAGATACCGCGAAGCGTCTCGCTTATGAACGTAACCAACGTAGGCGTGCAGTGTGAGCAAAAAGAAAAACCCGCTCAGGACATCTTTGCGTTCGGCGACCCATCCAACCGATTCGACGTGGAGCGGATGAATCGCGAAAATCGCAGCGACGAATGCGCTGGGCCAAAGCGCCTTGGTGGTTCGCCAGAAGAATAGAAACAGCAGTACCGAATTGGCGGCATGAAGAAGTACACTCGTCAGATGATGGCCGCCTGGCCAGCGGCCGTGCATTTGATAATCGAGTTGATGACTCAGCCAGGTAATGGGATGGGCATAACCGGTGTGACCCGTCGTAAAGGCCCATTTCACGTCGGCCCAGTTCAAACCATTCAGAACATGCACGTTCTGAGTGATGTATTCATCATCGTCGTAGTTGATAAAATCATGGTGAAGCGTCTGTGCGAAGACGATCGACACAATCACGACCAGGAAAACACAGACGAGAATCGCTTTGAAATTGTCGGCTTCGGAGGAGCGAGCGACAACTCGGGGCTTTGCGCCGGATTTTGGCTTCTTTTTTCCCGACCGAGACATTCGAAGAAAAGATTAGAAACCGCCTCACTTGCGAGCGCAAGCAAACCGAACTGAAAGTTTGCACCCTGCTCCGCGCGTTTTTATACATTCGATCCAATGTCGCAACCGGGAGACCAGTTAAATAAGGTCGAGATGGTCGGTTACTTTGATTCGCTGGCGCCGACTCGCGATTCATGGATCAAACGAAACTGGTATTATCACCAGCAGATCGCCCGCACTCTTGCCTTTTTTGTGCCCGCGAATTCGTCCGTCCTCGAAATTGGTTCCGGTACCGGTGAATTGTTGAACGGCTTGAAACCGCGACGCGGTTTGGGAATCGATATCAGCCCGGCAATGACCGACATTGCGCAGCGAAAATATCCGCATCTCGAATTTCGCATTGAGGATGTCGAAGCTCTCCAGACGGAGGAAAAATTCGATTACATCGTGCTCTCAGATGTGATGGGTTTCTTGAACGATGTGCAACGCAGTTTTGAAAATCTCCACCGGGTTTGCCATTCATCGACCCGGATCCTGATCACGCATTTTCATTTCTTGTGGGAACCGATCCTGCACGGCGCGGAGCAGATGGGTTGGAAAGCAAAGCAGCCGCTGGTGAACTGGCTTACGCCAGCTGATCTGGCAAACTTGTTAGACCTCGCCGGGTTTGAACTGATCCGAACGACCTCGCGATTGCTCATGCCGGTTCACGTGCCCGGTCTTTCTCCGTTTTGCAATCGGTTTCTGGTAAACCTTCCGTTGCTCAAACATCTCGGGCTCGTGCGCGTGAGTGTTGCGCGGCCGAGGAACGCAAAACGGGAAGCGCTCTCCTGTTCCATCGTCGTGCCGTGCCGCAATGAGTACGGCAACATCAGATCTACTGTCGATCGCATTCCGGGGGTTGGTCGCCACACCGAAATTATTTTCGTCGAGGGCAACTCCACTGATGGAACTCGGGCGGAAATTGAACGCGCGATTGCCGAGAATCCGAATCGCGACATCAAACTCATTGCTCAGGAAGGTCGCGGCAAGGGCGATGCGGTCCGGCACGGATTCGAAGCCGCCACGGGCGATCTGCTGATGATTTTGGACGGCGATTTGAGTGTGGATCCGGAAGAGTTGCCAAAATTTCACGCCGCGATCGCTCAGGGAACGGCCGATCTCGTCCAGGGTTCGCGCCTTGTTTACCCGATGCAGGACGAAGCGATGCGATTTCTGAATCTGCTCGGCAATCGCTTCTTCAGTCTCGCTTTTACCTGGCTCCTCGATCAGCGAATCAAGGACACGTTGTGTGGAACGAAAGTATTGCTTCGCACGGATTACGACAAGATCGCCGCAAACCGAAAATATTTTAGCGAACTGGATCCTTTCGGCGATTTCGATCTGATCTTCGGAGCATCAAAACTAAATCTCAAGATTGTCGAGATCCCGGTTCATTACCGCGCTCGCGCTTACGGCGCTACAAATATCAGCCGTTTTCGGCATGGACTGCTGCTGCTGCGAATGGCCTGGCGCGCGCTGTGGAAGATCAAATTCGTATAACACCTCCGTGAGAGAGACGCATGGAACCGCCGCGGCGCTGAGAGCTCTATCCCGGTTTAGCCACGGCCCGAAATCGCACAGCCATTGTCGTCCAAATTTCGTTCGCGATCTCATCTTGGTCACGGGCGCCGTTAATCAAAACGATGCGCTTTGATTCACGCGCAGCGAGCTCCCGATAGCCCTGGCGAACGCGTTCATAAAATTCCTCGGGCTGTTGTTCCATCCGATCGGCTTTGCGTGGCTCACGCTGCATTCGCGACTCAGCCGTAATAGCGTCAACGTCGAGCGCGAAAGTTATGTCCGGGATGCAATCGCCGACCGCGAATGCATTGAGACGGTCGATGATCTGGTGATCCAATTTGCGCGCCGCGCCCTGGTAAACGGTAGTGGAATCCAGGAATCGATCGGCAATCACGCACATGCCGCGCTCGAGCGCAGGCGTGATCACTTCGCGGACCAGCTGGCTGCGACTCGCTTCAAAAAGGAGTAGCTCCGCCTCGGCAGTCATATTCGAGTTGTGCGGAGCAAATTGCAGAAGCTCGCGGATGCTTTCGCCAATGGGCGTGCCTCCGGGTTCACGCGTCAGAATGTAAGGAACACCGCAACGCTGAAGACGCGCTGCGAGTTTATTCGCCTGGGTAGACTTCCCGCTGCCCTCCGATCCTTCAAAGGTGATGAACGGCAGTCGCGACATGCCTGCATTTCTGCGCAGCCATCGAATTTTTCAAGCGCCAAATAGAGACTGCGACTTCAGTATTGCACGTTATCCCGAGCGAAAGCCCCGGATGCTGGACAAGTCGAAGCATCGCGCGACTTATCTGACGGCCAACATCACGGGCTGGCTCGACTTCGCCCGGAATGGCCGCGAGAATAGCGTCATAATCCGATGAAAAATTTTTGGTTGGTGAAACAGGAGCCTTCTTCCTATTCGTGGTCTGATTTTCTCGCGGACGGTGAAACAAGTTGGACCGGGGTCCGCAATTTTGCTGCCCGAAATAATCTCAGGAAGATGCAAAAGGGAGATGCAGTCCTCTTCTATCACAGTGGCGATGAAAAAGCTGTCATTGGCATTGCCAAAGTGGTCCGAACCGCGTATCCCGACACCACTGCGACAGAAGGCGACTGGTCGACCGTCGATCTTACCGCGGTTAAACCGCTGGCTCGGCCCGTTACGCTTCGCGAGATCAAGGGCAATTCACGGTTGAAAACGATCCCACTGGTTCGCCAATCCCGTTTGTCGGTCATGCCTTTGGGCGAACCAGAGTTCAAGGAAATTGTGAATATGGGTTCTACGGCGCCATCCTGAGCAGGTCCCGCAGAGACGGGAGAAGTCGAAGGAGCCCGTGGAAATACTCTTCGGTTCCGCGGCGGGATTTGACTCGCTCGCCTCCCGCTCGCGAAGCTTTCGGCCTCCCCGTCCATGTCGCGGCTTCCCCAGCCGCTCCATTCTCTACTTCGCTCGGAATAACAACGCGGTTGCCTTTTGCCTTGTTCAAAGCTGTTCGAAGGCGGAAAATTTGAGCGATGGATACAATTGCGGCAACGGACTTCCTCCCGCTCGTTGCGACCGCCGGCGCCGCCGCGGATTCCATGGTCGTGTCTCTGCACGATGTCGCTCCATGCACTCAGAAAATCACAAGCATGATGATCTCAGAATTAGGCGCGCAAGGTGTGCGCGTTTGTTCAATTCTCGTGGTTCCGGACTATCATCACGAAGGGGCTTTCGCCACGCACCCGGAGTTCGTCACATGGCTTCGGGCTCTACAAGCCGATGGACACGAAATTGTGATCCATGGCTACTTTCATGAACGGCCGACCCGAACAAAAGAAACGTTGCGGGATAAATTCCTGACCAGGTTTTACACCCAAAACGAAGGTGAGTTTTACGATTTGAGTTATGAGGAAGCTTTGCGGCGTATCACCACAGCACGAGATGAATTCCATGCGCTCGGATTTCATCCTCGCGGTTTCATCGCGCCGGCGTGGCTGCTGGGAAACGAAGCAGAACAAGCTGTTCGCGATGCCGATTTGGAATACACCACTCGTCTGCGAACGGTCTGCGATCTCCGATCGGCATCCACCTTTCCGGCCAGAACACTCGTTTATAGCGTTCACAGTAGCTGGCGGCGTGCGCTCAGTCGCGGCTGGAACGCGGCACTGTTCCGCTTATTGAGGACGAAACCGCTTTTGCGGATAAGCATTCATCCGGCCGACTATTCTCAGCCGGCTATTTGGAACCAGATTCTCGGCTTTATTGCTGCTACGAAAAATGCCCGGACTCCGACGACCTATCAGGACTGGGTGGCCGAACAAAGATTAACACAAGGGACGTGACGTGAGCAGGTGCGATTTACACATTCATTCGCGTCATAGTGCGCGCTCGGAGGAATGGCTTTTCCGCCGGTTCGATTTTCCCGACAGCTATTCCGATCCAAACCAGTTGTATAAAGAGCTGCGCAAACGCGGAATGGATTACGTCACCATTACCGACCACGATTCGATCGGCGGTTGCCTGGAAATTGCGCACCTGCCTCGAACCTTTATAAGCGAACAGGTCACCACCTATTTTCCGCACGATGGGTGCAAGCTGCACATTTTGGTGTGGGGGATTTCAGAACAACAGCATCGCGATATTGAAGGTATTCGCGAGAATGTGTTCGATCTGCAGCGGTACCTTCAGAACGCGCACCTCACGCATGCCGTCGCGCATCCGCTTTACAGCGTGAATGGCAAACTCGACGCGACACACGTTGAGCAACTCATCTTATTATTTAAACATTTTGAAGGCATCAACGGTTTGCGCGATGCGCTGTTGAGCGATCTCGCCCAGACTCTTTTCAAGCAATTAACGCCCGAGAAAATCGACATCATCGCTAATCGCTACGGTGTGGCTCCCACGCATGTCGAGCCGTGGAAAAAAATTCTGGTGGGCGGGTCTGACGACCACGGAGGACAATTCGTGGCCTCGGCGTTTACCGAGACTCCCGGCGCGAGGTCCGCCGACCAGTTTTTGAAATTCATCAGTGCTGGCAATTGTACCGCGCGCGGCCAGGGAGGGACGCCACTTATTCTATCGCACGGCTTTTACAATATGGTGGCTTGCTTCATCCAGGATCGTTTTCACGAAAAGCTCGGACCAGGTGGTGCGCTGCTGGAGAAAATGTTCTCGCGTTTCATGGAGGGCCGGGACCCCACCGAGTTCACACTGAAGGAGAAGACGGAGTTTATCGTGCAAGGTGTTTTGTCGGGAAAAATTTTCGACCTCGCGAAACCGGCGAACGTGTCTCTCTGGAAAGAGCTCTCCGGGTATTTCTCCAGACCGGAAGTAAAGGCAAAGCTCGCTGCGCAGGTGGACAAGGTAAATGAGCCGGAGCGGCGCACCTTTCTTATGGCGAACATGGTTGCCGAACAGTTGGCGTTCCGGTTCTTCAACAAATTCGTTCAGCAAATCACCACCGGGAACATGGTCGAGAGCATACAAGCTCTGAGTGCCATTGCGCCGATCCTGGTCATCCTCACGCCGTACATTTATGGATTCCACAGCCAGGCGCCATCGCGCAAATGGCTGCAGAACCTGTTCAAAAAATTGACCGGCGAAATACCGATCGCCTTGCAAAACCGTAAACGCGCCTGGTTCACGGATACGCTGGAAGATGTAAATGGCGTTACCACAACAATTCGCAAAATGACCGCTGCAGGGGCCGCGGCGGGAAAAGAACTCGTCGTTGTGGCTTCACGAAGCAACGTTCACGTTTCAAAAATCCCGATCAAAAATTTCCGCCCGATCGGCGAATTCGAGTTGCCCGAATACGAGCTGCAAAAGCTAAGTTTCCCGCCGATCCTGCAGATGCTGGATTATGTCCAGCGGGAACAATTCACCGAGATCATCATCAGCACGCCCGGCCCGGTCGGTTTAACCGCCTTGCTCGCAGCAAAGATGCTCAATCTCCCAACCAGTGGTATTTATCACACCGATTTTCCGCAATACATTCGCATTCTGACCGAGGACAGTTTTCTTGAGAGTGTCGCATGGGGTTACATGCATTGGTTTTACGGCCAACTCGATACCGTTTTCGTTAATTCCGAAGAGTACAGGCAAAGCTGGATCAAACGCGGATTCGACCCGGCAAAACTGAAAATATTGCCGCGCGGCCTCGACACGGAACTGTTCCACCCAGGGCGACGCGATTCCGCATTCTTTAAGCAATTCGGTCCATCAAACGGAGAGGTGCGTCTACTGTACGTCGGCCGGGTTTCACGAGAAAAAGACCTCGACGTTTTGGCTGATGCGTATCGGCGTCTGCGCAAAGAAGGGCTGCCTGTCCAACTTTTCGTAGTCGGCCACGGCCCTTATTCTGAAACGTTGGCAAAATCTTTGCCCGAAGCGTTTTTTACCGGATACCTCAAGGGCGCTGAATTGGCGACCGCATATGCCTCGGCGGACGTCTTTGTTTTTCCCAGCACCACCGACACTTTCGGTAATGTAATCCTGGAAGCGCAGGCGTCGGGATTGCCAGTGGTGGTCTCCGATTCTGGCGGCCCCAAGGAGTTAGTGGCGGACAAGGCGAATGGTTTGATTACCAGGTCGCATGACGTCGACGATTTCACGGATGCGATTCGAGCACTCGTTACCAATCGAGCGCTGCGCGAACGGATGGCGAACGCTGCCCGGGACAGCGTTATCGACCGAAGTTGGCCACGCGCTTTCGAAAAATTTTGGGCCTCGACTGAGGTTTAGGTGTACAGTGCCCGTCCCGTTCACCTCGTTAGGTTGAAAGGATGCGAGGACGCATCGCTACGCCAGGATCGCGAAGCTGCTGCGGGCAGGGCATTCCCCCAAGCGCTTCGCGCAAAAATTTAATGGTTTTGCATCCGCGACGCTTTGGAGTAAGCGCCGCTTCAAGTCTTCGATCTTGCTCTGCCGTTTACTCGCCGCCTGCGTGCAACAACACCTGGCTGTATAACTTCCAAAAATAATAGGCTGACGCGGCAAAACCAATCGCGATAACGATGCCGCGAATAACTGCGCGGTTTGCCCGATGCGATATCATCCCTCCGAGGTATCCGCCAATTAGACCACCGACAGCCATCGGCACACCGTAAGTCCAGTTCACATTGCCCTCGTAAACAAGAACCAGTACCGCCACCCCACGCATGCAAAGCGTCAGGAAGTTTTTGAGCGCGACTACATGCCGAATGTCTCCACGCGAGATGAAAGTCAGCGCTCCGATCATGA
>JAICUQ010000154.1 GCA_025935755.1 Chthoniobacterales bacterium | reverse complement strand
TATCCCATTGTCGCGACCGTGATTTGCGCAACTGCACTGGCGGCGGACCAGCCCTCGTGCAAGACGACCGGCAAAAATTGCCCTATGAATAGCGGCAAGGCATGCAACTGCGGCAAGAGCTGCGATTGTTAGGCCAACCGCCTTAGTTGCAAATCCGGGCCGGAGAGCTAATGGCCGCCTCCGGCACTGGGCGGAGGGGACGGAACCGGAGGAGGAACTCCGGCACTAATCCGTTTTTGCCAGGTGGCACGGTGAATAATCAGAAAAATCAACCAGCCGACAAAAGCGAAGAAACCGGCTGGAAGACTAACAAGCATCAGCCAGCCCATCACACCAAGCGAATAAAGGAGACCCCCGTAATCGTGCCCGGCAATGATGCACGGATGCGCCGAACCTTCGTCCACTCTGCACCCGTACGCGTTCGCAATAGCGCTGCACAACAGCACTGATCCGATCGGCGCAAACGCGAAAGCGGTGATAACGAACAGCGCGAGCCAGTACCACATCCATGGAAATTTTTTATGTGGGCTCGCGTTCATCACCGGTATTGGGGATTAAAGGTCGCAACTCAACTCTTTGTTTGTCCTGACAATTCACTGACCCTGCTCGACCACCCCGTGTTGCTGAGCCCGGTTCCAAAGCGCGACGAATTCCGCCGGCTCCGGCTTGTGTGTTGCGTGGAAATGTCTGCGATAGTCGTTTAACATTTTTCCAAGGGTGACGCCGTTAGCCGCGGAGCGGTTCGGATCCGCGCCGCGCTCGAGTAATAGAAGCGCATCCGAATAGGCGAGATGGTCTTCGGTTCCCATTGCAGTCCTGTAAAGCAGCAACGAATAACCCGCGGAATCCGCTGTCGCGCAAGGCATCGTGAAGAACGATCGAGAGGCCATTCGCGTGGCGGCGAAAAGCGTGCCGGATTCGCAAGCGCGGGAAAAGAGGGCGCGACATTGCTAAACTTCGCCGTCACCCAATCGTTAAAACGTCGGCGCAATTAGAACGTTACTTTCTCTAAGCGACACCGGGCGGGTGAAAAGCGCCTGCCCAACCAAAAGATCGCAGCTGCCAAATCTTTAGTGTTCGCGTACGAACTTTTCGATCTCACCAACGACACGATCCAGTTCGTCGATGAGATCGGCATGATCGCCGTGCTGCCGAAACGCGGTCACCAGAGTCCGATAGTACCAAACGGTGCCCTCTTTTTTTCCACCGAACCGCTCGAATACCTCCAAGCCGTGTCGCCGAAGGTCGGCCAAAATTGCACGCGTGTTGTGCAACTTATCTGACGCTGATACCAGCCGTGTTGGAGAATCGGAATATTTAAGATGCTCGATGTAAGCGCGTTTGCGTTCCAACCATGGCGGCTTTGGCGTCGCATCTGTGTCGGTGCATCCATCGACGATTTTGGCAACATCATCGCCAAATTTCTTCCGGATATCGCGCAATCGCTCCGCGCCACCGCAATCTTCCACGGTGTCGTGAAGCAGCGCGCTGATCGCTTCTATTTCGTTCGCGCCGTACTCAAGCGCGATCGCTGTCACGCCCAAAATATGCGCGACGAACGGGATCCCCGTTTTCTTGCGCGTCTGATTAGCATGCGCACGCGTCGCATAGATCAGCGCTTCTTCGAACTTCTCCGACAACTTCATTGAACATCATTACGCAACTCACAGGAGCTGTCTGCGCTTTTGATGAGTCTTCTCTGAGCTTCAGCGTTGGACGTTGGGCGTTGGGTGGTACGCGTTGGCAGCCGTCCCGTTCCTTCACATCCGCTGTGCGTGTCGGGTGCTGTGGCGCTTCACAGCCGTAACGAGATGCCTACCACGGCAGGTAAACTCAGCAACAGCCGGGCCTTCCAACACCCTGCAATTGAAGACCGCGCGCACGAGTTGAGCGCCTCGCTCCCGAACACTTTCAGAGTTGGACGCTGTTACGACGGACCGAAATGAATTCACCTGGAATGGGTCTTGTTGAACCCTTCCTCGTAACGGTGTTCAAATGCGAGATTCCAATCGGACTCATTGCCCGATCCTTGTTCCTTGAAATACTTCTGCGCCATCATGTTCAACGCGGCGGGCGTGAGCAACGTTGCGTCACGCGGCGCTTGTCCTCCCGCTTTCTCGCCAATCCAATACGCCTGTCGCTCCTCCGCGGTACGCCCGTGTTCTGCGCGTTTTGTGTAGAACGCCGTAACACCGCACACGATAAAGGCCGCAACCCCCATCATCACGAAAAACCGCACCGGTTTGAATTCCCTGGGCATGGGTTCGCTAGCCAATCACACGCCATTCTTGCGGGCAAGACGTATGTGGTGACGCAATCGCTTCACGAGATTCAGCGTGGGTGTTCACTTCAGATGCGAAATAAAACTACTGTATTCCGCCTTGACGGACGGCGCTGATCGCGGATTCAATTACGTTCATCTCGATCCGATGCGTGGGGGCCGAATTACCAGTGAAGAAAAATCGGCGATCAGTACGTACGTCGGTGCAGGCATCGCCGTTCTGCTGGCTGTCATTGGGATTTATTTCTTTTTCCTGACGCAGAAGATAAAAAAGGAAACCACCACTTTCGATCCGAACCGGCCGGTGCCAACCGACGCTGTTTTAAAAAGCCGTTTAAAAGCCGAAGAATACGACGTCGTGCGAGGGAACGGCTCGCAAACACCTTTTCAAAATGAGTTTTGGAACAACGAGAAGGCCGGCGTCTACGTCGATGTCATTACCGGTGAACCGCTTTTCTCTTCTGTCGATAAGTTCGATGGCAAAGTCGGTCTGCCTACGTTCACGAAACCCATCTCGTACGATGCCCTTGTCGAGGTGCCTGACAACACAAACGACATGCAACGGGTCCAGGTGCGCGCAAAGCGAAGTAACGCTCGCCTCGGGCACGTGTTTGGCGACCCGAACTCGCCCACTAAACGGCGTTACGTCCTTTATTCTGCTGCCTTTCATTTCGTCCCGTTAGAACAGATGAAAGACAGGGGCTACGAAAAGTACATCCCCTTCGTCGAGAAGAAGTAGTCCGTAGCGGCGGTCTCTGACCGAAAGCGACGGCGCTTATAGAGCTCCGTTGCAATACTTCGGTTCAACTGGATTACATGTACGCGCCTCATTTTTTCCCGGGAAACTTCGCCAGGATCCCCGGGTTAAATCGCCGAAACAACAGGAGGAACTCTTCGTTTATGGGAAAGAAATGTTTCGTGATGGGATTCGCGGTATTGGCATTCGGGTTTGGAACGGCGGTTCGCTCGAACGCCGGCACAGATATGATTGAGCCTTACCAGGCTCCGACTCCGCGTTACAATTACGCACCGCCACCGCGGCCGCGGCCTGTGGTATTCGTTCCGCCGGTTCGCATCGGCGTCGCTTTCGGCCCGGGCTTCGGCTGGTACGGGCCGCGATATGGATTTTACGGCGCGCATCGTTTCTATGGCCGACCCGCTTACTGGCGCGGGCACCATCGTCATTGGCACTGAGTTGGTAGCCGCCGAACTGTAGCCGCTTCCGTATGGGCAGCGTGGGTGTATTTCCGCGCACCACACGGACGAAGCGCTCGTCATGGAGCGACGGGCACAACCGTGGCCATTGACGTTGACCGCGGCAAATCAGTGCTGCGTTTCCGTTTCGATCTCAGGAAATCCCGCTTGTTTCAGTTGGTGATTCAACGCGGGAAGATCGGATTCCAGCAGTTTGCGCCAAGCCTCCATGACTGCGCTCACCCTGGTTTCGAGATCCGCCGAAGCGGCCTTGATTGCCGCTGTTGGGGCAGCATCTGCGCTCTGCATGTCTTCGAACAAATGCTTGGCGGAATCTAAAACGAAGAACGCCGGGGGCGCGCCTGGCCGCGGATGCGGTGGTCCGAATGCCATCAGTGTTTGACCGAACGCTTCGAGTTGTTGAGTGACCCCGGGTTGTTCCGCTGCTCGCGCTTTCAGTTTCGTTAGTTGCTCGGCGATCTCGTCAAATTTCGCACCCACCGGCGCCAGCTTGAGCCGCAGCTGATATAATTTCCACGAGAGATCGAATTGTTCCTGGAGATCGACGGTCGGCACTTTGACACGCGGATCCATCGCGACGGCCAACGGCTGAGTGGAAGTTTTGCCGTCAACCGTCAGTGTAACTGTGTAGTCACCCGGGGTAACCCAGGGTGAAGTTGCCTGCGGCGCGGTGTTGCGATACGTCGCTGAAATCGGGAACTCGGGTTCCAATCCCGCGATTGGTGTGTAATGCATGTCCCACAGAAAACGGTGCATCCCTGCCTTTGTGGAAACCAATCGAGCCGGCCGAATCCAATAGCCCGGAATCCTTAGCCGCTTGGGATTCGCCGCGACCGGCTTATCAGCAGTTGAATATCTTCGGACCAACTGCCCTTTGTTGTCTTTGATCTCTATTGTGACCGGAGCGTTCGCGTCTTTCGCCAGGAAATAGTCGATCATAGCGCCGTCCGGCGGATTTTCGCCAGCCGGTTCGTCCGGCGGCAACGGCGTGTCGGTGTTTAGGTTCGCGCGAACGCGCAAGGCCGTTTGCGGCTTGAACAATTTTGGTTCCTTGTAGCCGCGGGCGCCGGCTGCGGCTTCGTTTGGTTTGGCACCGGGGTCACCGACCCCGCCGGCAGGCTCGAATTGCCGCAGCGGCGTGATGTTGTCGAGAATCCAAAACCCGCGGCCGTGCGTGCCAACGCAGAGATCGTCGTCCTTAACGATCAAATCGCGCACCGAAGTCGCAGGCAGATTCAATCGCAGCGATTCCCAGTTCGCGCCGTCGTTGAATGACACATAAACACCTTTTTCGGCTGCAGCGAACAGGAGCCCTTTGCGTTTCGGATCTTCGCGAACTGCATTGATGATTTGCCCATTCGGTATTCCATTCACGATCTCCGTCCACGTTTTACCACTGTCGTGCGTCGCAAAAATGTGCGGCCTCACATCATCGAGTCGCAATGTGTTGACGGCCGCGTAAGCAGTATTCGCATCGAAGTGTCCGGCTTCGATCACGGAAATCTTCTGCCACGCGGAAAGATCCGGCGGCGTCACATCGTTCCAGGTTTTGCCGGCATCGGTTGTGAGATGAATTAAACCATCATCGGTTCCGCACCAGATCCGGTTCGCAGCGAGCGGCGACGGCGCCACCGCGTAAATCACGCCACGCCGATGCGCCTGCTTCGTTGCGTCCTCCTTGTATTTTCCAATGCTCGCAGGCAACTCGTAATTCGGTCGTGACAAATCCGGACTGATCTTTTCCCAGTGGTCGCCACGGTCGCGCGTTTGCCAAAGCGTGTTTCCGGCGAAAAAAAGCAAATGTGGATCGATCGGCGAAAACACGACCGGCTCGGTCCGAATCATCCGGAAATCCTGTGTCTGGACCGGGACTGGAAGAATGTTTTGCGCCTGGCCGGTGCGACGATCGAACCGGGTCAGTTTTCCGCCGATGATGATGTCTGGATCGAGTGGATCGGCAACGACGTAGCCATATTCCTCGGCCGCGACAGGTCGCCAGTCGCGGAAGGTGATTTCGCCTTCGTCACCACGGCTTTTGATTCCAACCGAACCGCTTTCCTGCTGACCGCTATAAAGCCGGTACGGAAACGAATTGTCCGCGCTGACATGGTACATTTGCGCGGTCGGCTGGTTATACCAGGAGCTCCAGCTCTTTCCGCCATTCACCGTAACAATCGCGCCCTGGTCCGCGCCCAGCAGGATGATGTCGGGATTGTTCGGATTAATCCAAATATTTTGATAATCGTCTCCGCCAGGCGCGCCGCGCCAGCCGTCCCAGGTTTTACCGCCGTCGGTCGATTTCCAACAAACAACGCTGGCGGAGTAAACGATTTGCGGATTTTTCGGATCGAACCGCACCACCGGCAGATCGCCACCACCAATTCCAAGGCCGGGCCGCGGATCATCAGTCGTGCCATGCCAGGTTTCGCCGCCGTCATCCGACCGATAAAGTTTCGCGATCGTTTTTGTTTTCACGGCGGCAAAGAGCGTTTTCGGCGCGCTCGGGGCAATAGCGAGATTCGCCTGCACAATGTTTTCCGGCAGACCTTTCGTTAATTGGCGCCACGTCTTACCGCCATCGACCGACTTGAAAATGCCGCCGCCGTTGCCATTGAACACGCCGTTTTCCCACGGTCCTTCGCGCGACTCCCACAAGGCAGCGTAAACAATCTCGGACTCCGTCGGATCGATCTGCACATCGCTCGCACCGATATTCTCATCGCGGTACAACACCTTTTCGAAGGTTTTGCCGCCATCTAATGATCGATAAACACCCCGTTCTTCGTTAGGCCCGTACGGATGGCCGGCCACGGCAACAAAGATCCATTCCGGATTTCGGGGATCGACCGCCACCTGCGGGATCTGCTGACCATCGCGCA
Organism: Chthoniobacterales bacterium; assembly: GCA_025935755.1. Taxonomy (GTDB): domain Bacteria; phylum Verrucomicrobiota; class Verrucomicrobiia; order Chthoniobacterales; family UBA10450; genus Udaeobacter. The sequence continues at coordinate 1,920 of JAICUQ010000154.1, read as the reverse complement.
ATCCGAGGTGCGCCCACGTTTTTCCGGCATCAGTCGACTTATAAATTCCATCGCCAATGGAAAGATCCGGCCGATGCAATCCTTCACCGCTGCCGGCATAAACAACATTTGGATTCGATGGCGCGACTGCCAGCGCGCCGATCGATGCTGTTGGCTGATCATCAAAAATCGGCTGCCATGTGCGCCCGTAATCAATCGATTTAAAAACGCCGCCGTTCACCGGAGCCATGTAGAAAACATTTGGCTGCGACGGCACACCGGAGACGGCGCGTGTCCGTCCACCCCGATAAGGCCCAACATTACGCCACCGCAAAATCGAATCGAACTCTCCCGCGGACGCAGCAACGATCGTGCAAACAGCGAGAAAAATAATTCCAACGAACACGCGACGCGAAATCATAATGAAAGCGCACTTTGTTCCGCGATGCACGATGCGGCAAGTATTTGGGCGGGAGTATGCAACATCCACATGCCGCGGATAAGCCGCCTCATTTTCACACGCGCCCGCAGACACACTGAAATGCGCTCCGTTTGGATCGTAATGTTAGCCGCTAAGTACGGGTTTAAGTCGCGCCGAGGTCGTGGTAGCGCGAGCCGCCGGCTTGCGTTGTGGCCTCGCAAGCGGGACGCATGCGCTACTTCAATATGGCGACTTCAGGCTCGCGGAGCTCGCCCTTCACTCTTTTGGCGGTGCGTTTTCCCATTTCTCTCTCGTTGCCGAAAATGTCTAAAGGTAACAAGCGCAGGATAGTTACGAATTCTTGTCAGAAGGGAACCAAACTCAACCGGTCACACGAACTAGCATGTAAGCGGCCGGTGCTGCGCAAGAGGCTTGCCTCGCGCGCCTGGACAATGTTCCGCGAATACATCGGCCGCATGGAACGACTAAGCACTATGATTATGAAAACAGTTACCAGTTTGTTTATAGGCTGTTCACTTGCGCTGGCTACAGCGGCATTGGCGCAACAGCCGGCCGAACAGCAATCACCATCAAAGGGCAAGCGTGCCCCGGAAAAAACGCACGCGGCTCAACCACAACCGCGCGCCAATCCCGCCAAGCCTCAGGAGCGACCGAATCAAACCGGCGCGATAAAGCAGCGCAATGCGACCAATGAGCGCAGCGCAACGAATCAGCATGGCGGCGCGAATGCGGCTGGCACGGAAAAGAACCGGAAAACTCATCCCGGTCATGAACCTGCGAATGCGGGAAACAATGCGTCGGGTCAAGCGACAGGTGGTGGAGCAACCAACGAAGCTGGACAAAATCGAAAGGGTCGGGCGCACGATGAATCGGCGAACGCTGCGAAGCCTAACGAGAAGCAGCAGGCAGAGCAGCACCGGAAAGATGTGAACGAACCCGCTACAGCGGCTAAAACATCCGGAAGTCCGGCAGCAGGTGCACATGCAGCGCCGCCAACTGCGGGAGCAGCCCAGCAAAACGCCCAGGCTCGAGGAACGGGTAAAGGGAAGAAGCCAGCTCCCCAACAAGTGCAACAGGTTAAACAGCAGCACGCGAACTTCCGTGCGCAACCGAAACCGCAAAAAATTCCGCCAGTTACTTTCAACCAGAACCATCGAATCGAAGGAAGCGAGCACTGGCAGGGTCAGCAATATCAGGTATTCCGTTCATACCAGCCGCAATGGCACGACCAGGGGTGGTACCATGCGCATTACCCGCGCGTGGAGCTGATCGGTGGGGGTTACTATTTCTTTAACAACGGCTACTGGTTTCCAGCATGGGGCTACAGTCCTTCGGCTCAATACTATGCTTACGATGGGCCAATCTATGTGGGTCACCGTGCGGAGCCGCCGGATCGAGTGATCGCGGATACCCAGGCCTTGTTACAAGAAATGGGTTATTACACTGGTGAAGTCGATGGATTGCTCGGGCCGTTAACCAGGCAGGCGCTCGCCGCCTAT
>JAICUQ010000192.1 GCA_025935755.1 Chthoniobacterales bacterium | reverse complement strand
TTTCATATATTTGGTCTTTCCACGATGCTTATCCGAAATATCCGGAGAGAAGTTCGTAACAATTTTCCGAATCATCATCATAAACCGGTTTAATTGAGCGAATGCCCCCTGTATTCGCGGGGTTTCCCGGCGGGAAGAAGGCGAGGTGTTCTGGGGAACGCCTAACAACTTAGCGCGGCGCGCATCCTGCCTGTTGCGCCCGAATGGTGTCAATATTTTTTTTGCGCGAGCGAACTGCTGGTATCTGAATCGAAGCGATTCAGTAATGCTTCGATGGGGAGCGATTTCATTGAGAGTTGGTTGCATGGATCAACTCTTGCCGGTAGGCGGGCGAACCGTCGATCCGTACAACTACGTAGCAGCCAAGTTACCTGTAGCCACGCCGCTCCGTCGGCGTGCACGTAAGATCCAGCGGCCAGCGCCTCGACTGAGCGAGGCGGCTACATCGATGTCATACAAATCGCCCGATTTTATGCAGCGCCGCGTCGTATCTGGAAAACCGGCGAGCCGGGTGGCTACAACATCTGCCGAAGCTTTTGATTTCGTGCTTGCCAGGGAACGGCAGAAGTGATGTTCAATCGGTGCAGTTTGCGACGATGCGCTTGAATGCCCCTCAACTTCGCGCAGTTAACCGAGTAATATTGGGTTTGTACGAAGATGTGGCCGGACCGGAGCCGCTCGAACCGCTTGTGGACCTGATCGAATCACTTCTGCCGGTACCCTGGATATCTGTCGACGAGGTAAATCTTACTACGGGAGCGGTGACTCACCGCACAGGAAGACGACTCGATCGGCTGCCGGAATTGCAAGAAAACCTCTCCCGGTTTCTTCACGAAAACCCGATCGTTGCTTACGCCATGCAGGGAAAGTTCGCGCCTGCACTGCGAATCTCGGATTTCACGTCATTGCGCGAAATCAAGCAAACCGGTTTCTACCAAACGATGGCGCGACATTTTTCGAACTGGCGAGATCAGGCAGCAGTGCCAGTCCGGTTGGAAGGTAAATCGTTAGGCTTTGCGCTTAACCGGGACAAAAAGTTTTCCGACGAGGAAATACTCATGCTCGAGCTTCTCCAACCTCATATCGAGCGCGTCCTGCGACGCGCTACTCGATACTTGTCGTTGCCAACAGAATCGCCTCTTACCGCGCGTGAGCGGGAAGTGCTGCATTGGTTGAGCGAGGGTAAACGCGATTCCGAAATCGCAGTGATTCTTGGAATCAGTGTGCGCACAGTAGAGCAACACGTGCGCGTGTGCCTGCGGAAACTCGGCGTCGAGAACCGTGCCGGCGCAATGGCCGCAATTTGGCGAACACGGTGTTCGGTGCCGCGGAGTGTCTGATCACAGCAGAGAGTCGCTGTACGGCGTGCGCCGCGACGGAGGCGAACCTGCGGCCAGTCTTGTTGAAATCAGGCCGCCATGACGACCGGACTACGGCGGCGGCGGGGCGTCGTCGTCGAGAGACATGGGAAGCACGCCAGGAATGGTGCCAGGAGAGGCGAGCAGCATGCCAGTTTTGGCGGCAGGGTGCATCGTCGCTTGCACTTGGAAAGTCATTTTTTCCTTTCCACGCATCACGGTGATCGGGACGCTGTCGCCCGCGGTGATGTAGAACGAGGCATCAAATACGTCCTCGGGATCGGTGATCTTTTTCTTGCCGACCTGAAGCAGCACGTCTCCTTCTTTCAGTCCCGATCGCGCGCCCGGTCCGTCGTCCGCGACCTGTGTAACCATCGCTCGCGAGCCTTCGACTTGTTGCGATGCAGGCGAAACATTATTCACGCCGATCCAGCCGTGACGCGCTTCGCCGAACCGGACAAAGTCGCTGCGAATTTTTTCTGCAGCTTCGATCGGCACAGCATAGCAGGCGGAATTATTCTCGAGACCGCTGACTACAATCCCGACTACTTCCCCCTTCATGTTCAACAGCGGAGCACCAGCTTCGCCGCGCTGGGTCGGAGCGTTCACGCGTAAATGGATCGTGGAAAAATAGCGGCCGAGACATTTGCGATCGAACCCGGCAATCATGCCGAAGTTTGGTGTCTTCGGCAGATCGAGAGGATATCCGATGGATATGACGGGCGTAGCCAGTTCGAGCTCGTCGGATTTGCCAATCGGCAGTCCCGGCGTGGTCTCGTCCACTTTCAAGATGGCGGTCCCGCTGCGAATGTCTGCCACCAATTGGCGCGCCGGATATTTCTTGCCATTAAATTCGACCGTGAAATTGCCGGCTTCGCCTCCGACCGTGTATGCCGTGTAAAGTGTCCCGGTCGGATCGACAAAAAATCCCGTGCCACAAATTTCGCTATGCTCATCGACGCCATGAATCTTGACCACCGCCTTTGCGGCCCGCTCGAAAAGTTCGCGGACCTGCTGGCTAATGGTCGCGGCAGATTGCTCCTGAGCGAAAACCAACCTCGCGCTTAAAGACAAAACCAGCGCGAACCCGAAGCCTGCGCGGCGTTTAAAACCTGAAAGTGGGCTCATAACTCACGGGGACGCTATCGAGCACGTAACGTGGCGGGGCGGCTCGGTGAGTCTGGGCTTCATGAAAACTGCGAACCGGCTGCGTCCTGAAAATCTGCGTGGAGACCGGAGATGCAAGATTCCATTCTTGTTCGGCATTTACCGGTACCGATAAGGTGAGCGGACTCTGAGTAGCGACGCGAGCCGCTTCGGGTTGCTGATAAACCTTTAATGAAAAGAGAGCCGCGCAAACGAGCAGTGCGGCGACAGCAGTGGGATACGAGGCGAGCGACCGCGCATCCAGTTGCAGCATGAAATTGTGAGCGCGTTCGAGACAAATCCGCCAAAGCGGCTGGCGCAACAGTTCATCGCGTTGGCGGCGATGGAACTCGTGGAGGAAATTTTCGAAGTAACCGGGTGGGGGTTGCTCATACCGCTTCAATCGAAGCAGCCTCGCGATTTCGTTGTCGTTGAATTCGTCCATTTTTTTGCGCGGTTAGGAGACAGGATTTTTCCGAAATTCGTCCAGGTAATTTTGCAACTGCCGGTTCGCGTAAAAGAGCCTCGAACGTACCGTTCCTTCTGAAACGCGCAAGATCTTACTAATTTCGGCGTGGGGCATGCCCTGAATATGGAACATGGTAACAACTGCTCTGTGATCTTCAGACAATTTCATCATGGCGTCGTTCAATCTTCGCTGCAGCTCTGAGAGGTCTGCTTCCCGCACAGGACTGCTCGTTGCAGTGGCTTCCATGAACTCTTTGTCGTTCTGGATGCTGGTGTCCACATCATCCAGGCTCAGTTGAAACCGGCGTCCGCGTTTCTTGAGAAAATTCAGGGTCATGTTCACCGAGATCGAATGGATCCAGGTGTAAAATGAGGATTTGCCGCGGAACCCGCGAATCGCTTTGTAGGCCTTGGCGAAAATGTCCTGTAAAAGGTCGTTCGTATCCTCGTGATTGGACGTCATGTTGTACACCAACCCGTAGAGACGAGGGGTGTATTTGACCACAAGATCGTCGAACGCGCTGGCGTCCCCCTCTTGTGTTCGCTTTACCAACTGCTGGTCTGGGTCGCTTCTTGGCTGATCCATCGCCGGACGCTTAGACTTAGCACGGCCCTCCAGACCCGACGATAACAAATCGGTGATGCGACGAGCAGGGAAAGCGAGAGCGTGATCCATTGTACGTGGCGCGATAATCAGCGGCGGTCGCGGATCGACATCAACCACAGCAAATTGCCCAGCGCCGCGATGAATGCAGCGATATAAGTGAGCGCCGCGGCATTCAGAACGCGGTTTACACCTGTCGCCTCTTCACCCGGCTGAATGATACCCATTTCCCGCAGGATGATTTTCGCTCGTCGCGAGGCATCAAACTCCACCGGTAACGTGATCAATTGAAAACCCAGCAGAATTAAATAGCACCAGATGCCGATGGTAATCAGACCGGTGATGCGAAAGAACAATCCACCGATGATGATGAAAGGCAGCATCTGTGACGCGATCATCGTCACGGGCACAATCGCCATGCGCGCTTTCAATGGCGCATACGCCCGCGCGTGTTGAATCGCGTGTCCGCTCTCGTGCGCGGCGATCCCCAATGCTGCTACCGAAGGCGTATTATAAACGTTGGTCGAAAGATGGAGCTGCTTCTTGCTCGGATCGTAATGGTCACCGAGAAAATCGTTCGTCTCCACGACCTCGACGTCATGGATTTGCGCGGCTTGCAGGACTTCTCGCGCGCATTCCGCTCCGGTGATATTCGAAGTCGCGCGGACTTTGCTCCACCGGCTGAACGCGCTGCTTACCCGAATCTGTGCCCAAATTCCAATCACCAACGGGACGCCGATGTACAAGAGCCAGTTCGGGCCCAAGCCAAAACCGTACGGGCTGCCGATATAGAGCAGGCAGCTCGAGCCCAAAACAAAGCCCATTAGGTGATACATGTGGTGGGTGGGTACCTTACCGCCTCAAGGTGACTTGTCACTTCGCGCGGTAGGAGATTAGACGCTGAATTGCGTCGCGCGTTCATTTGCCGTGTCATCCCGAGCGGAGTCGAGGGACCCCGAGGACGTTCTGTACGTGACGCCAGAGAACCCTTCGACTGCGCTCAGCATGACTGAGCACCTGCGTGATCAGACTTCCAACTGCTTCGGAAAACGCGAGAGAATTCGGCAACCGGACTTCGTCACGAGAACGACGTCTTCAATACGCGTCCCGCCCACGCCGGGATAATACAGACCGGGTTCCACCGTGAGCACCTGGCGATCTTTCAAGATGACTTTTTGCAGACGGGGATGTTCATGAATTTCGAGGCCGAGTCCGTGCCCGGTGCCATGGAAAAATCCGACCCGGCGGCCGTTGCGCACTCCGGTTTGAAAACCACGACTGACGAATAGTTCCTGAATCGCTTTGTGAATCGTCATCCCATCGACGCCTGCCTTGATTTTCTTCAGCGCAAGGGCCTGCCCCGCTTTTACTGTTTCCCAAAGTTTGCGTTGCGCTTCGCTCGCGCGACCTCGCAATACGGTGCGAGTCATGTCGCCAAAATATCCGGTCCTCGCGTCTCGCGGGAAAACGTCCAGGATGATTAGCGAATCGGCGTAGAGCGGACCGTGGCCGCGCTCATGCGGATCGCAGCCCTGATCGCCTCCGGCGACAATCGTGCCGTTCGGGACGCCGCCTGCGCGCAAAACGGCTGAATCGATTTCAGCGCGCAGTATTTCGGAGGTCAGCGTTTTTCCGTTCCAGCGCAGTCGCTTTCCCGAGCCTGCTCTTGAAGCTTTCAAAACTTCAATTGCGCGTTTCAGGCCAGCTTCGGTGATCCTCAAGGCGCGTCCCATCATCTCAACTTCTTTCTCGGATTTGGCTTCACGCTCCGGCCAGAAAAATCCATCAGCCGCTCGAACGCGGATTTTATTTGCCGCGAGTTCTTCCGCGTAACTAAGCGGGAAATTGGCGGGCACGGTCGCAGATGTCACTCGGCGCTTTTTCAAAAAATGGGCCAGGACTTTTTCGTATGGCGGCGTCTTCTTCGATTTCCCCTGCAACTCGCGCTCGATTTCGCTGAACATGACGAATTCATCCGCGTCAGCTTGCTTGCGCGCGCGATCGATTTCCAGATC
>JAICUQ010000248.1 GCA_025935755.1 Chthoniobacterales bacterium | reverse complement strand
TCTTCGATCGATTTTTCCGCCATAAAATGTGTTCGGTTGGTGTTAGTGGCGCGGGGGTAAGTCCGGCAGCAGCCGAACAATCCGGGCACAGCATCGCAAGTAAATGAATTAAATAGGATGTCAATCAATTTTCGGTAGTGGCTCAGTTTGGCTCAAACTGGCTCACTACCCCTTGCTTTATACAGTTGACGCGATCCGTCGATTTTGCTCAGAATCAGGGACGTGACGCCGCTAGAAGAACTTATCGGCTATAAATTTCGTAATTCGCTTTTGTTGGCCGAAGCGCTCACGCATCCGAGCCTGGGACACGAAGCGCAGCGCTATCATTTTGATTATCAGCGTTTGGAGTTTCTGGGTGATGCGGTGCTTCAACTCGTTATCACTGAATATTTGTTCAGCCATTTCCAAGTGGAAGCGGAAGGGCAACTGACAAAATTGCGTTCAAGACTCGTTTCTCGCGATGCGTTGAAGGCACATGCCGCGGCCCTTGATCTCGGCCGTTACATTCTGTTGGGACGCGGGGAGGAAGCCAGCGGTGGCCGGGAGCGTACGTCCACGTTAGCCGACGCATTCGAAGCCCTTATCGGCGCGGTTTACCTGGATGGCGGCCTCGAGATTGCCAAAAATTTTGTACTGACACAGACCCGAGCCGATCTTGCGAAGCTGGCGGAAGAACCCGTGGATTTCAACCCGAAGGGCGACCTTCAGGAGCTGTTGCAGAGCATTTCGCCGAAAAGTCCAGTTTATGAATTAGTTTCACAGAGCGGACCTGAACACGAAAAAACATTTGTTTCGCAGGTTGTTTGGGAAGGAATCGTTCTAGGCCAGGGAACCGGGCGAAGCAAGAAACAAGCGGAAACGGCAGCTGCGCTCGAAGCTTTGCAGTTGAAGCGCTGGGAAAAAAACCCGTAATTCTCGGGCCGGCTCAAGATCAAGGTCGCCGGACCGTTAGGCGCGAACAGATGAAAGTGCCGGAGCATCGGCGCACTCGAAAACGCAAGCAACAAATTATGCGCGGGAGAGGCGGCCACGTTTTTGTGCGCCGCTGCTGCGCCGCTTTCAACTTGAATGATTCAACGCATCAATTTTTCGAGAACCGCGTTTCCAGCGGAAATGTCGGGCGATTGATTGTGTCACAAATTGCTTCGCGTGATTGATCGCTTGTTCTAACGGCAAACCGGACGCCAGACCGGCGGTGATTGCGGCCGAATAGGTGCAGCCGGTGCCATGTGTTTGGACGTCGCGCACAAACGGCGCCGGGAACTCTGTGCATTTCCCGTTGTGAAAAAGCACGTCGATCGCCTTGTCGCCGCGCAGATGGCCGCCTTTCAGCAGGATCGAAGCGCGATATTTTTTCGCCAGCGCTTTCGCAGCATCGTCCATTTGCTTGCGGCCTTTGATCGCCGTCTTAAGCAATGCGGCAGCTTCGTCGAGATTCGGAGTGATCAGCGTCGCGAGCGGAAAAAGTTCTTTCTTGTAGGATTCCACAGCTCCAGGTTCGAGAAGATTGTCGCCACTTGTCGCGATCATTACCGGATCCACCACCAGTGGAATCGGTCGCGCTCCTTTTTTCTTCAGGTTTCGAATTGTGCGCGCGACGGACGAAACAATTCCCGCCGAGCAAAGCAGTCCTGTCTTGATAGCGCGGACGGGAAAATTCTTGAGTAACACTTCAATTTGTTGGCGCACCATGATCGTCGTCACCGGTTCAATCCGGGAAACTCTCCGCGGAACTTCGGCGACGACGCATGTCACCGCGCTCAATCCGTAAACGCCAAAAGCTGCGAAGGTTTTGAGGTCGGCCTGAATACCGGCGCCTGCGCTACAATCCGAACCGGCAATGGTCAGTGCGACGGGGATTGTACCGGCGCGCTCTGAGCGCCCGCTGCGTCGCTTAGCCATTGGATCCGACGGTCAAACCGCCGCTATGAACTCGCGCCGTTCCCGTCGTTGCCGATCGCTTCGACCGGACAACCTTCCATGGCTTCTTTGCAGAGACCTTCTTCCTCGGGCGTTTCCGGCTGCTTGTATACGTATGAGTGGCCGCCATCATCATTCCGTTTGAAATTCGCGGGTGCAGTCTCGCGGCACAAATCGCAGTCGATGCACTGATCATCGACGTAGAATTTGCCCGGTACGTTTTCGGGATATTTGTTCGCTGCGTCGGCCATGTTTTTCCCTGAGCTGAAGTGGAACGTTAGGAAGAAAGGTTTCTAACGCAATAATTTGCCAGTTGATTGACAGAGACGCAACCGCAACGCTCTGCTGGAACGTATCTCCTCTAACGTAAACGGGTTGACCTATCCAGCGATCTCCCCTCAATCTCTCTTCATGAAACCGGATGCTGCGAAAAGTCTGCGCGCCTTCGCAGCCGAGTTGGTGATTTATTCGGTCCTTGTCACCGGGTATTTCTTTTTAGTTCTCCATGTTTTGGGCGGCTGGCTGTATCGACTCGAAACCCAGCACCGCGTTCTTTACGCCGTTGTAGCCCTCTTACTCATCGCAGGTCAGGCCGTTGTTCTGGATGCGATAACCACGGTTTTATTCAGGGTCCTGCGGCGCCGTTGGAGGTAACCTCATGTTTTTTCCAATCTCCAACTCGCATATCGACCCGCTTTACCTCGTTATCGTCGGTTTTGTTATTGGGATCTTGGGCGGCTTTTTTGGCGTAGGCGGAAGTTTCATTGCCGGCCCGGCACTCCGACTGATGGGAGTGGATTGGAATTATGCTGTCGGAACGGATCTCGCGCACATTGTTGGCAAATCGATCGTTGCCGCAAGAAAGCATCGGACGCTCGGCAATGTCGATTTGAAGCTGGGATTGATAATGGCCCTGGGCACCATCGCTGGTGCCGAAGGCGGCGCACAGTTGATCCAGGCACTCAAGCGCGCCGGTAACGTGAACACCGTCGTCAGCTGGGTCGCCATTATTGTTTATGTGAGCATTTCCATCTTCATGCTGTGGGAGAGTCACACAACACTGAAGTTGCATAAGCGCCGTTCGCGCGCAGCAGGCTCAGACACGAAGAGCGCAGTATCGAAAGCGGATCATTCCGCTTTTGGCTCCGTAACAAAAAAAATCCAACGAATAAAAATCTGGCCGATGATCAGCCTGCCGACATCCGGCATACAGGAAATTTCCCTCTGGACGATACTTTTGGTCGCAGTTATCGGCGGATTTTTCGGCGGATTTTTGGGCGGCGGCGCCGGCTACATTCGCATGCCGT
>JAICUQ010000120.1 GCA_025935755.1 Chthoniobacterales bacterium | reverse complement strand
GTGCTCAACGAGTGCAGCGTACGCTGGCCTCGGTGCACTGGATCGTGCGTACACCTGAATTAGCCACCGCCCGTCGCATGAATTTTCTCGCCTGTCGCTGGTAAATCGCGCAAAAAGTAGGCGAGAAGGAGAAATACATATGTTGAACAAGCAACTAATCAGTGTCGCCATCGTATCGGTTTTTTGTTGTGCGGCAGTTCAGGTCGACGCAGCCAAGCAGAAGGGCGGCGGCGGAAATCATATGCAACGGGGCATCCAGCTTGCACAGCAAAAACAATTCGACGCCGCTGCAGAAGAATTCGGGAAAGCGATCAAAGACAACCCGAAAGATGCTCGCGGATACGCGAATCGCGGCACAGCCTATCGTCAGGGAGCGCGAGCTGCCGTTGCGGCCGGAGATTCAGAGGGTGCTTCAACCAGGTATCAATCCGCGCTGGCGGATTTTGCGAAGTATGTCGAGCTGGCGCCGAAGGATGCCTCCGCGTACACGGAACACGGTCAGACTTTATCTGAACTCAGACAGTACGACGCTGCGCTTGCTGATTTCAACAAGGCGTTGGAACTCAAGCCAGACGATCTCAACACAATCAAGTTTCGCGGGTTCGCCGAACTCGGGCTTAACCAGTGGGATAAAGCCGTCGCTGATTTTTCGACTGTGATACAAAAGAAACCGGACGATCTGCAGAGTTACGACCGGCGCGCATTGGCGTATCGCAACCTGAAAAACTACGACGCCGCGATTGCGGATTACACATTCTTGATTACGAAAAATCCGAACGACATGGAAGCGACGACCAAGCGTGGTTATACGTACAGCCTGGCGCAGCAGTACGAAAAGGCGATCGCGGATTATCAAGTGGTGCTGAAGGCCAACCCGCAGGACAACGAGACGTTTCAACGTTTGCAATATGCTCAGTCAATGTTGGCGGCCAAAAACGCTTCGCCTTCGCCCACGCCGCCGATTCCGAGCCCCACCCCTGAACCCGAAAAAAGCTTCATGGACAAAATCAGTCCGCTGTATATCGGAATCGCTGTCGTCGCGTTGATCATAATTGCCGTGATCGTACGTCTGATCACGCGCGGAAGGGCAGAGGAGACCAGCCATCGAATTCGCTAGCGTAAACAGGCCAAAATTTCTTTGACACTACGGTGCACGTGGTTAGTTTGCGGACGCTTTTTGCCGGATCAGGCGATCCCATGGTCGTACAAATGCAGATTTGACGCGACTCTGGGATTTTTGACTCTCTGGTGGAAGGCACGGCCGGTTCGCCGCCCGGGTTTCCAAGGGAGGCGCTGGGTGGTGACGAGCAGCCGCCCATGTAGCTCAGTTGGCAGAGCACGTCCTTGGTAAGGACGAGGTCACCGGTTCAATCCCGGTCATGGGCTCGGTGAGCTTGCGACCGGTAACAAAAATCCAAATTATAGAGGTAAACAAAAAACGATATGGCTAAGGAAGCTTTCAAACGCGACAAGCCGCACGTGAACGTCGGCACGATCGGTCACGTTGACCACGGGAAAACGACGCTCACTGCAGCAATCACGAAGGTCCTCAATAAAAAGGGCATGGCCGAAGTGCGCGAATACGATTCGATCGACAATGCGCCAGAAGAAAAAGAGCGTGGAATCACCATCAACACGGCGCACGTAGAGTATTCCAGCGACAAACGCCACTATGCTCACGTCGATTGCCCCGGTCACGCTGACTACGTGAAGAACATGATCACCGGCGCGGCTCAAATGGACGGCGCTATTCTCGTTGTCTCTGCTGCGGACGGCCCCATGCCGCAGACGCGTGAGCACATCCTGCTCGCCAGGCAGGTCGGTGTTCCTTCCATCGTCGTTTTCCTCAACAAGGTCGACATGGTCGATGACGCCGAGCTCCTTGATCTCGTCGAAATGGAAGTGCGCGATCTGTTGACACAATACGAATTTCCAGGAGACAAAATCCCAATCGTCAGAGGCAGCGCATTGAAGGCGCTTAACGGCGACGCGGACTCCGAGAATCAAGTCCTGGCGCTGGTATCGGCGGTCGATGACTACGTGCCCGTTCCCGAGCGGCCGGTTGATCAGCCGTTCCTGATGCCGATCGAAGACGTGTTCAACATTGAAGGCCGCGGCACCGTCGCCACCGGTCGTGTCGAGAGAGGCGTCCTGAAAAAGATGGAAGAAGTTGAGCTGGTCGGCATTCGCCCAACGGCGAAAACCGTCGCGACAGATATCGAGATGTTCCGCAAACTTCTCGATGAAGCGCGCGCGGGCGACAACGTTGGCGTGCTGTTGCGCGGTCTCAAGAAGGAGGAAGTCGAGCGCGGCCAGGTTATTTCCAAGCCCGGCTCCATAACGCCGCACAAGAAATTCAAGGCGGAAGTTTACGTGCTGAGCAAAGAGGAAGGCGGACGTCACACTCCATTCTTCACCAACTACCGGCCGCAGTTTTATTTCCGCACAACGGATGTGACTGGCACGGTGAAACTCCCCGATGGCGTGGAAATGGTGATGCCCGGCGACAACATTTCGATCGAGGTCGAGCTGATCACGCCGATCGCCATGGAGAAAACCATTCGGTTCGCAATTCGCGAAGGCGGTAAAACCGTCGGCGCGGGTCGCGTGGGCGATATTCTGGATTAAAATATCGCAACGGTCATGTCGAGCGACAGTCGAGACATCCCGTTGCAAAAATGAGAGGTACCGCAACGGGATTCTTCGACTTCGCTCAGAATGACACAACTTACGCCAGTAGCTCAATTGGTAGAGTAGCGGTCTCCAAAACCGTCGGTTGGGGGTTCGAGTCCCTCCTGGCGTGTGGCTAACGAAAATCGGTTACAACAGTTACAACCTTAGATTCAAAACAATACCGCCGGATTCAGCTGTAACCCTGTTAAGCCTTTTTTGAGATGATGACCAAAGTCAAAAGCTTCTTCAACGAGGTGAAGGTCGAGCTACAGAAATGCTCGTGGCCATGGGATCCAAAGGAAAAGGGATTCCGTCGTTACAAGGAACTGGTGGATTCCACCATTGTGGTTACGATTGCGATGCTGTTGCTCGGCGGCTACGTGGCACTGTTTGATTTTATCCTGGTGAACGTTGTGCACTTCTTTACGCGGTTGCATTGATTATGGGACAAACATTCGCAGCGAAAATGCTTCGAACGGCACGCTTCGGCGCCCGTTACGATGACGGCCTGCGAAATTAAAATATGGGACAAGCGCTCGCAGCGAAAGATCAATGGTACGTCGTGCATGTGCTTTCCGGACAGGAAAACAAAGTCCGCGAAAACATTTTGAAACGCATCAAGACCGAGGAAATGGGCGACCTCGTTTACGATGTGCTTCTGCCGACGGAGCGCGTCTCGGAAATTAAAAAAGGCAAAAAAACTGAAACCACGCGAAAATTTTTCCCCGGGTATTTGATCGTTAATATGAATTTGCTCGACGAGAACAATCAGCTCGTCGGGCGTACCTGGTATTTCGTTCGCAATACACCCGGCGTGATCGGGTTTGCGGGAACCAAGGACAAACCGATTCCGATGCGACAATCGGAAGTGGAAAGCATGCTCGCGCAGATGAAAGAGCGCGAGGAGAAGGTGAAACCAAAGGTCAGCTTTGAAGTTGGCGAAACCGTGAAGGTCGCTGACGGGCCGTTCCAAAATCAGACCGGGGTCGTTGAAGAGATTGATCCCGAACGAGGCAAGTTGCGCGTCTCCGTTACAATTTTCGGTCGCGCCACGCCAGTCGAACTGGAATATTGGCAGGTCGAGCGCGGGTAATTCTAAAAATTGTCATTCCAAGCGAAGTCGAAGAATCTCTGGATTTAAAATAATCGAACCACCATGGCCAAAGAAGTAATCGCACACGTCAAACTCCAAATTCCCGCAGGACAAGCTAATCCTGCGCCTCCCGTAGGTACTGCTCTCGGTCCGCGCGGCGTGAACATCATGGCGTTCTGCAAAGAGTTTAACGCCGCTACCCAGAAACAAGCTGGTGACATTCTCCCTGTCGTGATCACTGTTTTCAAAGACAAGTCGTTCACGTTCATCACCAAGAGCCCGCCTGCAGCCGTTCTGCTCAAGAAAGCAGCCAATATTGCCGCCGGCTCTAAAGAGCCTAACAAGAACAAGGTCGGCAAAGTCACTCGCAAACAAGTAATGGACATTGTGAACACCAAGCGCAAAGACCTCAACGCGCGCGACGACGAAGCCGGGTTCCGCATCATCGCCGGCACTGCCCGGCAAATGGGCCTCGAAGTCGTCGAGTAGGTCGGATCGCGCGGATTTTCCGGATTGGGGAGCACGCGCCTCGCGTGCTGATTTGAAATCCCGGCCGGTGCTTCGCATCCGGTGCAGCGGCGCCCTCGCCGAAACAACTCCTTCTGGTCGAATGCGAAGCTTTGGTTACCCGGAGATCTTCCAGAAATTCGCGACGCGTTTTATCTCATCCAGGATTTTTTCCTTCGTCATCGATTTTAAAATCAGGGATTCCTCGACTTCGCTCGGAATGACACGGGGGCTTCATCTGAATAGATCGTCGGGTTTTCCCAAATATTCCCACTCCTGCAACGCAATCGGCACATTGCCGTTTTTCCAAACGAAATCGTGGAAGGCGCGGAGATTGAACTTGTCGCCCTGCTGCATGCGGGCGTCGGCTAGAAATTTTAGAATTTGTAATTTTCCGATCTGGTATGTCATGGCTCCGCCAGGGTTGGTGGAGAACGCGATCGCTTCCTGGCGCGCAGTCTGTTGGTCCATTGGAACTTTTTCCTGCAGATATTTGGCAGCTTGCTCGAGTGTGAATTGGCCGAGCGCGAGTTTCACGTCCACTTCGACGCGCAGCGCACGAAGCCGCATAAAATTGTAAATGATCTCTCGTGTGTGTCCCGCCGTCGCGGGATCATCGAACAAGCCGGCTTGCAACATCATTTCCTCGGCGTAAAACCCGATGCCCTCGTTCGCGCCGGAGTCGTAGTAATGCCGCCGGATCGGGTCGTCGTTTTTCCACGAAAGGCAAAGCTGAAAGTAATGGCCGGGAATTCCTTCGTGAACGGTAATGGGGCGCGGATCCATCGCTGTTGCGCGCCAGAAATAACCAAGTTTTTCCGACGGCTCGGGCACGTACCGGATACAATTCTCATTCAAGCGCGACGGTGAGGTGAAATCGTCGTGTTCGGTAAACCCAAGCGCTTGCAGATATTCGGGCGTTTCCCGAAGCGTGTAATGCTGGAGCCATTTCGGCAGGGTGAGAATGCCGCGCTCTTCGAGAAACTTGCGGATCTGCAGCTCTTTTGCAGCCGCGTCTTTGATCCATGAATTGATGTCCGTTGCCATTTTTAGCGGCGGAACATCTTTGTTGCGGTTCTTTTCGTATGTTTCGAATGCGACCGCGCGATTCCATTCCTGGCGCCCCATCGCCAGCAGTTCTTCGGGTGTGAACGGCATCAGCGCGACGTTCCGTAAAAGCCATATGTACACGTCGCGGCCGAGTGCTGTTTGTTGAGGCAGGGAGCTGCGGCTTTCCAGCCGCCCTCGGGAATCTGACGGCTGGGAAGCCGTCATTCCTTCAGAACCGAGCTTATCCTTGAGCTGCTGCTGAAATTTTTCGAGTGCATCCGCGGCGCGATCCGTTGCCGCGTTTAGCTCTTCTGGTCTCAGAGTAGTCGATCCAACAAGCGCGCTCGCCATCGTGTGCAGGTGGTCGCGAATGCCGTCGAGATTCTCGGTTGCGACGGCTGCGAATGGCGCCGGCGGATTGTCGAGGTTTTCCGACCCCTGCTTGAGAATCGACGGAATGTTTTCGATCCGCGCGAGAATTTCTCGGCTACGCCCTTCATCATATGGCGCCGGAACCGTAAGCGCCTCCGCCAGCGCGGTGAGCGTTTGGTCGATGTAAAAATTCGGGTCCCGTTTCCAGCGCGGATTAACTTCAAGTTCCCAGCGAACGCGCGACAACGCCGAACCCATCAATTTGTAGTCGATTTGCTTCGGGACCGGCCATTCGGCGGGATTCATTTTCTTCCAGCGAGCTTCAAATCCCGCCAGATCTTTTCTTCGCTGGTCGATGCTTGCGCGCGACCAATCACGCGTTCCGCCGGGTCGCTCCATCCGGTTGACGTCGTCGGGTGAGAATGGTGCGTATTTTGCCCGCCACACCCAGAAATCATCCGCCAATTTTTCCAGCGACTGGGGTTGCGCTTGCAGGGATGGCAGTAAAAGAACCCAACCGACGAGGAGGGTGATAGATGTACGAACGTTTCCAGAGCTCACGATACACAAAGCGCTGTCATATTGAGCGAAGCGAAACATGTCAGGTTATCGGTATTTTGGGAACGTCTGAATTTGATCCGAGATTGAAAGCCTGGCCTCGTGGACTTCTTCCCCTCGTTGCAGCTTCGATTCGCTCAGAATGACAGAAATCCTACTCTTTTTCCGAGCCTCGCCGCAGCGTGATCACCGCTGGCGTCAAACCGGGTCGATACATCGACATGCCGTAACAAAGTGCTGCGGATTTTTCTCGCGCGTAACGGATATGATTTAGCTTCTCATCCCAGCGTTCGATATAGGAACAGTTCGCCGTCTTTTTGCTCGCGGGAATGGGTACGTAACGATTTTCCGTGAACGTAAAAAAGGCGGGTTCACCCGGAAGCGGAATCGGCGTCGCCCAGTTTGGCGATAGCCTAACAAATCGTGGACCGGTAAAATCGAGCGCCAACACCGTGTCGCCATCGGTGCTGTTCAGGTGCAAATCAAAGAATGCCAGTCGCAGCGGACCATCGAAAAGGAAATAGCGGTTCTGATCGTGGCTGTCGTGAAGCAGCTCGTAGGCGCCGTAGAATCCGGGAATCTTAGAGAACTCAGTTTCGGTGCTGGTTTTTAAATCCCGCAGCACAAAATGTTTCCCGTGACCCGGGCCATTGATCTGGTCGTCCTCGTCGTTTGGATCTTCACGCAAAACCAACTCTAACGAATCGTCTGGCGATTTGTAAGTGGGAACCGGTGTTGCGCTCGGTGACGCCGACTCAGCGGGTGAACTTGTCGGATCTGCCGATCCCTCTTCTGTTGGTTCGACGTTCGTGAAATAGGGAGAACTCTTCGCCTGCGCGTACCAGTCCGGCGCTGCGTCGAGCTTCTTCGAATCTGTGCCGCGCGGACTGACACTCCAGAATTTGGGCGCGTCGTTAGGCGTTTCGCGGGTGAAAACGATCGTCTCGCCGTCCGGGGAAAATATTGGAGCCGAGTCCTGGCCCGAGTCGTCCCTGGTTAATTGCCGCAAAAGTTTTCCGTCTTCGCGATAGAGATACAGGTGCGAATGGCTGGTTCCTTGCGCCTGCAGATAGCGAATCGCGATCACGATCTCGCAATCGCCCCGCGCAATCGCCACAAGAAGACAAGATATTGCACCGACCAGGAAAACTCGAAATGAGGAATGCATCAGCGCAACGGGAGTTGAATTGCGCTTGAGTGCTCGGCGTCATGATAGACCTGCACGTGACAGGTGTGCGCGTCTTTCGCTGTCTCTTCCGAGACGATTCCGCCGGAGCAATAATTCTTTTGCCACAAAATTGAATTCACCGCGGTGACCACCAGGCGCAAACGGCTGCCTTTCATTAAGCGACGCGCTACGAACAAACCCGGATTAAAATCGCAGCGCACGATTTCACCCGGCTTCACAAATTTCGCTTCACGCAGCGATTCCCGGTAACGCAGCCTGCGCACATCGCTCCAGAGCGCGATACTCGTGCCGTCTGGCTGGATTTCGTAAAGATCACATTCGAGATCGACATCCGGCGTGTCGATCGACACCCACAGATTGACTTCGGGACGACCTATCAACGGAGTTTCGTTCGGTAGCGGGTCGGTGTGATAAACCAATCCGTCCTTGCCAATGCTCAATGCGAATGTCTGATCGATCCCGGCGGTTTTTTCTTTCGGATCGACGCCCTCCACGGTTTCGCCGCGCCGTAGATCCATCGGGTCATAAACAAAACTGTCGCCGCCAGTAGATGCAGCGCCTCCGCCGCGCTGTGTCTCAGAACCCGACGATGGAGTCGCGTCTACGAGCGCGCCGGAGCGGAACACGCCGTTTGCGTCACCGTCTTTCGAATCGAGGTAAAGAGTCTTTGGATTGGCAGTGAGCGTCTCGAAGTTGTCGGCGTATTTCCATTCCCCATTCGCGCCGGAGTTGCCGGGAGCAAGCAGATAGTACGCGACCTGGTTTTTGAGGAATGCCGGTTTTGAGCCGGCTTTCATGGTCCAGTCGTACCACTGCCGGTGCAGATCGTTGAGATCGACGATTGCTCCGGGGCCAAACTTTACCCCGGCGACTTCATCCGTAGGCGTACGTGTACCGGCATGGTCCCATGGTCCGATCACGAGAAAATGTTTGGCGCGCGCCTGCGGCGAGGCGTTTGCGAGATGATCCCGGTAATACGTGAGAGCGCCCAGCTCGTCGCCGTCGTATTGACCTGTAATTGTCAGGATTGGCTGTGCGATCTTTTGAAATTGTTCACGCGTGGGCAGCATGCCGTCGTAGTACGCGTCCAACGTCGGATGCTGGACGAAGCGCTGAAAATTTACCGACGGATTTCCCACGAATGAATCGAGCGACTTGAAAGGAAGATGTTTCCTGTAGGCGTCGAGGGATTTTGTGCGCCAGAATTTTTGATCGCCAAACAAATTATTCTGCGCGGTATGACCGCTCGTAAGCGTCAACCATTGCACGTCGTAACACATCCCAATGTTGTTGGAGGATGGAAAATCCAGGCCAGGATGCGCGGCGGCAACGGGAACAATTGTCGCCAGGTGAGGTGGAAATTCTTTAGCCGTCGCCCATTGATCGAAGCCTGCATATGAGCCGCCCCACATCGCCACTTTGCCGTCGCAGAATGGTTGCTTGGCCAGCCATTCAACAACGTCGTGTCCATCGCGCGGTTCATTTGCGAACGGTTCGAATTCGCCGCCGGAATTTCCGCGGCCCCGGACGTCGACGAGCGCGAATACATAACCATGCGACGCGAAGTACGCCGCGCGCGCATGGTAAGTGTCAGAGATATACGGCGTCAGCGTGAAGATCACGGGCGTCTTTGGTGACGAGCCGTCTGAGGTTTTTGGCAGATACAACGTGGCGTTCAGTTCGACTTTGTCGCGCATCGGAATCTTCACACCCCACCGCAGCTCGTAGTCGGAAGGTGGATGCGAGGGCGACGGCGCCGGAGTTGGCGATTGGGCAACGATGTTTGTCGCGAAAAGTGCAGAGATCAGCGCCACCGAAAACGATCGTTTCATGTAGCGATATTGAAGATGAACTGCTACCGCGAAACAAGGTTCTTTCCTCCACGAGAAAGCGATGCGAGGACGCATGTATCTCGACCAACAAGCGACGACCTCCGGTCGTCAGGTTGCCTCGACGGCTTGGAAGCCGTCGTTTCTCGATCGTGGTTTGCGCGAAGCAAAGTTTACGATACGAGAGGAAAGCTCCAGATTGGAATCTTTAAACCGAATTGAAAATCGAACCCTCAAACCGGCAAACTCGTCAATCCCAGCGCAGTCGAGGAATCCCGCGGCCGGACCGAAACGCAGTAGTACAGCGTCCTTCGACTGCTCCCGCGTATGCGCGATTCGCTCAGGATGACCGTGTGGTGACCTTTTACGCAGCTGCGGTATTTCTTGTTTCATTAGTTGTCTACAGTTTGACGCTCGCCCCCACCGTTACTCCGACCGATAGCGGCGAATTAATTTTGGCAGCCTACGGACTGGGGGTAGCGCATCCGCCGGGTGTTCCTGTTTGGATCATGCTTGCGCATATCGCGTCGCTTGTGCCGATTGGAAATGTTGCAGCGCGCATCAATTTTTCGTCCGCCGTTTTCGCTGCACTTGCGTGCGCAATGGTTACGCTCGTCGTGGCCGAATTCCTGATTATGGCCTCTGGTTTTGCTGCACCTCGCCGAAAGAACAAAGCTGCACGGCAGGAAAGTAATATTGAGAATCCAACCGCGCGGCTGTTGATATTCGCGCCGGCGGCCGGCGCGGGATTGTTGATGGCGTTCTCGCGCACGCTTTGGGCATACGCAACCATCACCGAAGTCTATGCTCTCAATGCGCTGTTAATTCTACTCGTGTTCTTCCTGGTCCTTCGGTGGCGACGGCGGATCCTTGAAACCGAAAGTAATTCCAGCGATGCGGTGGCGTTACATGACAAGTGGATTTATGCGGCCGCTTTTGTATTCGGCCTGGCGATGGGTGTTCATCATGTCACTATCGCGTTAACTCTTCCGGCGATTGCCGTCGTTGTTTTCAGAACAGGGGGCCTAAAGTTCTTCACCAGCCGGCGCCTTTTATATTCTGCGCTCATTTCCATTGGCGCCCTGATTCTTGTTTACAGTTACCTGCCCTGGGCGGCGTCACGCTCGCCTCTGATGAACTGGGGGAATACGCGATCGCTGCAGGAAATTTGGTGGCATATCACCGGCCGGCAGTATCGCGTGTTCTTTTCTTTTTCGTCGTCGACCATAGGACCGCAGTTTGTTGAGTTTTGTCGGATGGCCTTGCGTGAGTTTGGCTTTCCGTGGCTGCCTTTAGTACTGTTTTTGGCGGTAGCGGGCCTTGCAAGCTCCCATCGGCGAGATCGCACGGCTTTTTGGTTTCTGCTGTTGATTGTACTCGCCGACCTCGCTTACTCGCTGAACTACGAAATAGCTGAGGACAAGGACGCGTATTATTTGCCGGCATTTATTGCGATCGCAATTTCGGCCGGGCTGGGTTTGCGCTGGCTGATTCAACGTGCTGCTTCGAAATCTTCGCGAATTTGGAGTCCCCATCTGGTGGCTGTGACGGCGATTGTTTTCACATCAGCTACAGCGTTCTCGGC
>JAICUQ010000067.1 GCA_025935755.1 Chthoniobacterales bacterium | reverse complement strand
GAAGCGCCGGTTTACCGCTGCGTTGATTCCACCATGCGATGCGCATGAGCTCCGACGGCGATGCCTCCGAGCTGGTTTTTGGCCGTGGATCGTTCTTGTTACATCTCCATAGACTCTCTAAAACAACTGGCTCGATATGGTTCGCTTAAATCCGCGGTGCTCCCGACGACGTGATGCGATCGCACGTTAGGCATGCTTTTCAATTCACTCACTTTCGTCGTTTTTTTCGTAATCGTCGTTACCGTTTACTGGAGCATTCGTTCCTGGCAGGCCCGCAAAAATGTTCTCGTCGTAGCCAGCTACATTTTTTACGGCGCCTGGAACCCTCCGTTCGCTGCGCTTTTGTTTGGGACGACGGCCATGGATTTCTGGCTGGGCCGCCAAATGGCCAAGGCCAAAGATCAACATGCAAGACGTCGTTGGCTGGTTGCGAGCGTTTGCATGAATCTGAGCATGCTGGGTTTTTTCAAGTACGGGAATTTTCTGCTGGAGAATTTTCAGTGGCTGCTGAGACAAATCGGAATCATGTATCAACCGCCGCATTTAAATATCCTGCTTCCGGTTGGAATCTCGTTCTATACTTTCCATTCACTTTCGTACACGCTCGACATTTATCGTGGTGTGTTGCGGCCGACGAAATCCTTGCGTGATTTCGTTCTCGCAGTGTCGTTTTTTCCGCAGTTGGTTGCCGGGCCGATCGTGCGTGCTGGTGATTTTCTTCCGCAGCTTGTTCATCCTCCACGTCTGAAAAACGGACAATTTCTCTGGGGACTGGCGCTCATGACCATGGGACTGTTTGAGAAAATTGTCCTCGCCGACACGTTGCTCTCTGGTTCAGCAGATCGCGTCTTCAGTTATCCCGGCCCGCTGGTTGCCGTCGATTCGTGGGCTGGCGTTCTGGCATTTGCCGGACAAATCTTTTTCGATTTCGCTGGATATTCTCTTTGCGCGATTGGCGCTGCCTTGACGCTGGGTTTTCACCTCAAAGACAATTTTCGCTTCCCGTACGCAGCGATCGGCTTTTCGGATTTTTGGCGGCGATGGCATATCTCTTTGTCCACTTTTCTTCGTGATTACCTTTACATTCCGCTCGGTGGCAACCAGGTCAGACCGTTCCGCGCGGCGCTTAATCTCGTCATCGTGATGTTCCTCGGCGGGCTTTGGCATGGCGCTGCCTGGACCTTTGTGGTGTGGGGCTTGCTCCATGGCTCGTATCTGGTGATCGAACGCGTTTTTCGTGTTTCGTTCGAACACAAAGCGTGGGCAAACACACTGCCGGTTCGCGTGCTCGCCGGTTTCGCCACTTACGTGTTGGTTTGCATTGCGTGGGTGTTTTTCCGCGCGTCTGATTTTACGATCGCGAGCCGAATGCTCGGCGGCATGTTCGGCCAGCACACACACGGCGATGCGATCCTTACCACGCGAGAATTGCTGCAGATTGGAAGCGTCACGCTTGGATTGATAGCGATGCACTGGGCAATGCGTGACAACGCCTTCGAAACGGCGGTAATGCGATTGCCGCACTGGGCCATTGCCACGATCGGATCGGTGATGGCATTCGCGATCATCGTTACTCAAGGAAACAGTAATGCGTTCATCTATTTCCAGTTTTAAAAACCGGCTTCGCCTGCCACGCTTGTTCTTTCGCAAACCTTCGCGTGAAGAACAGATTCACGGCGGTCCGCCACTGGAATTCGAACGCCCGATTCCGCCGGCGCCGTGGCGGGGGATTGCCGTGTCTGTGACGATCGTGGTCATCGCGGCGACAATCGCCTGGGAGTTATATTGCCGTTCGCTCGGCTACGCTCCGACCCTCAACGACAATGAAGATTTGTGGACGCTGCAACGCCGTGTCGTTAGGCCTGAATCGATTGTCCTCATCGGCGATTCACGTGCCTGGTTCGATGCGGACCTGGATGAATTCCAAAAAGGGCTTGGCAAACGACCAATTCAACTCGCCATGGCCGGCTCGACCGCCTGGCCTGTGCTGGCTGATCTGTCGGACGACAGGAATTTCCATGGCACAATCATTTGTAGTGTTGTCCCGCATTTGTTTTTCGCCCCAGCCGGCTCCCCACCGATGGAACGGGCCGAGAAGGGAGTAAAGCGGTTTCATAATCAAACGCCCGCCCAGCGGGCCAGCCAATATCTCGCCATGCCGCTGGAAGAGCATGTTGCGTTTTTGAAACCAGATGATTTGAGTCTGGAAGCGCTTTTGAACAAGCTGCCGATTCCGAATCGTCCAGGTGCGTTAGTGCCACCTCACTTCCCTCCTTATTTTCAGACCGAAGATCGGGAGCGTCGCGCGCGAATGTGGGATAAATGCGCCGAACCTGGGAGCGAGTTAGCAAAACGGATTCAACAAATTTGGCTGCCGCTTTTCACACCTCCACCGCCTCCCACTTACATCCCCAGGGAGATTTTCTTCGCGGGAGTAAAAGAAGGAGTCGAAAAACGTTTTGCTGACGTGACCGCGGCCGTGGAAAAGATCCGGTCGCGCGGCGGAAAGATTGTTTTCGTTCGTTTCCCGCACACCGGTGGTTTGAAAGAACTCGAAGATCGGATCACGCCGCGAGACAAGACCTGGGATCCGCTTCTAAGAATGACCGGCGCGCCGGGGATTTATTACTCTGATTTTCCCGAGCTTTCCGGGTTCAACTGTCCGGAATGGTCGCACTTGTCTGCAGGCGATTCAGTGGAATTCAGCAAACGCCTTGTTCCGCACGTGCGCGACGCATTGAACCGGTAAGATCGTGCCCTGGGTGTTGCGGCAATCAACTCGTGCCGCTTTGCCGCGTCTGGCTAGGCGTTGATCGCAGCCATGCTTGGCGCGTGAGCTTCAACCGTGGCGCCACCTGTGGGGCCGCCGCCAAATCGACGCGCAGCGAAATAAGATCCGATGACGAGCACTGCTGCGATGAGTTGTGCCACGAGCGTTTCGACTGTTGGGAAAACGGCGAACCAGAGCCCCATCCATCCCGGGATGTGTGGTTCGAGAAACGCGATCGGCGTAGTGGGGATCCAGTGCGCGAGCTGCATTTCCTGAGCCTGTTCGCCGACCATAACAAGCAGCACCACGCCCAGCAGAACACCGGTGGTGATCAGCATTTTCCGGTACGGCAAACGTTGCTGAAGAACGAATGTAAGCACGGCGACCATCGCCGTCAGGACAAGGCCTAACAAGGCCCCCTTCAGGACGACTCCGCCGCCCAGTCGCAAGTGATAGCTCTGAAGAAATAGCACGACCTCGAAGCCTTCCCGATAGAGCGAGGTGAATCCAAGCAGGATCAAGCCCCACCAAAGACGTTTCTGTGAAATCTCCGCTGTGCGCGCATTTTCAAGCAACGTTTTGCGCCGCCGATTATGAGCGCGAATCCAACCGCCCCAATAAATTTTATGAAAAAACCAGTTCATGATGACCAGCAGGACAACGATGGCCAGCAACCCGGTAGCAGCCTGAAGGTCGAGCGCTGACATGTTGTCGCCCAGCGACCCAACGATTCGCACAGCGACGCACCATGTGATGAGCGTGGCAAGGAATGCGAAAGCGGCGCCAAAGGCAACCGGCCGACGGTGCGCGCGTTTAGCGCCGGTCATGCTCGCCGTGACCGCTGCCAGCACAAGGATGCATTCCAAGCCCTCGCGGAACACGAGAATTCCAATATCCAAAAAAGCGACCGTTGAACTGGTATTTGGCCGCAGCGGATCAGGCGCACCTTCAGCCGTAACTCCCTGCCAGATGAGCATGGACATCACGAAGGCCGCCGCTGCGAGAACGCTGATGCGCAAGGCCAGCTTCATTTGCGCCGGAAGAGTAGCACAAAGGCCACACCACCGCTGTTGATGGATTGCTTTTTTTTAGCGGCCACTTGCGCGAGTCAATTTGCCGGCGGTGTGCGGGTAATCTACGATCATGCCGCATGCCGGCCTATGTTCTCGGTCATCGATTGAGAGGCGAGGGAGCGCGACTGGCGTTGATGTCGGAATTGCTGGACCCAATGCATCGCCGGTACATTGACGCACTTGGCGTTGTGAAGCCGGGAGCGCGCACACTCGAAGTGGGATGTGGCAACGGATCGATGTCTGCGTGGCTGGCCCAACGAGTGAGCCCCGGTGGGACCGCGGTAGCCGTAGATCTGGATTTATCGCTGGTTCAGGTGCGCATGCCCGGTCTGGAATTGCGCAGCGCCGACATCGTTGCCGGTCCCGCGGAGCGCGGAACATTCGATTTAGTCACGGCGCGCGCGGTGCTTCATCATGTTGCCGATGCAGAAGCCGCGATCGCAAACATGGTGGCTGGCCTCAAAGCAGGCGGAGCGCTTCTTTTGATTGAACCAGATTTCCTTCCGGTCAGCGTAGCTGAACCTCGAGAGGTTCGTGAATTCTGGGACGGCTGGCTGGCGTGGTCGAGAGAACGAGGCATTGATTACTTCATTGGACGGACACTTGCGCCGCGAATGGCGTCGCTCGGCCTAACAAATATCAGCGGCACAGCGGAAATCGCGGTTTACAACGGAGGATCATTCTGGGCAGACTACTGGATTGACACTATTACCGAACTGCGTGGCGACCTGGTGAGCTCGGGTAAACTGGATGAACCGTTGGTAGATAAATTTCTCGAGTACTGTGCAGATTCCAATTGGTGGACCCAGACCATTGCTTTCACCGCGGTGCACGGCCTTGCGCAGGGTGGTTAAGCCGTAGCGCCGGTTGTGATTTTGCGTCAATCGAGTAACTTCGGCGGTGCAACGAATTCGGGCGTTTACGCTGATCGAGATTGCGCTCAGTATTTTTATATTGCTGCTGATCCTTGTCCTGGCGGTGCCCAGTTTGAGCGGGGTGATCGCAAATCGACGGCTCAAGCAGTCCCTCGATAGCTTCAACCATCTTGTCCAACAGGCGCAGGAGCGAAGTGTGACCGAACGCCGCGCCTATCTCATTGCCTGGGGTAAGAATAGCGTCGTATTGCGTCCCGAAGTATTTGCAGAAGGCGAGGAAGAGAAGCCAACGGCGGTGTTAGGTCTAAGCAAAGGAAGCTGGATCAGAGTATCGCTCCCGGCAGCGTTGACGGACAAGCCGCCCCCTGAATGGATATTCTGGCCATCGGGAACCTGCGAACCGGCGACGGTGCAATTCAGAGGCCCCGCCGGCGCATGGACAGCGAACTACTCGCCTCTCACAGCGCAGCCTGAACTTACGCAATATGCGGCAAGGTGACCCCCAATGGAATGATGGAGCAGCGGCAAAATGGGGTAATGAATTTTTCAACACTCCAGCCTGCCAGCACTCCAATACTCCAATCATGGCTGCGAGAGGACTTCAACGACGTTTAAGGTCTAAGTACGCGTTCGCTCTTTACGAAGTTCTCCTCGGGGTAACGATTTTTGCTGTCGGAGTCATCGCGCTTGGACGCGCCGTCGAGAACTGTATTAACGCAAGCACGATCAGCTCGGAAGAGAATGTCGTGCGACAGATTCTGTCTGATCGAATGGCACAAGTTCAAGCTGCGTCCGCGGTGCCTGACGCGGAAAAGGAGTTCAAGATCAAAACCAATTATGGCAATGTGATCGTGACCCAAAAAACCGCTCCTGCCGCGTTAACCGAGCCTGATAATACCGTTATCAATGGAATCAATCTTGTCACTTTGACAGCCCGGTGGGCTCACGCCGGTATTCCACAGTCAAAACAGATTCAGTTTTATGTGTATCGGTCCAGCTAGATTAACGAGTTGCCGAGCTGTGCGGAGCGTGGCGAACGTCCCACTGCGCGAGCGCTTTCAAAGCGCACACACGTCCCCGCGCTCCAGAGCTCGCGGTTTCACGTTGCTGGAGATCATGCTGGCAGTGACGATCCTTGGCATGATGGCGCTGGCAATTTTTCGCTTTGTCCAGACGAACCTGATTGCGCTGCGGTTTTCATCCGAGACGCAGGCGGCCGATGCACAATATGACGGCCTGCGCGATTTGCTCACCACTGAATGGCAAGGCCTGACACCAATGCGAGCGAGAATGATTGGTGAGCCGTTCAAACTTAACGATCGGGAGCGCGACGAAATCAGATGGAATTGCGGTGCTGGCCCCGGGTTGCTCACGCGGTATGCGCCCGGCGAGTTCTCGGTCGTGTTGCGTTTGCAACCTGCGAGTGACAAAAGCGATCAACTCGATCTGGGCATTCTGCGGAAGCCGCTGGACGATTCAGACAAGACTGAAACACATGAAACCTGGGTTCCCTTGATCAAAAATGTGGGTAGCCTCGAAATCGCTTACTTTGATCCAAACGCCAATACCTGGTTGCCGCGTTGGCCCGGAGGAAATCGGATGCCTTCGCTGGTGAAAGTCAGCGTTGGCCGGCCGGACGCAGCTGATCCCTGGGAAGCAGTCATCCCGCTCAGGCGAACGCCATATTAAGGTTTATGAAAAAACTTTCGCGAAGCTGCAAACGAAAATCAGGCGCTGCGCTGCTGTTGTCGTTATGGGCTTTGTTCTTGCTGGCCGGAGTAGTGATGGCATGGGCGCTCAACATCAATTCGCACCTGACAGTTTCCGCGACTGCGAACCGTGTACTCTCCGCTGAAGCGATGGCTTCCTCCGGTGCGGAGGTTGCGTTGAATCCTACGATCAAACCTTCCTCGGCAAACCTGCACCGAAAAATGGGCAACGAAAGTTACGATGTCGAGATGAGCGGCGAATGCGGCCGCTTCAACCTGAACCTGCTGGCGCCGGGTGGAGCGGAGAACCCCGTGCTCGTAGCGGCGCTGCGGCAGTATCTGAACATAAAAGGCGTGGAACTAAACGATCTCGATGTGATGATGGATTCTCTGCTCGACTGGATAACACCAACCAAAGGATTGCGCCGATTGAACGCGCCGGAGGAGACTGACGATTACCGCCCCTCGCATATGCCACTTACTTCCGTGGACGAAATTAAAAAGATTTTTGGCTGGGATAAATACACTTCGCAACCAGGGTGGGACGAAGATTTCACCACGGTCATTGGCGGTTGTCAGCAGATTGACGCGGCCTACGCTTCGCGCGACGTGTTACGCGCGTTGGGCATTCCAGATGAGTTTGTCGATCGTTTCCTCCAGGCACGCCGTGGGGCGGATGCAATCGATGGAACACCCGACGATCCACCGATGGACCAGCCAACAGCCCTCTCGCTTCTTGGCGTGGGAGCCGTTGGAACCGGAACTCCCAAAACACCGCAGACTAATGGACTCCAAAATCTTCTCGTCTTTAAGAGTCCTAACCCTGTATTTCGTATCGTCAGCGTGGGGAAATCGGGTGATGTTTCACGTTCCGTGGAGATGATCGTACTCAAGCAGACAGCAGGTGTTGGCCGTCCTCAGGTGTTTAGTTGGAAGGAGCTTTAAGATCCGGACCGGGATGCCAACTATTTTTATCATTCCAACTTCGAATGGCTGGAATTTTGTGCGATCAACGCCACCCGCATCGCCACCAGCGCCTAAAGATTCGCAAAGCAACGGAGGCGGCGAGAAAACCGCCACGGCGCCGGCCGAGCAAAACGGTTCATGGACCGTACGCAAACTGCAAACCTTGGAAGAAGCAGTGCCTTTGCTCTCAGCGACTGACGAGTTCGTCCTCGGCTTGCCTGTGTCGACTGTGATTGCTCAACGGTTCCGCTTGCCGAGCGTCGATCCGGCTGAGTTTCCGGAGATGATTCGTCTGCAGATCGAGAAATTGCTGCCATTTCCGGCCGAGGAAGTGACGAGCGATTTCGAACTGATTCAACAGACTGAAAGTGAAAGCGTCGTATCTGCGATTGCGATCAGAAACGAGCAACTTGCCGAGGTGGCTTCGCCGCTTTTAAACAGCGGCTATATTCCACGGCAGGTCACCGTCTATGCAGCGCAGCGCGCCAGCACTTATGCACCCAAGGGCAATGCTCTTCTGATTTACCCCGAAGGGGAGATGCTGGTTTATGCGATGACAGAGAACGGCAAACTTAGCCTTGCACGGTCGATCGAACGCAATGGCGATCACTTGCAAATGGAACTGCCGCAGCTTCGATTGAGCGCTGAACTCCAAGGCATAGATGCTTCGTTCCCGAATGTGTTCCTGGACGAATCGTGCTACGAACTGCGCTCGACGGTTGAGGGAATCATGACGAGCCCCACGGAGATTGTCGGAATCGAACTGCCCCCGGCGCCGGTCAAACTCAATCTGTTGCCGGAGAGTTGGCGCCGCCGTCGCCAACAACTGGCGCGGCAGGTGGAATGGCGAAAGCGCTTGATCCTGGCAGGCGGAGCCTATCTGGCGGTTCTCGTTTTGTTGTTCGCGTATCTCGGGCTGTTGCGGTTCCAATTGGGACGGCTCGATCGCCGGATCGCGCGAGACGCGCCTGGCACTGAGTTCGTGCGCGCCACCGAAGCGAAATGGAAAGCACTCGCTCCGGCAATCGATCCGCACTATTACCCGGTCGAAATTCTGCAGCATTTGTTTGAAAGCCTGCCGTCTGCCGACGTACGCGTCACTTCATACAATCAGTCGGCGCGTCAGATTTCCGTGGACGGCGAGGCAAACACTGCTGCGCTTGCTTACGACTTCATCGAGAAGATCAAGAAGAACCCGGACTTGCGGACGTTTCAATTCAACATGGCTGCCCCGAGAATTTTGCCTAACAATCACGCGCAATTCCGCGTGGAAGGAAAACCGAAATGATGCCGGCGTGGTACCAACGGATGAACCCGCGGGAGCGGGTGCTCGCATGGATTGTCGCCGGGACGATTGCTGTGTTACTCAATCTTTGGATTCTGAGTTCGCTCTGGGGCGCAGTCTCGAACGCGCAAAAGGAGTTTGGCTCCCGAAGAAGCAAGATGGCCGAGCAGGCTGTGTACGTGAGAGAACGCGACATGTGGACGAAACGCGACGAGTGGATGCGGCAACATCAACCGGAGTTGAAAAATCCCGCGGAAGCCTCCGCTCTGCTCGATCAGATCAGAGAAGTTGCCAACAAGTACAATATTCAGGTGGAAAATCCTGCCATCGGGACAGGCGAGACCACGCCGAATCATCAAACGGTTTTCGCTTCGATCGAAACCAAAAGTCCCTGGCCGCCGCTGGTCCATTTTCTGTATGATGTGCAACGCCCAGATGCATTTGTAGTTTTTGAAAATGTTAATCTCGCCATTGATGGCAACGACCCAACCATGATGCGGGGCAAATTCAAGATCGCCCGCTGGTTTGCGCCGGCGCAAAAGGGAAAGTAATAATATCGATCTGTCATGTTGAGCGAAGCGCTGCAACGAAACGCAAGCATGAGGCCGGGCTTTCAAACATCTCTGCCGTATTGGCGTGAGTGCTTTTATTTCCCTAAACTAATCAGAGATTCTTCGCTTCGCTCAGAATGACATTCATCAGATCACCGTTATGAAATATTCGCTAACGCTCGCAATTCTCGCTCTCGCCGGAGCGACCTACGCCCACGCCGAAGATGTGCTTCCGCCGAAGTACAACTTTGACCGGTACTCAAAGATGATGGATCAATCGCCGTTCGCGGTTGCCAGTGCAGTAGCAGCGCCTGCTGCGACTCCTGATTTCGCAAAGGATTTGTACATCGCTAACGCCGCCAAATCACAGGATGGCGATCTGGTGACGATTGCTTCTACCGCGGATCACAACTTCAAGAAATACCTGACTACAAAGGAACCGGTGGACGGTTATAGCATCGCGAGTATCGAATGGTCCGAAAAGGTGGGCGGCACGAAGGTGACGATCAGTAAGGACGGAAATTTTGCGACGCTTACTTTCAATCAGGCTTTGATATCACAAGCTTCGCCTGGCGGGGGCGGCAGGCCGATGCCTGTCTCTGCGCCCGTTCCGAATCCGGGTAATGTCCCGAATCCACATGTTCCGAAATTACCCCCGGGCGTACCTCCGGAATTGCAACAGTTGATTCCTTCGCGAGACGCGATGCAGCCGCGTTCGCGTGGCATGATTCAGCGCAGCCCAAGAACGAGCAGGGGACCGGGCGGGAATGATGCGGCTTCGAAGCAGTAGATTGTAGCGACTCTCCTGGGAGAGTTACTCAAAGCCAGAGCGAACGCGGCGTGCCAAACTTCGGCTGAAGATTCAGCTTGCGTTAACCGCCACCCCAATCGTCATCTGCCGTATCAGGCTGACGGTCGGGTCCGGCAGAATACAAATCGTACCCGCCTGGGTTTTTCAGACCGGGATTGCGATAGATGTAATCGTTCCCCCAGGGGTCCTTCGGCATTTCCTTGAACAACTGATACCAGCGAGTGGGTTTGGGATCGTTTTGCGGCTGCGTCACCAGCGCTTGCAATCCTTGCTCAGCAGACGGAAAAAAGCCGTTCATGCTCTCGTATAGTTGCAACTGCGTCTTAATTGCCTGGAGGTCGGCTTGAACGCGCATGCTTTTTGCAATCGCAGTTGTGTTCCCGAGTTTTGAAATCGCGACTCCGAGAATGATCACGATGATGCTCACCACGAGCATGATTTCCAATAACGTGAAGCCTTGCTGTTTTCTCTTTATTCTCATCTAAGTAAGTGAAGACCCTCCGGTTTTTGCGGCGATTACACTAGCGTGTTCTCCGATAATTGCCAGTGGCCACCCAATGTACGCAACGCGCCTGGTTTGCGAAAAATCTGTCATTGGACGCAAGACGCCTCTCGCCCCACAGCCAGGATGGCTGTGCTACGGGAAGATCCTGCATCAACGCAAGCCGGGAGCGTTGCGCTACTCAACAATGGTAGCGCGACCGTCCTCGGTTGCGTTGTGCTACGGGAAGATCCTGCACCAACGCAAGCTGGGAGCGTTGGGCTACTCATCAATGGTAGCGCGACCGTCTCGGTTGCGAAAAACCTGTCATTCGACGCAAGCGGGACGCTCGCGCTACTCTAAGGACTGGGACGGAGAAGGTAATCCGATTTGTCCCAGATGTACTTTAGTTGGATTTGCGTCGCTCGGATTGCGGATGCGCCCGTGCCTTGTCCGCTGCTAACGATGAGATCGTTCGAGCCAACTTTCAGTACTGTCGCAGGCACAAGTTTCTGGGCGCGCACCCATCCGGTGTAGTTGAAATGCATATCGGTCGTAAGGGGCTCGGCTTCGCCGCGGTAACCAGGATCAGCGAGGTCCGGCAGAGTGAGTGCAACCGGCCCGATGTTTTGACCGTTAACATAAACTTCAGGCGGCACATCTATGCGCGGATTTGCAATCTCAAAGGTTAAAAGAGCGGTGAGCGGTTCCGCTTCTATAGGAAATTGAAACGCTGCATTTTGCTGAGTTCGGGCATCAAGCTTGATTGCTTCCGGTGCCAGGGTGGCAGTCACGGTTCCGAAGTTTTCGACGTCTTCGGGCGGCGCGTGCAGCGCCGGGACAACTGAAAACGGCTCTGGAATGATGTCACGATGTTCAACATTCACCGGATGGACAACTTCACTGGATGTCATCCAATCCAGGTATGCTCCGCGAATTGTTTTTCCGTCACCGGGCACTTCGATGTCGATTGCAGATGCGCCTGTCATCGGAATGATGACTGAATCCGAGCTGGGTAGATTCATTCCTGCGCCGAGCGTGCCCGACCGCAGAATGTGGGTGCCGGTTTCGTCCCAGGCCACCAATTCCGGCTGCTGATTCGGTTTGTCATCGAAGAACAAACGAAAGAAAAGGATTTTATAATCGGGGCCGGGCGGCGTTACCCGAATGCGGAAAACGCTTTTCGACGCGGTACCGCCTTCGATGTGCTCGGCGGGTAAAAGTGTGAGTGCTTCGACCCAGGGGGGCGCTTCTTGTGTCTTGGAATTGCGCGAGGTCGTTTGCCGCAGATCGAGCCATGCACTGGAAGGGAGCTCTTGCTCCAGCATTGGCGGCCCAATTGGCAGATCGTCGGGCAAAGCGAGCTGCGCATTTACGCGGCACACCGCAGCCAGGAAAATGGCAAACGCAGCGCGGGTTAACATTAAGTGCGCGAGATTAGTTCAGACCCGACCTGTTTTGCAAGCTTTGAGTTTAATGCGGTCGAAATTGCAAGCTGTGTGTCATTTCGAAAACCGCCGAGAGGATGCTGAACACAACCAAGCCTACCAGAACCGCGATAATCACGATGATCACCGGCGGAATCAATTGCGAGATCACACCAACCGAACGGTCCAGCTCCCGCTCATACACGTCCGCGATGGCTTGCATCGTTTCGGCGAAGTGTCCGGTCTGCTCACCTACGCCCATCATATCGGTAAGCAGATCCGGAAACAGCTTCTGCTGTTGCAACGCAGCCGACAGCGTTGCGCCGTCAATCACCGCTTTGCGTACGTCCGCCAATTTCGTTTCCAGGAAACGGTTGGCGGCTATTTCAGTTACCAGATCCAGGGAGCGCAACAGAGGTACGCCGTTCTCCATTAATGTCCCCAACGTACGCGCAAACTGCGCATAATACCGGTGGCGAATCACGCGGCCATAGCCGGGAATTAGCAATCTGAATCGGTCCCATCCTGTTCGCCCTTCTTGAGTCCGAACCACAGCGCGGAACCCAATAATTCCACCAATCAAAATCAGCACGCCGACCCACCAGTAGCCGGTGATCGCATGATGAAAGTGCAGGAGGATGCGTGTAGGCAAAGGAAGCGCGCCGCCTGTCTGTGCCATGAAGCCGGTTAGCTGCGGCACCATAAAGGTGATGAAAATCGTAACTAGAATCGCGCCGGCCAGCGCCAGGAAGGCCGGGTAAATCAGCGCCTGTTGAACGCGGTCGCGCAAGTCCTTGGCTTGCATCAGATGTTTCACCAGGCGCAGGAGAATTTGCGGCAACGCACCGCTGGCCTCGCCCGCCGCGACGAGGTTCACATACAGCGGGGGAAAGATTCGCGGCATGTCGCTCAGAGCTTGCGAAAAACTGCGACCGTCGATCAGAGCCTGATGCAGCGTACGCGTCATTTGCTGGACGCGCGGGTGTTTCAACCGTTTCTCTAAAATCGACAGACCCTCGTCCAGCGTCATGCCGGCTTGCAGTAAATGCGCGAGCTGCTCGGTGAAAATCAGCAGTTGTCCGTGCGGAATTTTCAGGCTTTGCGCAGGCGTGGTGACTTGAGGCGACGCGAGCAATCGCAATTTGCGTTGAACCGGAGAGGGCGCGCTTGCCTTTGCGGCAGCTGGCTTGGCGGCTTCCACCATATCGATCCGAATCGGAATGCACTGTTGCGATTCAATCTGCCGGATCGCAATGGCGCGATCTGCGCAGTCGAGCACTCCTTCGACCAACCCGCCCTGCGCGTTGCGCGCACGATAAGTAAACTGTGGCATGCCTTATGAAGTTGATTTCAAACGCAAAATCGGCGGGGCAAAATAGTCGGAAACGCGGCTTCGCCAAGTTGAAGCGTGAAATTGTTGAAGCGTTGAAGGATGGAAGCGTTGGAGCGTTGAAGGGTTAAAGCGTCAATCGTGCAATGTGCGTGAATCGTGAATCGTGAAGACCCGGGAAAAATAAAGAAACGGTGAACAAAATCACAATGGGCGATAATTTTTCTTCTCATGGCTCCGGGAATCTGATAACACCGCGCGACATGAAATGGGCAGCAGCGATCACCTTCGTTTCTATTGTTTTGGTTTCGCAGGCATTCGCAGTGCTTCGGCCGGTTTATCCGTCGAAGAGTGCGCCGCCAATTAGCAGCGAACGAATCATCACGGGAAACGACTTGATTCAACGTACCGCAAGTAAACCATCTGCTACAACGGCGAGATAACCGCTGTAACAGCCAAGAACACGACGCGGATCGCTCGTGGCAAAGGTGATCTCACCTCTGTTGCCCCGGTTATGCTTATCTCGCAGGCGGTCGACGCCCGCGACTACACACCGGCCGTCGCGAGTCCGAGGCAAGCCACCATCCACGAAGCCCGGTCACCGCAACCGGGTGAAGACGCGGAGATCCGAAACAATCGGCATTCTGTATTCGCAAATCGACAATAGGTTAAGAGGCGGGGGCGGGAATCGAACCCGCGAATAGCGGTTTTGCAGACCGCGACCTTACCACTTGGCTACCCCGCCGTTTGTGCGAGAAATGAGCGTAACGTGCGAGCAGTGCGTGTCAACGCGCCGAGCAGATTCGTATCAACAAGCGTGACTCGGCGACAGACCGATTCAACGATCTCGCGATTTCATGATTCAGGGAATGACGGCTTCCCAGCCTTCACGGCTCGACGACTGCCCAGGCCGTCGCTCCTCTTTCTGCTTCGAACCCTTCAATCAATCCAATTATCTTCGCGAGTGACGTCGGTGATTCGTCTCCCCTGACAAATTGAGCGTTGGACGTTGAACGTTGGACGTTGAACGTTTGGTTCCTTGACGTCCGAATCATCACAACTGTTCCACCGCGCACAGAAGTGCATCCCTGGCGGAGTCAATTCGCCCGTGCGGGCGTTTCGCAATGTCGGCGACGATCCGTTTTTCGTTGCACGCGGCAAAGGCGCACGGATCTGGGACGTGGATGGGAATGAGTACATCGATTATGTCGGCAGTTGGGGCCCGGCAATTCTCGGGCATGCGCCGAAAGTTGTGCTCCAAGCTGTTCGTGATGCTGCGACGCGTGGGTTGAGTTTCGGAATTCCGAATCCGCTGGAAGTGGAGATGGCGGAATTGATCTGCGATTGGATCCCTTCAATAAACAAAGTGCGAATGGTGAACAGCGGCACGGAAGCGACGATGTCGTGCATTCGCCTGGCGCGCGCATTCACCGGTCGCGATAAACTCATCAAATTCGATGGCTGTTATCATGGACACGCCGACGCACTTTTGGTGAAGGCAGGCAGCGGTGCGTTGACGCACGGCCAACCGAGTAGCGCCGGTGTTCCGCCTGCGTTTGCTGATCTCACAATCTCGCTGCCGTTTAATAATGCTGAGTTGTTGAGGAAAGCATTTCAGGAAAACAAAAATGAGATCGCGGCGGTGATTGTTGAGCCGGTTCCAGCCAACGCAGGTCTTTATCTTCCGCGGGAAAACTTTCTATCGATCTTGCGCGAGCAATGCACCAGCAGCGATGCGCTTCTGATTTTCGATGAAGTGATCACCGGGTTCCGCGTTGCACGCGGCGGTGCACAGGAACTCTATGGCGTGAAACCAGACCTCACTGCGCTCGGAAAAATCATCGGCGGCGGACTGCCGGTCGGCGCATTTGGCGGTCGCGCCGAAATCATGGACCAACTTTCCCCCGATGGTCCGGTTTATCAGGCTGGAACGTTGTCCGGAAATCCGATCGCCATGGCTGCCGGTCTTGCGCAGTTGCGTGAACTGGAAAGAATCGATGGTTGGAAGTCGCTCGAGGAATCAGGCGCGCAACTTGAAGCGGCGGCGAGTGAGGCTATCCGGAGCGCAAAGGTCGATGTCACATTTCATCGGCTCGGTTCGATGTTTTGTCTGTTCTTTGCTCCCCCGCCGGTCTTCGATCTCGCCAGCGCGCAACGAAGCGATCTGGAGAAGTTCAATCGTTTCTTTCATGGTTGTTTGAAGCGCGGGATATATTTCGCGCCGTCGCAATTTGAAACTGGCTTCATCTCCACAGCGCACACTGCCGAAGACATTGAGCGCACGGCAGCCGTGGTTAGCGAAATATTGAAAGCGCTGTAGATGAGGCACGTCGCTGGTGGTTCGTTAACCTTTCTGTCATTTTGAGCGAATCGCTGCAACGAAATGCGAACCATGAGACCAGGCTTTCAAACATCTCTGGTTCTTCTTTTGTTGGCTGAGTATCGGAAATGACCCGAGATTCTTCTCCCGCGACGGCGGGATCAGAATGACAGGATAAATGCTCGACATGACAGAAGCCACGAACTCAAGAATCCAGCCCAAGGCGAAGTTTTTCTTCGACGGAGACAAGAAGTTTTTCGTCAAAGGTGTCACCTACGGTCCCTTCAAGCCGGATTCAGATGGCTATTTCGTTGGGCCACCCGAGCAGGTAGATCGCGATCTGGCGCTGATGCGCGAGGCGGGAATGAACGTGATCCGGATTTATCATTCGCCGCCACGATGGTTCCTCGACCGCTGCGCTGCTGCGGGGATGCGCGTTCTGGTAACACTGCCCTGGGAAAAGCACATAGAGTTTCTACGTGAACGATCGACACGCAAACAGATCGCCGACAACGTCCGCGCTGCCGTCAAGACGCACGCCGGTCATCCTGCCATCTTCGGCTACCTGGTCGGCAACGAAATCTCCAGCACGATGGCGCGTTGGCTCGGCACGCGTCGAGTGATTGAATTCGTCGAGCAACTCATTGGTATCGGACGCGGCATCGATCCCACTGCGCTTTTTTCCTATGCCACCTATCCGCCGACCGAATATCTGCTCCCGCAGAACACCGATTTTTGCTGTTTCAACGTCTACCTTCATAACCAGCGCGATTTCGAAGGTTATCTGTTGCGGCTGCAAAATCTCACCGGCGAGCAACCGCTTATCCTCGGCGAATTCGGCATGGACACGATCCGGCATTCGCAAGAGGAGCAAGCGGAGATGCTCGGCTGGCACGTCGATAGCGTGGTGAAATGCGGCCTTGCCGGCACCATTCTTTTCGCCTGGACCGACGAATGGTTTACGGGCGGCCACGAAGTCACCGATTGGGCCTTTGGCCTCGTCACGCGTGAGCGCAAGCCGAAGAAGGCGTTCTACACCATTCAAGAAAAGCTTGGTGGGACCGATTCGAGTTCACCTCATCTTCCGTTGCCCAGGACACCGTTGGTGTCCGTTATTGTTTGTTCGTACAACGGGGCTCGCACTCTTGCGGCGTGCCTTGATTCGTTAGGCAAATTGAATTATCCGGCCTACGAAGTCATTTTGGTCGACGATGGTTCGACCGACGACACGGCGTATGTGGCCGCGCAATTTCCAGCGGTCCGCTACATTCATCAGACCAATCACGGATTAAGTCACGCCCGCAACACGGGCGCCGCCGCTGCCAAAGGCGATATCTTCGCCTATACCGATTCGGACTGCATGGCGGATGCCGATTGGTTGTACTACCTGGTTGGCACGCTCGTCAGTGGCGACTACGCCGGCGTCGGCGGCCCGAACATTACGCCGCCCGCACAGAATTGGATCCAGGCGTGCGTCGCTGCCTCGCCTGGAGGTCCGAATCATGTTCTGCTCACGGATACCGTCGCCGAGCACATCCCCGGTTGTAACATGGCCTTTTACCGTTGGGCCTTCGAAGGTGTAGGCGGGTTCGATCCCGAATATCGCAAGGCCGGCGACGACGTCGATTTCTGCTGGCGAATTCAACAGGCTGGCGGAGTTATTTCTTTCAGTCCGACCGCGATCGTCTGGCATTATCGGCGGTTTACACTGCGCGCTTTTCTGAAACAGCAGGATGGCTACGGCGAAGCGGAATCATTGCTGCGGTTCAAGCACTTGATCTTCTTTGGCCCGACCGGCACAGCGAAATGGCGCGGCCAAATTTACGGCGCTACCCGGTTCAGTTGGTTTGTAAATCGCCCCGTCATATATCACGGGATTTTCGGTGAAGGATTTTTCCAATCCATCTATCCCGCGCCGCAATCAGAGATCGCGGCCTACCTCAGCAGCATCGAATGGTTCGCGCTCACGATTTTTCTTTTTGGTCTCGGAATTTTTCTGCCCGGACTGCGCATTGTTCCGTACCTGATGCTGGGCGGCACTTTTTGCGTCGCGCT
>JAICUQ010000118.1 GCA_025935755.1 Chthoniobacterales bacterium | reverse complement strand
TAGCTTTTCGGCGATCACGAGATCGGCGGCGAGGATCTCCAATTGCTCGTGGATATTGCCTGCACCGAGGCTCAAAACAAGGTCGCCGGCCTCCAGCAGGTTTCCGACGTCGCGGTGGACCGATTGCAACCGGGCCTGATAACTGACGGTGCGATGCCCGTGTCGCAGCATTTCCTCGACAATGGTGCGGCCGGTGATCCCGGGGATCGGGGGCTCGCTGGCAGGATACACATCCGTGATCACCACCCGGTCGGCATCGTCAAAGGCGCAGCCAAATTCATGGCAGAGCGCTTTCGTTCGTGAGAAACGGTGCGGCTGAAACATTGTGACGAGCCGGTGGCGTCCGATCGATTTTGCTGTGCGAAGTGTGGCGCGAATTTCCGTCGGATGATGCGCGTAATCGTCGACGAGCAGGAATCTTTCGCTCGCATATTTAATTTCGAAACGACGGCGGGCGTGTTCGAATTTCCGAAGCGACGCCGTGATCTTGTCGAACGGAACAGAAAGCTCGGAAGCCAGCGCAATTACTCCGAGCGCGTTATGCACGTTGTGTTCTCCCGGAACATTCAGCGTGGCCTGCCCCAGCTTTTCGCCGCGGCGCAAAACCAAAAACGATGAACCGAAGTCGCGGAGCTGAACGTCAACTCCCCGGTAATCCGCCTGCTCTGAAAATCCATAGGAGATTGCGTGGTTGCGCTTTCCGCATAATCGCGCGGTGTTTGGATCATCAATGTTGTAGAGAACGCTTCCGGTCGTTTGGTCGATTAGTTGCGCAAAGACTTTTTCGATGGCGGCGAGATCTGGATAAAAATCGAGGTGTTCTTCTTCGATGTTCAGGATGAGTGAGTGCTCAGGATGGAAGCAGCGCAAAGTGCCGTCGCTCTCGTCGCCTTCGGCAACGAAATATTCGCCGCGCGGACTCCAATACGCGTTCGTTCCAAGAATTGGGATTTCGGCGCCCACGTAGTGTGACGGATGCAGGCCGCCTTCACGAAGCACATGTGCGGTCATGGCAGAGGTGGTCGTTTTCCCATGCATCCCAGCGATCACGATGCCGCGCTTGGCCTGCATGATTGCAGCGACAGCTTCCGCCCGGCGGAGCAGCAATTTCCCGCAACTGCGCGCCGTTACGAGAATTGGATTGTCATCCTTGATCGCTGAGGAAAAAACAACGAGTTCTGCAGCATTGGCCAGCTCGCTCAGATGCTGCTCATGGAAATGCAGACCGAGCCGTTGAAGTCGCTCAGTTTCTGTCGTCGTCACTTTGTCCGAGCCGCTCACCGAATGTCCCAGCTCAATCAGAAGCGCGGCAAGACCGCTCATACCGCTTCCCGCAACACCGACGAGATGAATTTGATGATGCTCTGCGGTGAGAAATCGCGACAGATCTGGCAACTCCCTACGGCGCGGCAATTTGTCGCGTGAGGAATCAGCGCGCGCGCCGGTTGCTTCAGACGTGTGCTTCATGAGCCGTATATTTTTCGATCGTGTTCGCAACAAGCCCCGCTGCATCTTTCGGGGCAAGCCGCGCAGAATTCGCGGCCATTTGCTGCAGCCGTTGCGGGTTTTCCATCACGTCCCGGATATTGCGCGCGAGCATTTCACCGGAGAGATCCGCCTGTTTGAGAAGAATCGCAGCATCAGCACGGGCGTAGATTTCAGCATTCCGCGTCTGGTGATCGTCCGCGGCGTACGGAAATGGAATGAGAATGCCTGGTAACGAAAACGCGGCGAACTCAGCCAGACTGGCGGCGCCGGCTCGCGCGACGACCAGATCAGCCGCGCTGTACACTTCTTCCATTTGATGATGGAACGCACCGATGTACGCAGGGACATTTTCACGGCGATAATTGTCTGCAACCAGCCTTTCATCCCGCGCGCCGGAGAGATGGATGACTTGGAGTGGCACTCCGTGCAAAAATGGCAGCGCTTTGATCAGGGCCTGATTAATTCCGCTGGCGCCCTGGCTGCCGCCCATCACCAGGAGCGTCGGCAGGTCTTCTCGCAACCCGAGTTTCCGCCGTGACTCTGCGCGGTCCAGTCGTATCAGTTCGGTGCGCACTGGTGTTCCGGTAATTTCGGTACGCGTTTTCGGAAAAAATGGCGCGCATTCCTTGAAACCGAGCATCACGGCATTCACCGCCCGCGCAGTCCAACGATTCGCTTTACCCGGAACGGCGTTTGATTCGTGAATGAACGTAGCGATGCCGCGAAACCGGCCGGCCAAAACAGGCGCGGTCGAAGTGAACCCGCCCATGCCAAGAACAGCGTGTGGCTTGAACTTGCGATAGATTAAGCGGCACCGCGATAAGCTTTCAATAAATCGGCGAGTGAACCCAAATAATGCGGGCGAAAACGGCGACGGCAGCCCTACGGTTGGCAATTTTTCGACTTGAAAGTTCGTCCGCCCTGAAAGCGCCACTGCGTCGATGTCCTTCTCGGAAACCAACAGCATCACCTGGTGACCGCGATTTTGCAGCACTTCGGCCACGGCAATGCCGGGGAAAAGATGTCCACCGGTTCCTCCGCATGCGATTACAGCGTTCATGTTTTGTTCGATCCGGTTACGGGTTGATCAAATTCGTGGCGTGACTTTGGCGTTCATCGTGGCTCGCTTCACCGGAGTTGGCTCGAGAATGCCCTGGCGATAAATGTTCACCAACACGCCAATCCCGAACATACATGCCGCCAGGTTCGAACCTCCATAGCTGATAAATGGCAGCGGAAGTCCCTTGTTAGGCAAAAGCGATGTTGTCACACCGATGTTCACCGCTGCCTGCAACGCCAGGAGCGAAATAATCCCGCAGCCGAGCAGCAGTCCAAAACGGTCGCGAGCGTGCAGCGCAATCATGATGCCGCAAACAATTATCACAACGAACAAAAAAACCACCAGAAGACTGAATCGCAGGCCAAGTTCTTCGCCGATGATTGGGAAAATAAAATCAGTGTGCGCGTACGGCAGATACAACATCTTCTGGCGACCATTGCCCAGTCCGAGGCCGTCCATTCCCCCGCTGCCCCAGGCAATCAGCGCCTGCATTTGCTGCAATCCAGCGTCATCCTTGTAGTTTTGCGGATGAAGAAATGCGGAGAGCCGCCCCATGCGCTCCGAGATTTGCGTGGCAACCAGGATTAATCCGCTCAATGCGGCGAAGGCAAGGCCGCCAAGCCATAACGGATTGGTGCCTGCAATAAACATCACCACAAATGCGGTTGCCGCGATCAAAGCGGTGGTGCCAAGATCGACTTCCCCCAGCACCAGCGCAGCGGGAACACCGATGATGATGAGCGGAAGAATGAATCCCGAAAACAGGTTGCGTTCCGCTTTCTCGTCTCGCGCAAACCAGGCAGCGAGAAAGAAGATAGTCGCGGTCTTTGCAAGTTCCGATGGCTGAAAAGTGATCGGGCCGTAACCAACCCACCGGCGCGATCCATTGATGCGCATACCGATGTGAGGGATGTAGCAGAGCGCCAGCGCCCCCAGCGCCAACGCAAACCAAAGCCACCATGTTTTTTGCCAGAATTGATAATTCACAAGCGCGGCAAAAATGCAGGCTACCAGTCCAATCCCAATCCAAATCGCCTGTCGTTTGATGAAGAAGTAAACGTCGCCATGACTGTCGCGGGCATAGGCACTCGTGCTGAAGAGCATGACGATTCCAATGACGAGAAGCGCCAGCACCGCTAAAAAAAGTATGTAGGCGCTCTTACGACGCATAGGCTGTTAATGGACCAAAGTGACGGCATGACGCCTGCGCACCTCGAAAGTTTCTGCGGTACGAAGCACTCGTGTCCGCAGGTTTTGCGCGAAGCGCTTTTGGAGTGCGATGCGTCTTTGCATCGCTTTTCTGAGTACTAACTTCCTTTGTTTTCTTCTTTTTATCCGACGCTTTCGCGGTCTTGATCTTTGGCTTTGCTGCCTCGGGAACCAGAAGCTTTTGCCCGATCTGCAATTTCCTTGGGTCATCAATGTGATTGAGCGCAATCAGATCGCTGTAGGAGACTCTTAGCTTCCTGGCGATCCCGACTGGATTATCACCTTTCTTCACAATGTAGGTCTTTCCTGAAGATGAAGCCGGCTTCGCTTGTTCGTCTTTTGCAGGGGACCGCGAAATCTTCGGTTCACGCTGGCGATCGTTTTCCTTTTGGGCTCTTTCAACTGGAGCTTTCTCAGTGCTCGTGGCGTTTGTTGTTTGCGCGACGTCCGCGGGTTTGTTTTCCTTTTCAGTTGATATCCCAGGCACGAATGGCCGCTCACGCGTTTTAATGGCGTTAAACGCAATGATTCCAGAAACGGCAACGACGTGCAGGAGCAAGACAATGAGCAATGCACGCGACAATTTCATGTTTGGCTCCGGAATTCCTTCGAAGTCCATTCCCGCGGAGGCGCGGCGCGCGGTTGCTGCCGATAATTTCTTCCCGTTGAAGAGCCGCGGGATCTTAATCCGTTTCATTGTGGAAGCGCTTGCACCAGTTTGCGAAATTGATCGCCGCGATCGACGTAACTTTTGAACATGTCGAAGGATGAGGTCCCCGGAGAGAACAGGACAACATCGCCGGCACAAGCGAGACTGCGCGCCCGCTCGACCGCGTCGGGAAGAGAAGCTGCGATTTCCGATTTAACGGCGCCATCCCACGAACGCTTGATGCTCGCAGCCATTTCGCCGATCAGCACGGCGGACTTCACCTTCTCTTTCGCCACGGAACGCAACGGATCGAAGGTGAATCCCTTGTCTTTGCCGCCCGCAATGAGTACCACTGGCTTGGTCTGTGACGCCAGGGCTTTGTCGACCGCGTCGAGGTTAGTCGCCTTGGAATCGTTCACGTATTCGACGCCACCGAGCTCGCGCACAAACTCGCACCGATGCGGTCGCGGCTGGTAATCGCGGATCGCCGGCACCATCTGCGGGAACGATAACCCGCGGGCAACGCCGACGGCCATGGTTGCCATCACGTTCTCAATGTTATGCAGTCCGAGCAGTTTGGTGTCAGCCAGGCGCAGGACCGGCTGGTTCTCATAGACAATCGCGCCGTCAGACAATCGGAAATCGGCGCGATTGGAATAAGCGCTGAAAGTGATGCGCCGTGGTCGAATTGCAGGGAGCGCTTCCGCCGCGTTAATAATCGCCACATCCTGCTCTCTTTGATTTTCAAAAATGCGCAGTTTGGCAGCGCGGTACTCGGCCACAGAGCGATAACGATCCAGGTGATCAGGAGCGAAGTTAAGCCAGAGGCTGATCGAAGGACGAAATGAACGAATTTGTTCCAGTTGAAACGAACTCACTTCGATCGTCAGCACGTCCAACGGCTGCTTTTCCCGCGCGACTTCTGACAGCGGTTTACCGATGTTGCCGCAGGCGATTGTTCGCTGGCCGCAAGCGTTGAGCATTTGAGCCAGCAATTCTGTCGTGGTGGTTTTGCCGTTTGTACCTGTCACGGCGATTACCGGCATTTCGCAGGAACGCCAACCCAGCTCCAGCTCACTGATGGTATCGATTCCCCGCGACGAGAAATTCCGAGCTAACTGAGAAGCCGGATCGATGCCCGGGCTTAAAACCATCCAATCGTAAGCAGATGAATTCTCGTT
Organism: Chthoniobacterales bacterium; assembly: GCA_025935755.1. Classification (GTDB taxonomy): domain Bacteria; phylum Verrucomicrobiota; class Verrucomicrobiia; order Chthoniobacterales; family UBA10450; genus Udaeobacter. The sequence goes on along the minus strand of JAICUQ010000118.1, from coordinate 5,434 downwards.
CGCTTCGGATCCACAAACGACATGCACGCCATGTGCCCGCAGGTTATCCAGCGTCGATTTCAAAAGATGGTTTTCGTCGGCACTGTCAAGCACCGTTACCAGCGCTCCCTCGGACGCGAGTAGCAGCGCTGCAGCGCTTCCGCTTAGCCCTGCTCCAAGCACGGCGACGTTTTGGTTTTTGTAGCGTCCGTGGTTCATCGCAGTTTCAGCGTCGCGAGTCCCAGTAATGCGAAGATGATCGAGAGAATCCAAAACCGAACGATCACAGTCGTTTCCTTCCAACCCGTTAATTCGAAGTGATGATGAAGCGGCGACATGACGAAAAATCGTTTGCCGGTCAGTTTGAAGCTCAGCACCTGCAAAATCACTGAGACCGCTTCGATTACGAAAACGCCACCTACGACGACCAGCAGCAATTCCTGTTTACAACAGATCGCGACAACTCCGAGCATGCCACCGATGGCCAGCGATCCGGTATCCCCCATGAAAACCTTGGCCGGATAACAGTTGAACCAGAGGAAACCCAGGCCTGCGCCGATAAGGGCTGCGCACACAACGGTCAGTTCGCCGGCGAATGGATAGAAGGGGACCTGCAGGTATTCGGCGACGCGAAAGTTGCCGGCCGCGTAACAGAGCAGGGCGTACGCGAAAGCCACCGTAATCGTGCATCCGGTTGCCAGACCATCAAGGCCGTCGGTGAGATTTACCGCGTTCGAAGTGCCGACGATGACCAGCACAAAAAAGAAGAACGTGAACCAGCTCATGTTCGCAATCACGGGCGACTTGACGAACGGCACGTAAAGGGTGCGCGCCTGCACTTCGATCAACGGGTCAGTGAGGAACAGACCGGTGATCACCGCTGCCAGAGTAATTTGAAAAAGCAGCTTCACCCGGCCGTGAATGCCTTCGGATTTCTTTTTTGTGACTTTGAGATAATCGTCAGCGAACCCGAGACCGCCCAGGTAAACCATGCTGCACAGCGCCAGCCAGACGAACTTGTTATCGAGACGCGCCCAGAGAATGCTCGAAATAACCACGGCTCCGATCACCAGCACGCCGCCCATTGTCGGCGTGCCCTGCTTCACTCCTTGTAGTTCGGCGAGGCGATGAACTTCCGATGCTCCCCGAATCGGTTGTTCGGCTTTCAGCGCGCGTAGCTTTGCGATTACAAAATTGCCAAAAATCAGCGTGATCAAAAATGCGGTCACCGCCGCCGCAATGGCCCGGAAGGTGACGTAGAGAAAGACGTTAAACCCGATGAACTGCCCACTGAGCTGATGGAGATAGTACATCATGGCGAAGTCGCGAATGCCGGATTTTGGCTGCCGAATTTGTCGATTACTTCCTCCGTGCGCGCCGCCCGGCTGCCCTTGATCAGAACGAGATCTCCTGGCTCGGCAATTTCGCCTAACAACGTGGCAGCTTCGGTGGTCGATCGCGTTGAAGAAACTTTGTCCAAGCCGGCGCTGCGCGCTCCTTCAGCAATCAGTTCTGCCACGTCGCCGATCGTGATCAATTGATTCACCCCGAGCGTTGCTGCGGTCTCACCCACCTCGCGGTGTCCATGCTCCGATTCGGTACCCAATTCGCGCATCTCGCCGAGGACCGCGATCCGTTTCCCGTCAGTGTTGAGTTCGACCAACGTCCGCAACGCCGCTTTCATGGAATCCGGATTGGCGTTGTAGCTGTCGTCCAGAAACTGGACGCCGCCGATCTCCTTGATTTGTAATCGCGCTTTCGTCAGCGGCGCCGCGGCGAGTCCCGCGGCACATTCTTCGATGGATAATCCAAATGCGCGCCCGGCGGCGACCGCCAGCAACGCATTCTGCACCATGTGCGAACCGGCAACGGGAAGTTGAGCACGGCAACGATGCGCGCCTTCGACAATTGTGAACTCTGATCCTTCAGCACTCTGGCGAATTTCGATGGCCCGCACCGTTCCACCCGTTGTTCCAGCAAAGATCACTTTTGCCCGGGTGCGGGCGGCGATTGCTTCACTGAACGGATCGTCGGTATTCAAAACCACTGTTCCGTGAGGCGCGATTGCTTCAGCCAATGCACCCTTTTCCGCAGCAATTGCTTCGCGGGAGCCCATGAACTCAATGTGTGCCACGCCGATATTCGTGATGATGGCTGCATCCGGCGCGGCTATCTTCGAGAGCGCGGCGATTTCGCCGGGATGATTCATTCCGATCTCCCAGACGCCAACTTCATCCTCCGAAGTCGCTTCCAGGATTGTGCGGGGTAATCCTACATGATTATTAAAATTTCCTTCCGTCTTGGTGACCCGAAACTTCCGCGCCAGCACCGATGCCGCGAAATCCTTTGTGCTCGTTTTGCCGTTGCTTCCAGTGATCGCGAGAACTTTCAGCGGCAGTGACCGCCGGTAATTGGCTGCCACTGCCTGATAGGCTTGCAGCGTATCCGGCGCACGGAGCAGTGCGAAACCATTCGGAACATTGCCCATCCAGTTAAGATCAACGAGCGCGCCTGTAGCGCCGGCTTTTGCAGCGGCTTCAACAAAATCGTGGCCTTCGAAGTTTTCGCCGTGTAAGGCGACGAACAATTCACCTGGCTTAATGGTGCGCGAGTCGGTGCTGAGCTTGGTGATGACGACGCCCGCGTCACCAGATGCAAGTGACGCTCCGGCAAGGTTTGCGATTTGATCAAGTGTAAGCGGATTCATATGATCGGCGACCGCATGCGCCTCGCGTGCCCTGCAAGGCGCCCGCGCCGCGCAGCCATACGCACGCAAATTGCACGTACCCGTGGAAGCGGCAGGCAACGGTTGTCGGCGAAGGCGCCGAAAACAGCACGCCAGGCGCGTGCGCTCCCCGAAGAAGGACGCACGCTGGGCATCGGATGATTCGCAGGAAAAGGTTTCATCAATAATCAAAGCTCAACGGGATGATCTTCGATCGCGCGGCGCGCGACCTGGATGTCATCAAATGGGATCGTGTAATCGGCGAATTCCTGATAATTTTCGTGTCCTTTACCTGCGACCAACACAATGTCGCGTGGGCCAGCGAGCGCAATGGCGCGGTTGATTGCCTCCGTGCGATCGACAATTTTTTCGTAATGATTCGAGCGAAACCCTTTTTCGGTCTCGGCGATGATCGCGCCCGGGTCTTCCTTGCGCGGATTATCGGAAGTGATGATGGAGTAATCAGCGAGCCGGTCCGCCATCTCCGCCATTAAAGGACGCTTTTGCCGGTCTCGATCGCCGCCACAACCGAAAACCGCAATCAATCGATTGGGCCGGAGTTCGCGCAGTGTCTTCAGAACGTTCGCGAGCGCATCGGGAGTGTGCGCGTAATCGACGAACACTTGAAACTGTCGCTTTGCAGGAACGAGTTCCAGGCGCCCCGGAACTTGCGGCGCTTTCCCAAGATTCAAGACGGCGCTTCGGAGATTAATCCCCAATACTTCCGCCGCGGCGAGGGCCGCGATGGAATTCGTGACGTTAAACCGGCCAATTAGAGGCAGACGAACGAGATAACTCTTACCGCGCGCGTCGAGTTGGTACGATGTTCCGCTGAATTCGGCGCGATAGTTCGATGCGCGAAAATCTGCGCGCAATCCCATTCCATAGGTGATAGCGGTCACGCCTTTATCGAGTTTGTCGATCAACTGCTGTCCGTAACGGTCATCGATATTCACGATCGCTACCGGTTTGGTTTTCTGTTTTTGTCCGGCGAGTTCGGTGAACAGTTTGGCCTTCGCTTCGAAGTAATTTTCCATCGTCCCGTGAAAATCGAGATGGTCCTGAGTCAAATTTGTGAAGACTGCGACGTTCCATTCGATGCCGCGGGTGCGTTCTTGTGCCAGCGCATGCGAAGAGACTTCCATCGCTGCCGCTTTACATCCTGCGTTGGCGATCTGTGCCAGGAGTTCCTGTAAATCGAGTGACTCAGGTGTGGTGCGAATCGCCGGCAAAATTCTCTCGCCGATCTCGTATCTAACCGTACCGATTAATCCGCAGCGTAATCCGGCGTTTTCGCAAATGTGTTTGATAAGAAATGTAGTGGTGGTCTTACCATTTGTGCCTGTGACTGCCGCGAGTTTTAGCTTACGAGCCGGGTTGCCGTAAAAGGCTGCGGAAAAATCCGCGAGCGCAGTGCGGGTGTTTTCAACCTGCAGACAAGTGACGCGTGGATCCTTTTGTTCGCGTTCGGCGACGATCACCGACGCCCCTTTGTCGATGGCATGACCGATGAACTGGTGCCCATCGGTTTTCTCACCCCGCAACGCCACGAACATGGTGTGCCTTTGTACTCGCCGCGAGTCATACGCGATGTTTTCCACCGGGCGATCACCTGGCCCGACGATTTGGCGAACTGGAGTCGCAGAGAGAAGGGTCTTGAGCTGCATGAGGCTTTAACATCTCCGACGGGAGACGGATTCGCTACGGCGAACCGGGACGAGGTACTCAACGTTGCGAACCATTGGTTAGGGCGATTCGTGCTGCCGGCACCGACTTGCGAAGTCGCTCTGCCGGCTTTGGTTTTTCGACTCGCTGAATGGGAATCGCTTTGCGAATCTCCTCATGCGGCTCAAGGTCAAGATAACGGGCGGCCTTCTCGGCAACGCGGGAAAAAATGGGACCGGCGACAAGTCCGCCGTAATTTAATTCAGGCTTGGTTGTATGCGCGTCATCCAGCACGACCAGTCCCACAAACTCGGGGTGGTCAGCCGGGAGATAGCCAAGGAAGGAAACAACATATTTCCCATGGTCGTACCCGCCGTGCGGATTAACTTTTTGCGCGGTCCCGGTTTTGCCGGCAATCGTGAACCCGGGCACAGCTGCAGCCGCCGCGGTTCCTTGATCGCTCACCACGCCGCGCAACGCGTCACCAATTTGTTTCGCAGTTTCAGCAGAAATGACCTGGCGCAGTACCAGTGGCGAAACTGAGCTGATAACTTTGCCATCCGATGCCGTCACCGATTTTATGATCCGCGGCATCACCAGTTTGCCTCCGTTCGCGATCGTCGCCATTGCCGTTGTCATCTGCAATGGAGTAACCCCAACTTCATGACCCATCGGAATGCGGGTAATGGAGATTTTGCTCCATTTTTGCGGCGGGCGAATCACTCCGGCGATCTCGCCCGGCAGTTCAATTCCGGTTCGCTCGCCAAATCCGAAGCGCCGTATGTATTCGTAAAATTTTTGCTCGCCGACGGTCAATGCGAGTTTCGCTGCACCGATGTTACTGGATTTGATCAGGACGTCGCGGACGCTCAGATAGCCAAACGCGCGATGATCGTGCAAAGGGGAACCTCCATAATTCCAGACGCCGTTCTCACAAAACACCTCGGAATCAACGCGCAACTTATGTTCGTTGAGAGCTGAAGCGGCGGCGACGATCTTGAAGGTGGAACCCGGTTCCATCATGTCGATGATGGCCCGATTTTTCATTTGTTCGGGTTTGGCTTC
>JAICUQ010000204.1 GCA_025935755.1 Chthoniobacterales bacterium | reverse complement strand
TCGGACAGCTTTCTCGTCGTGAAAATAGTGGGCGCTTTCCTCGTTTCCATCGCGCACCTTGACCAGATAATTGGGCAGCTTGCCAGACTTGGCACTGCGTTCAGCAAGATAGACCTCGAAATCGCCGCCGTGACGTCGCACGGCTTCGCTTAATTTTGCGAGTTTCTCGAGCGATTCGAGAATGTCCTTCAATTGTGCTGCGGTGAATTCTTTTTGGTCGGCCAGGTTCTTCAACCGCACGTCCTCAGCGCCGAGTGAAATGAGAATCTTGTTCAGCCGCGCATCATCTTCGACGTATTCCTCACGCTTTCTTCGTTTGATCTGATAAAGGGGCGGTTGCGCGATAAAAATTTTTCCTGCCCGTACCAGCTCCGTCATCTGCCGGAAAAAAAAGGTCAGCAACAACGTGCGAATGTGTGATCCATCCACGTCGGCATCGGTCATGATGATGATGCGACCGTAACGGAGTCGAGTCATGTCGAACACCGCATCGTCTTTGCCGTTGGCCTCTTCCTTGGGTTTGCCAATTCCGGTGCCGATCGCAGTGATCATGGCCTGGATCTCGGCATTCTTCAGAAACTGATCTTCGCGCGCCTTCTCGACATTGATGAGTTTGCCACGGATTGGAAGGATTGCCTGGTAGCGCCGGTCGCGCCCTTGTTTGGCGGAGCCGCCAGCTGAGTCGCCCTCGACGATATAGAGTTCGGTAAACTCCGGATCGCGTTCAGAACAGTCAGCCAGTTTTCCAGGTAAACCGCCGCCGCTCAGCGCTCCTTTGCGAATCGTTTCTCTCGCCTTGCGCGCGGCCTCGCGCGCTCGCGCTGCCGTAAGCACCTTCTCTAAAATCCGTTTCGCGATCGGCGGATTTTTATCGAAATGAGTCATCAACCCGTCGTACACAGCCGAGTTCACGATTCCGTCGATCTCGGTATTAACCAGCTTTACCTTGGTCTGCGATTCAAAGCGTGGATTCGGCAGTTTAACGCTGAGAACAGCGGTCAACCCCTCGCGCACGTCGTCTCCGGAAATGGACGGGTCCTTGTCTTTGAGAAGGTTGTTCTGTTTTGAATACTGATTGATGGCTCTGGTCAGCGCCGTGCGAAACCCGGTGAGATGTGTCCCCCCGTCAGGATTCGGAATGGAATTCGCAAACGGCAAAATCTGATCGTTATAGCTGTCGTTGTACTGCAGCACCACATCGACAAAAACTTCGTCGCGCTGTCGCGAGATCACGATCGGCTTGGGGTGCAGGACTTGTTTGTTCTCGCCCAATTGCCTAACGAACTCTTCGATTCCGTGCTTGTAAAAAAACCGTTCCGTCTTTGGCGGATCGACACGTTCATCAGCGAGCGTGATCTCCAGCCCGGGATTCAGAAACGCCAGTTCGCGCAAGCGCGTCGCCAACCGTTCGAACTTGAACTCGGTGGTGATGGTGAAAATTGTCGGGTCCGGCAGGAACGTAATTAGCGTGCCTGTGGTCTTCTTATTTTTGATTTCGCCAATGACCGTGAGTTTGTCCGTTGTTTTCCCCTTGGCGAAAGCCATGTGGTAAACTTTGCCGTCCCGCGAAACCTCGACCTTGAACCATTCCGAAAGCGCGTTCGTGCACTTTGCGCCGACGCCGTGCAGTCCTCCAGAGTACTTGTATGCGCCTTGTCCGAATTTCCCGCCGGCGTGCAAATTCGTCAGGACCAGCTCAACGGCCGGCATTTTCCATTTCGGATGAATATCGACCGGAATGCCGCGACCGTTATCCCGCACCGAGATGGATCCATCGACGTGGATGACGACTTCGATCTTTGTACAAAACCCGGCCAGATGTTCGTCGATTGAATTGTCGAGAACTTCGTAAACCAAATGATGCAACCCGCGTTCGTCGGGGTCGCCGATAAACATGCCGGGCCGTTTCCGGACCGCTTCCAGACCTTCGAGCTTGTCGATCTGTGCTGCGTCGTACTTTTGAGTTGAGGCGATCCCGGTAACAACTTTTTCGACCGGGATTTCCTCTTGAACTTGCGCCATAAAAGTGGGGCAAGACGCCCCAGGTAAAGAGGATAGCCGAAAAAGGCTTCAAAACAACAAATAATCTCGTGGTTTGGAGCCGCTTATTTGCACTACTAATTGAATGAGCCGTGGCGGCAATACCCACTATATTGTGTTTCGGGCCAGAACTCTAGCCGCTCCAATTATGCCGTCTTGACCAGGCGTTTTGAGCCTCCGAGACTAGGCTTCTTTTATGCGGTTCCAAGCACTCTGGGAAGCACGTTGGATTTTGGCGATTCTGGTGCTGCTTGCAATCATTTCCGGGTTGTTTTCGGCATCGGCATTCTGGTTTTTTGTCCTCCTCTGTTTGTGCACGCTCGCCTTCTTCCGTGATCCCGATCGCGCTGTGCCCGCTGATCCGAACGTTGTTGTTGCTGCTGCAGACGGCACGGTGGTGGACATTCTGGAGCTGGATGAAAAAGAAGTTTTGAAAACCAAAACGGTCCGAGTGGGAATTTTTTTATCGATCTTCAACGTTCACACCAATCGAGCGCCGATAAACGGCCGGATCGTTTACCGTCAACATCGGCCAGGACTTTTTTTCGACGCGCGCCGTCCGGAATGTTCGGATAAAAACGAATCAATGACGTGGGCGTTTGAAAACCCGCGGGTCACGATTGTCGTGCGGCAAATCACGGGCGCGATCGCCAGACGAATCGTGGCGTGGGCGAACGTCGGCGATGAATTAAAAAAAGGAGAACGTTTTGGGATGATTCGCTTCGGCTCACGAACGGAATTATATTTGCCGCTCGAAGCTGAAGTCCTTGTGAAAAAAGGCGATCACGTTTTTGGGGGATCGACAATCATTGCGCGCCTGCCGGTTCTCTCCGCGACGAAGAATCGGACAGACTTCGGATAGCCTTCTCATCTATGTTAAGCGAAACATCTCTGGTCATTCCTGCGTCGCTCGCCGGAGATTCTTCGCCAGGCGCAGAATGACAATCTTGCTGTCATGAACGACCAACCTCCGAAAATATATCTGCTGCCGAATCTCATGACAGCCGGCAATCTGTTTTGCGGATTTGCGGCCGCGCTGAAAATTCTGCAGGGCGCATTGCTTCAGGCTTCAAATCCTGACGTAGCCAGCGATCTTTTTCACCTGGCGATTTGGTTCATCCTCGGCGCGTTTGTTTTCGACTTTCTGGACGGACGCCTGGCGCGATTGGGTGGCCGCGACTCTCCATTTGGCCGCGAATTCGATTCGCTTGCAGACATCGTTTCATTTGGTGTTGCGCCTGCGCTCTTGGTGTATCGAATCGTACTACAGGAGTTTCCGCGTACGGGCTGGGTAGTTGCGTTTATTTACTTGGCGTGCGGCGCGCTCAGGCTTGCGCGGTTCAACGTAGTTGCTGCGAACCATGCCGGTGCGGAGAAAGAATTTAAGGGTTTCCCCATTCCGGCCGCGGCCGGCCTGATTGCATCGTTAACGCTCTTCATGCTGTGGCTCAGCGAGAGCGAGCGCCACCTCGGTAACTGGAAATTCGTTCTGCCCCCACTCATGATTTTTCTGTCGTTCATGATGTTTAGCCGGTTCAGATATCCGAGCTTCAAGGCGGTCGACTGGAAAACGACCAAATCGATTCCGAGATTTCTGATCATCAGCGTAGTGCTTGTCATCACCGCGATGAACTATGAATGGATGCCGGCTGTCCTTTTCCTGGCCTATTTGGTTTATGGCGTGCTACGGCCATGGCTCTCCCGGGAATGGCAAAGAGAGATCGAAGAAGAAATCGGCGAAGAACCTTCCGAACCAGCCGAGCAAACACGGTGACCTCATCACGCCGAGGCGCCGGCAATCTCATCCGTTCAATCGCGCCAGCACTTCCGGGTCGCGCACATCGGCCCATTCACCACTGAGTTCAACCGCTTTAACTTTTTTACCCGACTGAGCGAGTTCGCGGATCGCGTCGGTTAGTTCGTATTCGCCGCGTGGCGACGGTTTTAGTTTCCCAATGAAACCGAAAATACTCGGGCGAAAGGCGTAAAGCCCGGCGTTATACAATGGAGGGGCGAGCTTCTGCGAGCCCGGCGACGTCGCAGGATCTCCGCCCTGCGGAGATTTTTCGCGGAGATCGACTACATCCATCTGATCGTTGAGAAATACGGCGCCCCCTTTACTGATATCTTCACCGCGCGTGACGGTGAGTATTGCTTCAACGCCATCGATAAGGTTGACCGCGCGAGTGTAATTCGCGGGATCGACTAAAATATCCCCATAAGCCAAAATGAACGGATCGCTTCGAGTGAAGTCGCGAGCGAGCTCTACCACGCGCCCCGTTCCGTCCTGCACCGTTTGGGTCTTGTACTGGATCGCGACGCCGTAGCTCGAACCGTAGCCGAAAAAATCACGCACAGCATCGGCACGATAGCCAACAACAACAAGACAATCGCGTATCCCTGCATCACGCAGCCCTTCGATGATATGCTGCAATACCGGTTTACCCCGCACTTCGATCATCGGTTTGGGAAGATCAGCGGTAAGCTCGCGCATGCGCGTGCCGCGACCCGCCGCAAGAATAACGGCTTTGTTGATTTTCGTCATGCCAGTCAAGGTAGCGCATGCGTCCCGCTTGCGACCATAACAGCGCAAGCCGGAGGATCGCGCTACTTTTTCTCTCCGACGATCAGCGCCGGTAAGTTCGCTTGCTTAATTAATTCGCCGACTTTCGCGACGTCTTCCTGCTTGAGCTGCGCCCACTTTTTTAACTGCTCCTGGAGTTGATTGTCTAACATTTCGAATACCTCGACCTGTGGTTTGGTCGGCTCGTTATCGCCGGACTCAATGACGTGACTAAATGTGTCAAACCGTTCATTCAACATGTTTGGGAAAGCGAGGTTCGCTTCCGAGCCTTTCATGTTCACCTGGATGAGTTTTTGTTCGAC
>JAICUQ010000041.1 GCA_025935755.1 Chthoniobacterales bacterium | reverse complement strand
CGTTGCTCGATTTCATTGCGCTAAAAACAATAAGAACTATGGAGCCGGCGAACGCGAGAAACAGCAACGCCACACCGAAACAGCCCAGCGGCACGAACCATTTCCAATTTCGCGTCCACCAGTTTGGCCTTAGCGATCCAGACTGCGCCGGCAATGGGTCCACACCGCTCTTCTACTCTAACGACGAAATTGTTTGCAACGCATCTTTCGATGCGGATCGCTTGGCTTCCCATTAAGCGATAACGTTGGTGCAGCGCAATTCCGTGGAGCGCACCCGCCTCGCCTGCTCGTTTTCTGCGCCCTGGCCGAAACCTCCGTTGCTGGTGTTCGGGAACTTAAGTTGCAAGTTCGCGAGCTGCAGCATGCCAGGCGCCCATGCACTCCCGGAGTTCCGATCGCCGGTAAGCCAATTGGAAATTCCAATCAGCCGCTCGTTCCGATGGTTCGCAAATAAATTTCTTCCAGCCTGTGCGCCTGCTCTTGAAGATCAAAATCTTTTCGCACTGCGTCAGCGCCCGCGTGTGCGACACGCGAAAGGAAATCGGCATCTTGCGCGGCATCCAGCAAGGCTCGCGCTAATTCTGGATCATCATTCTCTGGTACCAGCACGCCGCTGACGCGGCTTTCGATCGCTTCGGGAATACCGCCGTGGTGGGTGGCAAACACCGGCAGCCCACTGGCCATTGCTTCCAGCATCGAATTTGGAACGCCTTCTTGATTTCCGTCGCGGCCGGTCTGGCTCGGGTGCAGAAAAATGTGCGAGCGATAATAGATGTCACGCAATTGCTCCTGCGAGACGAAACCTGCGAACGAGACACGCTCCGCGATACCTAACTGGCGCGCGAGGTTTTGTAATTCGGCGAGCAAAGGCCCTTCGCCAGCAATGATCAGCGTGGCGTTTGGATGTTGCTTCGAGAACGTTGAGAAAGCGCGAAGGGTGACCGGCAGACCTTTCTTTTCGATTAGTCGGCCCGCCTGAACGAATTGCCATTGGCCGTTATTCGGCACAGTTCGTTCTTGGAATGGGAATTCCTCCAGCGGAATTCCGGTACGCTGGATCTCAATCTTCTCCGGGGCGCAGCCCAGATCGATCAGGCCGCGGCGCAACGATTCTGACCTAACGAGAACGAGCGTTACTGCCTCCAGCATCTGTAGAGTCGCTTTCCGATAGGCCGGTTTATTCATGTCGACCATGACATCAGCCCCATGAAAGGAAACAATCGATGGATTCTGCCACGCGCGAATCAGCGGCAGCAGATGCACAGCGATGTGGCCAAAGTAAATGTGCAAAAGACGCGCGCGTGTTTCAGTCAAAACGCTGAGCAATTCGCTGACTTCCGCATTTGAAATCTGCCACGGCTGATGGCGTAATTGGCGGAACCAAAATCGCCGGAGGACGTGCGTTCGCGGTTTGCGAATGATGCGAACGCCTTCGAACGGATACCGGTGTTCATTTTCGCGCTTCTGCGCAATTATCACTGGATCGAATCGTTTGAGTCCGGTGATTTGCCGGTAGATATGCAGCATCTCCGGTTTGAGAAACGTCGCGCAATAACAAGCGATGACCGGGCGTATGTCGGACTTAGTGCTCAATGCGCAAGATTAGACGCTCAGCGTTCCGCGTCCAACAGCAGCAAAGGATGCGAGCCGACTGGGTCCGCTTCTCCGCCCTTGCGAAGGGAGCAGGAGGGTGAGGGATGATTCCCTAAATTAACGGGCAAGTTTTTCGTTCAAACAATTTAAACCGAAAATTGCTTACGCACTTCAGGAGACACGCGGACGGGCCGCCCGGTTTGCGCATTGATCGGACACCAGAGCGTCCGGGCCTTTGATAACAATTGTCCGTCGCTACTCCGAAACATTTCGGTGAACCGCTCAAAGGTGAGCCGGGTCGCTTTACCGACCCATGTGCGCAACACAACTTCATCGCCCATGCACGCTGGTGCTTTGTAATCGATTTCGTGCCGTAACACTACCCATCCAATACCTTCCTGTGCTTCGCTGGCGGCGATGGTTTGCCAATGCGCCGTAGCAACTTCCTGGACCCATCGAAGATAAACGGTGTTGTTGACGTGATTCTGCCCATCAATGTCTCCGGGCTTCACTGAGACAGTCGTTTCAAACGGAGTAGAGCACATCGAATGAAAATTCACCTCAAAAACAGCGCTGTCATCTTGAGCGAATCCAAAGATCTCAGTTGTCTCTCCAAGTTTCTTCCGCGGCAAGGATTGCAGCCCGCGCTGCGCCTGGGCGGTTCGCAGCGATCGGCCTTTGCTTGAGTACGGCGCGACAAAGTGGCGTTGCTCTACAAACAAGAGATGCAGCATCAAAAAATGTTAAATCGTCGCATTAATTCCTGGCGGGCCTCCATCGCCTGCGCTGGATTCATCCGGCTGAGCACTTTTTCCCGGCGTTCACGATCCATTGCCGCGAGCTCGCGCACGAGCTGATTGCGCTGTCTCCATTTTGCATATTTGGCACTGCCAATGCCGAGCGCAAGCAGTGCAGACACGATCCAGACGGTGATGTCAGTCGAGGTGATGAGAAGCATAACGAGCGAAAAGCAACGTTCCTCCTTCGCAACAAAGTTCAAGCGGTACGCGGGGAGCGCGGCAACGCGCCCGCTGTGTCACGCGCATCGCGGGACACTCTGTGGAAAGGCTTTTCGGCGGGGCGCCAAAAAGAAGGGGCGAGGCGCCCGCGCTCCCCTGCCATTCCTCGTGAACCCGAGTTGACGTTCCCGACATGGGGCGGACATTTTCGCCATGCCTGCCCGCGGCCTTAGCCTCTTGGCTGTATGCACTTCTATTTGCTTCGCTGCTGCCCAATTGAGTCGAGCTCAGGAGGCGACTTCGGCAAATCTTCCGGACCAATTCCAGACCGGCGAGATGATTCAAATTCACAAGCCGAAAAAGAAGAAGGGTACATCGAGCTCGAAAAGAATCGCAGCCGCTGCGATGGAAGATACTGCGCCTGTACCGGAGGAGATGCCGGCTTCGGAAGAAGTGCCAATGCAAAGCGCCCCGGCGGAAGAGAAAAAGGTCGAGCCCCACCCGAATAGCGCTTCAATGCCGCCACCTACTCACAAACCGGCGACTCTGACCGAGGAAGCGCATTCCACTGAAGAGCCACCAGTGATTCCTGTGCATCACGAAAGGAAAGCCCGATCGAGAAAACGGTCGCGACCTGCTCGTGCGGTGCAGCAGTCGGAGGCGCCTACCATCTCGGCGCCTGTGGCGATGTCGCTGTCGGTGGCACAGTCCATGGCTACCACTGCGCCGTTACCTGAGTACACCTACGAGATGAAACGCCGCAATCTCAGTGGGAGCGGCACTTGTGTGGTGACTGTTGACACGGCGACTGGAACAGTGACTGACGCAACGATGTCCCAAAGCACCGGCAATGCGTTACTAGACAAGCTCACTATTCAAACTTTCAAGAGCTGGCGATTCCAACCCGGTTCCGTTTCCCAGGTTCGGATACCGATCAGCTACGAATGAGATGACTTATATCCGGTTCGAATCCGGGCGGTTTATCATGCATCCCATTCATCGACGATCTCGCCGTCGATCTCATAATCAACAGTCGTCGATTTGTTAGTATGCAGTCTGATGGTCGCCTCCAGAGCGCCTTTCACGAGTTCTTGAATGGCAGCGGTATTGTTGAGGTAGCGATAAGCGTCACCGGTGAAACGAACAATTACCTTTCGGCCATTTCGCCGCAAACCGCGATAATACATGTAGAGAGGCTGCGCACCTTCGTGTTGCGACGTAGAACTGATGGTATCGGGAAAAAACGGCGCTGAAAAATCCTTGTTCGGGCATTGCGACGACAATGTAAGTAATCCCCACACGACACCTTCCAGCGTTTTGAAGTCGCCGGGGATGGTTGTTTGGAGAAGAAAATCTCTACCTGTATCAGCGAACCGTTGAGAGTGCGGTAAAACGACCTTCGTATCTGCCAGCGAGGTAATCACTGGACAAATGACAATCAATATGGCTGCGGCTATGCGAGTGTTCATAGACCTAACCAGCCGCCTAACCAGTTCGTCGCCAATTTCCGGAGGAGACTATAAGGCTGGCGCCGAGCCGATCACAAAAGGAGCTTGAACCTGAAGACTGGAAGTCTCGGGATAGATGTTTAAACAGCCGAACCGAATGTCCAGTACCGCCTGCCTGGTGGGCAGATTCGGGACAGTCCAATCGAAATATTGAATCCTCGGATTACGCTGCTCACTAATCATGGTGTAGATCGTTTTCCCCCCGTCGAGCGACAGGAGAACCTCCGTCTCGCACATCGAGAGGTCCACGTTTGGGAAGTTTGCCGTCCATTGAATTCTCACGACCTGGCCAGGCTGCAAAGTCTGGCCAGGTCTCGGCGAGATCAGTTTTGCTCCATATTTCGGTTTGTCGCTCTGCGCCGTTGCGGTTCCAGGCAGTTGTGGAGTTAAAACAGCTGTCAGCGCGAACAGGGCTGGAATTAGTCGGTGGAGCTTCATTCTCTTAGTCCATCCGAGTGGCGGTTGATTGTCAATCACAGTTTGCGCCGCAAGAACTTGCTAATTTGTCATTTCTTACGCCGGCGTCTTGTTCTGTGTCCAACCATTTCCCCGCGCATCGTTCGCCGATCGACTCGCGTGAGATTTTTTGCCATTGCGGGTATTAATAATGAAATGTGCGGAATGTCGCAGAGATGTTCAGCGATAAACCAGATGGGTTTGTCCGTGGTCATCCAATGGCGATCATCGAATCGTGTCAGGTTCACCGGGCGCGAGTAGCGGCGCAAGGTTCGTTCGCCGCGCAGATTAAAGTAAATGTGGAAGTAACTCATCGCCAGCTCGCGCAGGGTGCGGTAAACAGGTTCGCGATAACGGCAGCCGGTGAAATTGGATTTTGCCACCGCGCCCCAGTGGCCGCGCACTTTGAAGATCGCAACGACATGATCGGTGTCCTGTTCTGCTTCCAGATCAAAGATCAATGGTGGGAACCCGATTATGCGCAACGCGGCCGCAGCGAAAATTCCACCATCGAGACAGGACGCGACCCGGTCACGCAGAACTTTTTTCGGCGAGCGCGCGTCGTAGCTGAGGTTGTACGGCAGGTCGTCGAGAAATTTCTGAATGCCGGCCGGCGACTTCAATGAGCGCAGCTTTCGCAGTTCTGATGGAGTGAACCCGAAATTACGTGTGCCTGCCACGAGAAGAACTCCAATACTCTGCCGAAGAGTTAAGAAGAAGCCCAAAGTCGATTAAACCACGAGCTCCCATAACCATCACTGAAAAGGTGAAAGCGACGCGAGGACGCAGCGCACTCCCAAACCTTACGCGAAATAGAATTGTACCTAACCATTTTGCACGGTAATGCTTTGGGATTGCCCTGCCAGCAACAGCTTCGCGCAGCGATGCGTGGCGCCCGCGTGCTCGCGTCGCAACCCTGTGTCATCTCGCCGTGCTGCGCGCTGTCCTTCGCGCATCTGACGTGCGCAAGGCGCCACAGATCCGAATTGGCTGAAAAAGCGCAGGCTACAACTGTGTTTGAGCTTCGCTCGGCTATTTAGGAGCCGCTGCTGCGAAATTGACGATGTTGAGATTAAGCGGGAACTGGCGCTGGCGCGATTCGGGTTTCGTAATTCGTCCTATGCCCCAGTCGCCTGCGAGAGCTGGCGCCGCCTCGAATGCGGCGATGTCTATTTGTCCCGCAAAATCAAAAGTGTTGATGAGGTAAGGAAGTCCGTCGGCAGCCATTGGGGATGAGCTATTCATAATGTGGAAGTGAAGATGCGGAGCAGAGGTGTTTCCTGTGTTTCCCAGTTTTCCCAAAACAGCGCCTCTTTTTACCGAATCACCTGGACGGACCTTGACGGAGCCTTTCTGCAGGTGCGCATAGAAAGCGAAATGCCCGCCACCAAGATCGAGGACCACGTGATTGCCATCCACGGTTTCGATGGTGATCGAACTCGGTTCGGGCAGGCGACCGGGAACCTGGTCATCGAGATTGTTCAGCACGCTAACGACTTTGGCATCGGCCACGGCCAGAACGTCTGCGCCGTAATCGTTGTAATTGCGAACGTCGTTCTCGGGGCCGTGAACAAGACGCCCCTGTTCGTCGAGGCGCATCCAATCAATGGCGAATCGTTGTGAGTCGTACAGCGCACCGTTAACACTTTGGACGGAACCACGATGAGTAATATCCGGGTTACAGCAACCGTTGGCGGCGACCCAGCCGGGCCCGGCGAGTGGCGGACCGATGACAACTGGCTTTGCGTCCGCGACTTTCAACGGCGCGACCACGTAATCCAGAGGTGCCGGTTTTGCGGGTCCGGGGTTGGGCGCGCCAGTCAGATAGAGATGATGTTCGAGTAGCTTGGGAATTTCAGCGGGGCTTTTGAAGGTAAGTTCGATGTAGAAAAGACGGCCTGCATTAGGCTCGATGGTGGCGTCGGTAGCGGGCTGTGGAGCGAGAGTTCGCAAACGTTTCACAAGCTCGGCGTCGGAAAAACTACTGACGACCTGAGATTCGCGTGGGCCGGCCAACACCTCGATCTTATGAAGCGCAGCCGGAACTAACTTCGTATTGGTAAGCCGCAATTCGTAGACGACATGGTAGGCGCCATCCGTCCCGAGGACTGGGTGAGCTTCCGGTGAAAGCGTCGAGGCGATCACGGGTGTAAAAACATCGCCAGAAGCGCCAGCCTGCGCAGAAGCAGAGTTCAACCCAATCAGTGCGACGACGCAGAAAGATGCGAAACGAAGAATGTGCATATTGTTTTAACAGATTCTAATAAGACGAACGAATCGCCAAGATCCAAATTGGCCTAACGAATTACAACCCCATTGGGTGCCTCGCATCAAAACCGCGCGGCGGGCGATACGCCGCATACCAACGCGGCGCCCATTTGCCGGTGTAACGATCGAACGGTGTGGTGTCGAGCCGCAGCCCCGCGATCACTGCGAATGTGTGACCCTCGCGCGCGTAAATGGTGATCCATTTGCCGGCGCCGCGCTCGCCGTAGCTGCGAAACTCGGTTGAGCTCATCGGCGTGCTGATTAAGCCAGCCGCTGCCAGAACATAGGAGACCGTGCCGGAACAATCGTAGCCGTGATCATCGAATGATTTGTGGCCGCCACCGTAACGATATGGCTTTGATCGAAGTTGGTTGGCCGCCCAGATCGCGCGTTTGACCTGCAGCGGCGCGTTCTTCGGTGCGGCGGCTTTCCCAAACCTGAGACGCGCAACTTTGCCCGACACGACAGGTCCGGAACTCGGAAAAAGATCGGCCGACGCGGCTGGAACGATCAATCCGAAGATGATGACGGCTAATAGGATTTGACGCTTGACCGGATAGATAAATTCCTCCGGGTCCGTCTTCTACAAAACGAAAGCGGCGGATGAAAAGAAAAAAGTTTTACAAAAGGTGGATCGTCTTGTCCTCAAGGCTGCTTCCTCTGTTTAAAACGAAAATGCGAGAAGATCAGAGGTGGATCGGCTTCTCCGAAGCCGATGTTAACACGATGGAGATCAGCCGCAAAAATGCAGACATTAGGCGGCGAAGCCGCCTTTCCAACGCGTTGAGGACAACGCGTTCCACCAATTGAATTGTGTGATAGACTGCCAGTATGCTCCGCGCGATCGCGTTGCCCGTGATTTTTATTACGGGCGCGATGATTGCATTTGCCGGCGATGAATCGAGCAATTCCGAGGAACCCGGCGAGTTCGACATTGAGCCGCCGATTTTAAAGCAAAATCTTTCGGACGAACTCGCCGAGACCGCGACACCCGACGGGGATGTTGCACGGTGTGAAAAAAAACTGGAGCGCGCGAAACGAAACGCGGCCGGCGCGGAGCGCCTTTGGAAAATCGGCGTGCTGGCGAAAGTGGAGGTGGAGCAGCGAGCGTTGAAGGCGATCAAGTGCGAAGCTGAACTCGCAAGCGCTCGAGTCGTCCGAGCGAAGGGAACAGTGGCCGAGCAGGAATCCCGCGTCGCGTCTGGTGAAGCCACGAAACAAGAGTTGGAAGTCGCGAAAACAGCGCTAGCCGAATTGATCGAAGCCGAGCAAAAAGCAATAGCAAAGCGCGAGGGCGCCGAGCTTGAATTTGCCGAAGCGAACCTGCGTCGTCAGCAAAGATTGCTGAAGCTCGGTAGCGCCCACAGATCCGACGTCACCAATGCCGAAGAAAAACTCGCCGAACTCAAAGCGCCGAAAAATTGATAGAATCGAAAATGGCAGGGCGTTTGTGCCAAACCCCGAAAGCATTCGGGGCTGACACAGACCCCCTGCAAGCGGATTTAGCAGCCGGCTGCCACCCGGTGTTTGCGTGATTCGCCTGCGCTGGCCGAAGCTTCGCGAACGAAAATGTCTCGAACAAATTTGCACGAAGTGCTTTTGGAGTGCGATGCCTCTTCGCATCGCGCGGCGGAACTGTCGCGCGTCAATCAATTCCGTGAGCGGGTGCATGCGCGAATCGCATCCACAGACGTTTCAGTCTCAAGGCATTGAAGCCCGCGCGTGGATGCGTTCCGGCTGCGCTCCGGAGATGGCGTGGTAATCGACGTGCCAACGCGCGATCACGCCTTCTCAGCGAAACTCGTTGATTGACCGACGACAGTCACTGCGCTGAGGACCGCGCACGCTACAGTGTCCTCTCGCCTCAGCGGATTCTGCTGTAGTGTCCGCTGTCCTCAGCGGACCGAGCTCAAGGCGCTGAAGAATTGATACGATCAAAAATCGTAGGGCGTTTGTGTCAAACGCCGATCAAGCGTCCGGCGTCTAACAGAGACGCCTGCAAACGGATTCAGTATCCGGCTGCCATTCCGTCCTTGCGTGATTCGCTCGCACCGACGTAAACGCGGCGGCCATCGTGCATTTCGACTTTGATGGCCTGATAGCCGCCGTAGCCGCCGACGTCAAAACGCACGTCATGACCTTTCTTGCGCAGTTCACGCACACTCTCGTATGGAATACCGCTTTCGACTTCAACATATCCACCTGAAGAGGTCATCTTTTCACCGGTAGGTTCGTTATCACCTTCATGTTGCCAGCGCGAGGCATCGCCGGCTTCCTGCACGTTCAGACCAAAATCAATCTGATTGGTAAGCACCTGCACGTGACCCTGTGGCTGCATGCCGCCGCCCATGACACCAAAAGCTTCCCACGGTTTGCCGTCTTTCATAACGAACCCGGGGATAATCGTATGAAATGGCCGTTTGCCCGGCGCGTAAACATTCGCGTGTTGCGGGTCCATCGAAAAAAGTTCGCCGCGATCCTGAAACATGAATCCAAGGCCCGGCACGACGATTCCGCTGCCCATTCCGCGATAATTGCTTTGGATCAGCGACACCATGTTGCCCTGATCGTCGGCGGTGCAGAGATAAATCGTGTCGCCTTGATTCAGCGCCGGGTTGCCGGGTTCGACTTGTTTGGCGGCGTGATTCGGATCGATCAGTTTTCGGCGCTGTGCGGCGTATTCTTTTGAAAGTAATCCGGCCAGCGGGATCTTTGCGAACGCAGGATCTGCATAAAACTTCGCGCGATCGGCCCACGCGATCTTTTTCGCCTCGATCATCGCGTGAAGCGTTTCGGGCGAGTTGCGTCCCATGGCGCGGAGATCGAATCCTTCGAGGATGTTCAAGATCTGCAACGCGGAAATGCCCTGGCCGTTGGGCGGAAGCTCGAACACATCGTAACCGCGATAGTTCACCGAAACCGGGTCGACCCACGTTGATGTGTGCTTCTCGAAATCGGTTTTGCGGAGGAATCCGGCATTGGCTTGCATAAACGCGTCAATCTTGTCAGCGATCTCGCCTTTATAAAAAACGTCGCGACCTTTCTCGGCAATCAATCGGAGCGTTCTCGCTAAATCCGGATTCTTGAAGACATCCCCTTTAGCCGGTGTGCGTCCCTTGCCATCCAGCGTATAGGTTTCGAGGAACGCTCCGGGTAATCCTTTGTAAACGCGCGGACCAAGCGCCCAGTAATATGCGATCAGATCGGTGACCGGAAAACCTTCTTCGGCGTAACGAATTGCCGGAGCAAGATCATCACTGAGCGGCAGTTTGCCGAATTTCTTGTGCAGTTCCGCCCATGCATCGACGCAACCGGGCACACTGATCGGCAACATGCCGCGTGGCGGGATCATCTCGGTATGCAGCTTCGCCAGCTCAGATTTCATCGCTTCGTAACTCAGACCAAGTGGCGAACGACCGCTGCCGTTGATTCCGTAAAGTCTGTTTTCTTTGGCGCTGTAAACGATCGCAAACAAATCGCCGCCGACTCCGTTTGAAACCGGTTCCATTAAACCGAGCGTCGCATTAGCTGCGATCGCCGCGTCCACTGCGGTACCGCCGCGCTTTAAAATATCGAGCCCGACCACCGTGGCGGCTGGCACGCTGGTGCAAACCATCCCATGTGTTGCCAAAACTTCCGATCGGGTAGCGAAATTCTTACCAGTGATGCGATCGATCTGCGCATGCGTCTGCGGAATGCCGGAGACCAACGCCACTGAAACAAAGCATAACCACTTCTTCATCGTGCAATCTTCTCACTTCGTTCGGCGTCGACAATCTGATTCAGTGCCGATACACGATGCGATTCGCCGCAATCGCCTCATGTCGAGCGAAGTCGAGACATCCCGTTGCGAAGCGTTTACGGCATTTCCCGGGTTTTGATTGGCTCTCTTCCCGTCCGCTCACCCCTCGGCCTCCGGTCCATGTCGAGGCCCCCAGCCGCTCCATTCTCGACTTCGCTGGAATGACCCTGACAAATGTAGACTTGAATTTTGGTGGTCCGCCGATATTTGATTGCCGCAGCAATGAAAATTTCTACCGATGACCAACGAGCGATCGGGGTGATTTTGTTCTCCGTAGGCGTTCTTGCTTTCCTGATAGGCATCGCTGGTCATTTCAAATCAGAGTACCATCACCGCGGCGAGATCGCTTCCATCGGATTCACGATCGCCCTCATTTTGGCGGCCATAGGCGTCGTAATGTTTCTGATCTCGTTAAAAAAGAAACGCGGCTGATTTCTTTGGCGGTACTTTCAGGGCCTCTGTGTCAGCCCCAAAATGCTTTCGGGGTTCACAGCGGTAAGCGGATGCGAAGCAACGCCGGGCTTCCAACACCTACACCTCCAGCCTGAACATTCTGCTGTAGTGTCCGCTGTCCTCAGCGAATTCTGCTGTAGCATCCCCTGTCCTCAGCGGATTCTGCTGTAGCGTCCGCTGTCCTCAGCGGAATGGGAGAAAGCGACCCGGCGGCGACCCTTTTGAGATCGCCGCCTATTCCGCAGTCGCCCTGGACGAGCGGGAAATTAGTCCTGCAACGCGTCGTGCAGTTGTTTTTTGGCGTTCAGCATGTCCTGATGCGCTTTTTCGATCGCATCGAGTTTCTTTTGCTGATCAGCGTTCAGCAGCGGACGAATTTGCGTCAGCGTGCTGTTCATCACCGTGTGCATCTTTTGCATCGCCTCCTGATGAATGGCGGCGATTTGCGGTTTGGCCGCATCAAGGATCGGTTGAACCTTCGCCTCCTGGTCAGCTGTCAGGTCCAGTTTCTCAGTAATCCCACGAAGGCCGAACGCGTGGCCGTGCCAGTGTCCAGCACCTCCGGGTCCCGGTTGTGCCTGCACAACGACAAAGCCCCCAAGCGCGATCGCACCGGCGGCTGCTAGAGCTAATACGTTTCTTTTCATAGTTGGTTTCATTTGTTTTCTACTCAGCGCTCTTCGCGCCTTTGAAAGACATGACCGAGTGCGCCGCAGCGCGGTTACAAAAAATTTCAAAACGGGAGAGACTTTCCGGATCGTTGGCCGCGCTTGGCACAGGCATCCGTACGCGCGAGAAGTTGTAACCAAAGCGCAGCCGAACCGGTCATGAGTTGTTGGTGTGGATGCGCTCTCGATCACATGGATGATTCTGATGCAAGCGCGCTGGTTAAGGCTGCGCTTCGAAATGACGACGAGGCAGCTCGCGCGCTGGTGCGACGACTTTACCCGCTCGTTGCAAAGATCGTCCGTGCACACCGGGCGCGTCGAACGTCAGAGGAAGATCTCTGCCAAATGATTTTTATTAAGGTATTTCAAAAGCTGTCGCAGTTTTCAGGCAACGTGCCGCTGGAGCACTGGGTGTCGCGCGTTGCGGTCAATACATGTCTGAACCAAATCGAAGCCGAAAGGGTGCGACCTGAAGTGCGTCACGCTGATCTGAGCATCGAAGAACAAGCAGTAGTGGAAAATCTCGCAAGCTCCAGCGACGAGCTGGCACCGGACCAGCGGTTCGCCTCCCGCCAACTGGTGGAGCATTTGTTGGCTGTACTGAAGCCAGTCGAGCGGCTGGCAATCGATTTGCTATACTTACAGGGACGCAGCGTGGAAGAAATCCGAAAAATCACTGGTTGGAGCGCGGCGCTTGTTAAAGTACGAGCCTTTCGAGCCCGGCAGAAAATGAAACACCAGCTCGCAAAGATATCGCAGAAAGAAAACCAATGAAGAACGAACAGATCGATCGATTGTTGCGATCTGCCGCCCACGCGGACGAAGACGCTCCAGCAGAGATGCCGTTTGGATTCGACACTCGCGTAGTTGCGCAATGGCGCGATGGCACGCCGACGACCAACGGCGTGATGCAGCTGCTTCGGCGTGTGGCGGTGTGCTCGATAGCCGTGATTGTCATATCAACCATCGCGGCCGTTCGTGAAATGAATCAGAGCCGCGAAATCCGCGAATCGCTCACGAATGAATTCGCCATCGCGGATTCGGCTATTCAGGATGAATTTTGAAATGAACCGGGCTTTGCAATGGAAACTTATCGCCGGCTTCCTTCTGGTGTTTGTCGCGGGCGGAATCACCGGCGCGTTCGTTGGTGGATCGTATGCGCGGCATCATTTTTTCGAGTTACATCGTCCGGATCGGATCGGCGGGCGAATGAAGGAAAGGCTACGAGCTGAACTCAATCTGACCCCGGAACAACTCGCCAGAATTTCTCCGATTATCGACAAAACAACCGGCCAACTCCGGCAAATTCGGAGAGATACTGGCCGGCGGGTTCACGAGATCATCGTGGACGCGCATCAGCAGATGGCCGCTCAGCTCACCGACGAACAGCGTCAAAAGCTGAGGCAAATGGAAGAGCGACATCGCCGCTGGCGACATCACCGCTTTCACGATCATTCGGATGACCAGAGCGCCGAATCGCCTTCGGCGACACCCTGAGAGCAATGGAGGGCGGAGCTCCGCGACGCCTGCAAAATTCTTTGCACGCTGAGGCTCGCGGAGCTCGCCCCTCCATCAGAAGCGCGCGCCGTTTTCGAAAAAAATTCGTTCTCGTTCGACCTCTGCGCCGCGGCTGAGAAAAAGATCGCGTATTTCAGGCGTGTAGTAGCCGCCATTGTACGACGGGTTCAGACCAAAAAAGATTTTTCCGCCGGGTGCCAGGTGATGCTGTAAATCGCGCAGAAAGAAATCCCATTCCGCCGTTCCCCAACGTTTCTTTGCCGGATGGTAAAGATAAAAATTCGCAGAAAAAGCTGTGATCCAATCGAATTGTTGACCCAGGTCCGGCAGCGGTTCGAAAGCGTCGATTTTGTAAACGACCCGCTGCACATCAAACAACTCCAGTAGTTCGCCGAAAAGCGGAACGCGGTCGATGTCGAGGCCGACCACAGAGTGACCGAGGTTCTTCAGGATGAACAAGAAGAATCCGCCGCCGCAACCGAGGTCGAGAACACGTTTCGGTGCCGACCGATGAAGATTTAAATCCTGCACGCGTTCACGATTTAATTTCAACCACGGCTGGATATCTGCGTACTTGGCGTAGCCGGCAGTGGAATTCGCATATCGCTGCTGGATCTCCTGCGCCCGGTCCGGGTCGATTTGAGCGAGCATGGGCTGGAGCGGCACGGGAAAAATGGAGCGTTGCGCTCTGCGCCAGCCGCGGCGGTAGGTCAGTGGCTCCGTAAACTTGAGAATCTTGCGTGAGAGTTTCATGCGTGACGCAGCCAATCCTGCCTGCGGGCACCCGGGACGCAAGTCCACGGTCGGAGTGCAGCGCAAAAACAGCGCGTCCTAACGTGAACCCGACAGGCGCTGCACTCCACAACGTGGCCGCCCTGTGCTAGAACGATTGCGTTTTCGACTGCGGCGCTGCTGCCCCGCTTTGGATGACTTGCATGATTTCGCTTAAAAGCTGTGGACCGCGGTAAACGAAACCGGTGTAAAGCTGAATGAGCTGCGCGCCAGCCTGGAATTTTTCCTGCGCCGAATCGGCATCGAAAATTCCGCCGGAAGCGATCACTGGAATCGTAGATCGCGCAGCAATTTCACGCACCAATGCCGTTGATTTCTCCCTGAGCGGCGCTCCACTCAACCCGCCGGTTTGATCGAGTTGCTGCGGAATCGCGGAATGATCCAGGGTGGTGTTCGTGGCAATGATTCCTGAGACGCACCTGGCTTCACATACGGCGAGAATGGCTTTCAGTTCAGCGCCTGAGAGATCTGGTGAAATTTTCACCATCAGCGGTTTCGGAGCCGTCCCTGCTTGGCTGGCGATCGCGGACAGCAGCTCCGAAAGCCTTCCAGGTTCCTGCAGCTCGCGCAAACCGGGTGTGTTTGGCGAGCTCACATTTAACGTGATGTAATCGGCGAAATCCCGGAGCACGCGAAACGAATAGAGATAATCATCTGTTGCTTCCTCGAGGGGTGTTACTCTCGATTTCCCGATATTGATTCCCACCGGAACGGCGGGCCAGCGGCCGCTTTTACGCACCCCTGCCAGCCGTTGGGCAATTGCGTCCGCGCCGTCGTTATTGAAACCAAGCCGATTGATCAGCGCCTGTTGCCCGGGCAATCTGAAGATGCGCGGCTTGGGATTTCCACGTTGGGCCTTTGCAGTCACCGTACCAATCTCGATAAAACCAAACCCGAGCGCCGCCCACGCAGGCAGAGCAACACCGTTTTTGTCTAACCCGGCAGCAAGTCCAGCGGGGTTGGGGAAATTTAGACCAAACAAACTGACCGGTTTCGGCGTTGGCTGGAAAATCCTGAGGCCACGCAATGCGACATGGAATCGCGACGCGCGATCAAGCAATCCAATCGTGAGATGATGCGCGCTCTCGGCGTCGAGCGAAAACAGCAGCGGCCTAACGAGTAGCTCGTAATTTCCGGGCGCGCGCTTCATTTCTCATTAACATCCGGCTTCAGCCGGGTGCCTGCACAACCAGACGGGAGAAGCCGTTTAAACGGCTTCCATTCACGTGATCGAGTAATCACCGGAGTAAACTCCGGCGTTAATGAGAGATTTCGTGTTCCGCTCTGGATCATATGGTCGGCATGAGTGTGCGCCGCGTCATTTGCCGATGCAAAACTGGCTGAACACGGAGTCGAGAATCTGTTCCACATCCACGACGCCAATGACTTCGCCGACTGCGGCCATTGCCTGATCAAGATCAACGGCCACGTACTCGCCGGATAATCCCTCACGCAGGGCGGCGCGACCGCGATCGCATGATTCCAGGGCGCGACGAAGACAATCACGATGCCGGGTATTGATCGCAATCGTGTTCTCCGGTCTTAAATTTTGCTGGTGAATGCGCGCCAGAATTTCCTGCTTCAGTTGTGGCAGTCCGTCTCCAGTGGTGCACGAAATGCGCAATGCCGGGGAATCTTTCCAATCGTTGTGCTCTGGCAGATCGCTTTTATTCAGGACAACAAGTTCACCCAGGTCGCTCGCGACTCCGTTGAAATGCGCGGGCTTCGCCACATTGCGATCCGCGATGTGCAGACGCAAATCAGCCAGTTGCAACGATTTTTGCGTGCGAGCGATTCCTTCGCGCTCCAATTCGCTGTCCGAAGCACGTAACCCCGCAGTATCGAGCAACCGGATTGGCACACCATCCAGGTTGACCGTTTCCTCAATTGTATCGCGTGTGGTGCCGTGTGTATCGCTGACGATCACGCGATCATATCCAAGCAGACCAT
The DNA here is from genome assembly GCA_025935755.1 of Chthoniobacterales bacterium. Lineage (GTDB taxonomy): Bacteria > Verrucomicrobiota > Verrucomicrobiia > Chthoniobacterales > UBA10450 > Udaeobacter. The sequence goes on along the minus strand of JAICUQ010000041.1, from coordinate 7,066 downwards.
TGAGCAAACTCGATTTGCCGGCGTTTGTCGCACCGTAAATCACTACACGCACTCCTTCGCGCAGCACCCGACCCTGGTCGGCAGTCGCTAACAACTCAGTGATTCCGTTTCGAACAGTGTCCAGACGGGCGCAGAGCGTTTCGTTTTCATCCGGCTCAATATCTTCTTCCGGGAAATCAATCGAGGCATTGATGTGCGCTAACAGTGCAATTAATTGATCACGAATTTTCCTGATTTGATCGCCGAGTCTGCCTTCCAGTTGTTCGGTGGCGGAACGCAGCGCCAGATCCGTTCGTGCGCGGATCAGATCGATCACTGCCTCGGCCTGGGTGAGATCCATTTTGCCGCTGAGGAACGCTCGCTCGGTAAATTCACCTGGGCGCGCCGCTCGGGCCCCGGCACGCAGACATGCATCGAGAACTTTCGCCGAAACGAGGGTGCCGCCGTGACAACTGATCTCCACCAGGTCTTCTCCGGTATAACTGGCCGGTGCACGGTGCACTGATAGCACCGCTTGATCGATCAATTGATTTTCGGCGCCGACAATCTGGCCGAGATGCTGAACATGTGACGCGAATTGCGACGGCTGTTTTTTGCCGCGAAAAATCTTGTCTGCTACTTGAATCGCGTTCTCGCCGGAAATCCGTACGAGCGCAATCGCTCCTTCACCGGGAGGCGTCGAAATGGCGGCGATGGTGTCGGAAACGGTCATGACTTCGAATGCAAATTGTAGGGCAACCGTTCCGGTTGCCAAATGCCGCAAGGACGAACTTGAAAACCGCCGCAGCACTGCCGCACTCCAAAGCGCAAGCCAGACGTGGAATGGCGGCCAAAGTAGGGCATCCGTCTCGGTTGCCCTCAACTGATTCGCAAGCGACACGCTCGCGCTACTCTAGGTTTGTTTGGGATTGCGCCGGTGCTCCGGCGCTTTTCCGTCGGAGTTGCCGGGCCTATCGCGCCCGGATCACCTCGCGGAGTGCAGCGATCAGCTTTTCGTTTTCTTGCATTGTGCCCACCGAAATCCGGACCCACTCAGGCAAACCATAGCCTTGAAGCGGGCGGACAATGATTTTCCGTTGCAGCAGTTCCTGGAACACCCCGCAACCGTCACCAACGTTTACCATTACGAAATTCGCAGCGGCTGGCACGAACTGAAGATGCATATCGGCAAATCGTTCCTGTAAATACGCGCGACCTTCATCAATCACCCGCTTCGTCTCGCGCAAATGTGCGTCGTCATCGAGGGCCGCGATCGCGCCGGCTTGCGCGACACTGTTTACGTTGAATGGCTGCCGCGTCTTATGAAGCACCTGGGTGATCTCCGGCGGCGCGATGGCATACCCGATACGGAGACCGGCAAGACCGTGGATCTTCGAAAAAGTGCGGAGCACAATGACATTTCGCTCGTCGCGAATAAATCGAAGTGTGTCGGGCGGATCATCGAGGAATTCGAAATACGCCTCGTCGAAAACAACAATCATCTTATCTGGCACGCGCGACATAAAACGATCGATCGCGCTCTGAGAGATCAACGTGCCGGTGGGATTGTTCGGGTTCGGAATGAAAATGATTCGGGTTTTCGAAGTGATCGCGTCGAGTGTTGCATCGAGATCCTGTTGGAAATTCGGGCTCGGTGTTTCAATGGTGCGTAAACCGAAAGCGGTCGCGAGCAGTTTATAAACGATAAAGGCGTACTGACACGTGATGACGTCATCGCCGGCATTCAGAAAGGCGTGCCCCAGGAATTCGATGACTTCGTTTGATCCGTTGCCGAGAATGATGTTCTCAGGCGTTACTTCGAGTTTGGCAGCGATTGCGTTTCGCAAATAAAACCCGCTCCCATCCGGGTACAGATGCGCAGTTTTCAGCGCGCTGTGCATCGCTTGTAAAGCCCTGGTTGAAGGGCCAAGCGGATTTTCATTCGAGGCCAGCTTGATGATCGTGCCTGGATCTACGCCTAACTCGCGCGCCGTTTCCTCGATCGGTTTTCCCGGTTCGTAAACGGCGAGATCACGCAACTGCGCGTTGGCCAGTTCCCACACTGACGTCATGCGTCACAGATTAGATGGGACTGCGGTCAGTTTGCAATGCGCGACGACGAATCAGCCTGAATGAATGGTCTAACTAGCGCGACTTCGCGGCGTTGCCGTTTCTGGCGCTTGTTCGGGTGTGTTCGGCTTGTTTTCGCAATCTTCGAAACTGGTCCTCGAGTTTCTTGAGATCTTCATCAGACATGCTTTCCAAATCGACGAGTTGATTGCGTGCGCCTTCCACGGCGCGAATTAGCTCGTCTAACTTGAGGTGCACTGCTTTCGCGTCGCGGTTTTGCGTGTTCTGAATCAGAAACACCATCAGAAACGTGATGACCGTGGTGGCCGTGTTGATTATCAGTTGCCACGTGTCTGAGAAATGAAAGGCCGGCCCGGTAACGAGCCAAACAAGAATGACCAGAACAGCCGCGCAAAATGCCCACGCACTGCCCAGCAAAGTGGATGAACGGTGGGCAAAACTCCGGAAGGCATCGCGTACAATGCAAAAAATGTCGCGCTGCTGTCCATTTTGCTTCTTTTCTGCACCCTGGGTTTTACTCGCCATGTCACCTATCTTTCGCGCGTGACCGCAATTTTGCGCGCATCACCGACCCGGTTCGCAACGGTCCAAGCACAAAGCGCATTGATTTCGTGGCCATTTTAGGGAAGACTTGGCCCCGAATTCATGCAGCAGCTGCAAGGGTTTTCAAGACTGCAGACCGTTCGATCTGAGGCAGCGCCTGCCGTCAGGCCGAAGCTGTGGATACTCAGTTCGTGGCGGGATTTGATCTTGTACGTTGGCACACCCCTGTTGCTCATTCCCGCGTTCGCGCTCGCTCAGGCAAAGTACAGTCCTCAAGACATTTATCTTTTTGTCGCCGCTTTCGGTGCCATGGGTCATCACCTGCCCGGGATGATCCGCGCGTACGGAGATCGCGCTTTGTTCGAACGCTTCAGGTCGCGTTTCATTTTCGCGCCGCTGTTCCTCCTCGTGACGTGTGTTGCCTTCTTCTGGTGGGACCTGAAAGGAATCCTGCTCATCGTTTTCTTCTGGGGCGTCTGGCACGGCCTGATGCAGACCTACGGCTTTTGCCGGATTTACGACGCGAAAACGGGAAGCTTCGACACGCTTACACGGCGGCTCGATTTCGCGATGTGCCTGATCTGGTTCGCCACCGCCGTCGCACTTTCCCCATATCGGTTAAGCGATACGCTGGACACCTTCTACATGTGTGGCGGGCCCTTTATCCCGCCGGCAGTTGTGCAACTGGGTCAGAACATCATTCTGTGCGCAGCGATTTTCGTCACCGCCTTGTTCGCCGCTCACTTCATCCGTACCTGGGTCGCGGGGCACAAGCCCAACCCGGTGAAACTTGCGCTGCTGGTGACGAGCATCGGGTTCTGGTGGTACTGCAACAATCTGGTCTCAAACATTCTCGTCGGCATCGCATTGTTCGAGGTGTTTCACGACGTGCAATACCTGTCGCTTGTCTGGATTTATAACCGCAATCGAGTCGAGAAGGACAGCAACATCGGGGGATTCATGCGGTTCGTGTTTCGGAGAAGCGGCTCGTTGATTGGGCTTTATGTTGGCCTGGTCTTCGCTTACGGCTCCGTGTCGTTCATCAATGCGCATATCGGAATGGACGCGGTCAAACGCATTCTTACCGGCGTGGTTACGGCTTCAACGCTGCTGCATTTTTATTATGACGGATTCATCTGGAAGGTTCGGGAGCGCTCGACGCGTCAGTCGCTCGGGCTGGCCGGCGGAACCGCTGATGTGTCGCTCGGTGGGATGCTTCCCGGCTGGGCATGGCATGGTCTAAAATGGGTAGGCATATTCGTGGTACCACTCGGCGCGCTGTGGTTTTGGCAGACGCACCTTTCCATTCCCGCGGTGCAACGGATGGCGTGGGTAGTCGCGGATGTGCCTGACAGTGCCAAGCCGCATTTTGATTACGGCTCCGCATTGCAAAACGAAGGCAGATTGGACGAAGCGATCGAACATTACAAGACCGCGCTCCAACTCAATCCCAAGTACGCCCAAGCGCACATGAACCTTGGCTCCTCGTTAACTTCGCAAGCGAAATTCGACGCTGCGGTGCCTCACATGGAAACAGCGCTTCACCTCGAACCGAACAACGGCGATTTTCATTTGATGTACGCGAATCTACTGCACCGGATCGGACGCAACGATGAGGCGATATCTCATTTCGAAGCAGGGACACGGCTGAAACCAAACTCGGCTGACGCGCATTACAGCTACGCAGTTTTCCTGATCGAAGTGGGCAAGATTGACGAATACGTTAGCGAGCTTCGGACAGTTCTCCGGCTAAAGCCGAACTATCCCTATGCTGAGCTTGGCCTCGCCGACGGACTTTTCGCGGCGGGAAATCTCAAGGAGGCGGAGGGCCATTATCTGGCGGTACTTCGGAAGAACCCGGACCTGACGGTTGCATACAACAGTCTGGGCAGGATCTACCTGGCGCAGGGCCAGATCTCCCAGGCGGTCGTCCAGTTCAGTGAAGCGCTGCGGCGGAATCCTGAATACAAGGAAGCCGAGGAAAACCTGCGTGTGGCGAAGGCGGCTGATGCCGAACTTTTCCCGGCCGCGCACCGGTGATTTTGAGCGACCGCGCGCTTCATCTCAATCTCGATGACGCGTGGCCTAACGACTCGGTTGGACTCTCCATAACCGATGCGCGAAGTTGGGGTCCGCAGTTGCGTTTTTCTGCGCCCCCGCGCCTGGTCGAGCGATTCTTTCGCGAGCGGAAGAGCGATTTGGCGACGCCATTCCTGCTGTACGGCTCCGGCGACTTTCACTATCTTACTGCCCTGCGATTGCGTTCTGTTGCCGAACCGGTGGTTCTCGTCTCGTTTGATAACCATCCGGATTGGGATGTGCGGCCCCCAAAATGGGCCTGCGGTGGATGGATCAACCGTGCCTTGGAAGTTTCAAACGTGAGGCTGGCCAGCGTTTGGGGTTGCGGCAATTTCGAATGTTGGTTCCCGCACCAGATTTTCGGCAATCGCCGCGCCGAACGCACTGGGATTCTTGAAGTGCATCCATGGGCAGACGATCGGTCATCGAAAGATCGACAACGAAAAGGCGCGATCCTGCGCGAAAATTGGCGGGACCATTTTGGAGATTTCTCGAAGCGGCTCGCGGAGCAAAATGTCTACGTCACGATCGATATCGATTGTATGCGGATCGAAGAGGCGGTGACTAACTGGGAAAGTGGTCGCTTTACAGTGGCCGATCTTGAGTGGGCTCTTGGAAAACTACGCCAATGTTCTCGCGTCATTGGTGGAGATGTATGCGGCGCGTTTTCACCACCGCATTATGCGCGGTGGAAGCAAAAGTTCGCCGCCGAGTTCGACCGGCCGAAACTCGCGCCACCAAAGCTGGAGATCGCGCGCGCGATCAACTTAGCCAGTCTCCAGAAACTCTGGCCCTTTTTGGTAGGATCATAGTATTCGAAATGCCCTGCCTTCGCGTGAAATGAGATACCAGCTTCGGTATTCTTTGTTTGATCCGATCTTCTCACTAACACCCTCCGTCAGCAGGGTGTCACCCTCGACAATTGATTCGTGAACCGCTTCAGCGGTTTTCCACCAACATCAAAGAAACCCCTGAAGCGGTTACGGCAAACTACTGGAGCGGTATCACCTCACGGAAGCGAGGTGTTAATCAGAACGATTTGCGAGGAAGTGCCTAACAAGGCGGATCTACAACATGGTTGATCGATGAAAAGAAAACTTTTTACCGAAGATGTCAGGATTGGAGCGGGCAGCTCCTGCGGGCCCGCAGGCGTCTGGCACAGAGGCTCGGCAATTCAAACCGACGAATCGATGGCGTCGCGGAGCTCGCCTCCATCGTTCGCCCCCCGCGCTCAGCTTAACGAGACTAAAACGATCCCGGCGGTGATGAGGAGCGCGCCGATCGTCAGCCGGACGCTGACTTTTTCCTTTAACACAACTGCGGCGAGAACCGTGATAAAGATCACGCTCAATCCCTGGAAAGGATAAAGATAACTCAAGTCGAAGCGCTGTAGCAGGCCGAGCGTGAGGAAAAAGGAAATTGTCATTAGAAAAACGCCGAGGGCGATGCGCGAAATGAAATACGAGTTGCGCATGGAATGCGTCGTGGAGAATTCCATCGCTCTTTTAAGAACGAGCTGCGCAGCCACGAATGTGACCAGCGAAACCAGGATGAAAACAAAAGCGAGAAACGTCACAGGCGTTCCTCCATCTTTGCGACCGGCTGCGCCATCAAAGCAAGACCGAGAATCACCAGCGCAATCCCGCACCAACGTAGTGTGGAAATCAGTTCGCCGAGAAAAATCCAGCAGCCCAGGGGGACGAGAATATCGACCACACGCGAGAGCGGATAAGCAAGGCTGAGCGGGATATAGCGAAGCACGTACAGCCAGGTGATGAAGCTTGCGATAATCAAAAGAATCGCCCACCACACCAGTGGCGAAGCCAGGCCGTTAATTCCGGTCCACGATAGCGCGTGGTCTGGTGCCGCAACTTCGGTCGCACCGCGCTTCAAAAGCAGCTCCGAGACGAACACACACACGACGCTGACGCCGAGCTGCAGCCATGGATTGCGAAAGCCGGAGGGCCGATTTGGCATCCGCTTTTTTAGCGCGCGATCAAATCGCCGCAACCGAATTTGCGCAGCCCGGTTGACTCCAGATCCTGCTGTCTCCGGCCGGTCTCGTCTGGAGTTGCTTCGCTCCGTCAGCCGCAGTCTCGTTGTGGGTGAAAGCACGGCGACAGAGCGCCGTGGCTACAACAAAACTTACATTTCATCTCGGAATGCGGTTGCTGCACGCCAAGGCCGCATTCCATGTAGCCGCCTCGCTCTGTCGAGGCGATGACACGGCGACAGAGCGCCGTGGCTACAACAAAACATTTCATCCCGGAATGCGGTTGCTGCACGCCAAGGCCGCATTCCATGTAGCCGCCTCGCTCTGTCGAGGCGATGACACGGCGACAGAGCGCCGCGATGACACGGCGACAGAGCGCCG